>NZ_CP018800.1:0-319166 GCF_002795825.1 Mariprofundus ferrinatatus | reverse complement strand
TACCTTCCGGGCGCAGGCAGATGTGATCCTCGCCCTGGTCGACAAAGCAGTACATCTCCTTGGAAACGATATCGGTCTCTTCACCGATCGAGCGCACAAAAAGCTCGGTCGGCTCAAGCACCGGCAAACGCACCTCGGAACAGGCGAAGGTGCCAAATATCCTGCGCGCAGCAGACTCCACCCTGCGCCACTTACGCACCTCATCGGGCAAGCCGTCATGGATACCTCGAATACTCTGCAAACTTTTTCCAGCCATTTATGATTCCTTTTCCTGTCGCTTGGCAGCCGCACGCTGCTCGATCTCAGCCACCAGCTGGTCGAGGATCGCATCCTGCCTGATCTTCTCCGACTTCTCGCCGTCACGGTAGAGCATATGCACCGGATAGCCACCGGTAACGCCCACCTCGGCCTCCTTTGCCTCACCCGGCCCGTTGACCACACAGCCGATCACAGCGACATCGATATTCTCGTGGATATGCGCCACGCGCTTCTCGAGCTCCTGCACGGTCTCAATCACATTGAACTTCTGGCGCGCACAGCTCGGGCAGGCGATCAGGTTCACGCCGCGATGACGCAGACCGAGCGATTTAAGGATCTCGAAGCCGACGCGTATCTCCTCTTCGGGTGCCGCTGCCAGTGAAACGCGGATCGTATCGCCGATACCGTCGGCCAGAAGCAGACCCAGGCCAATAGATGATTTCACCGTACCGCCGAACAGGCTGCCTGATTCGGTGATGCCGAGGTGCAGCGGATAATCAACCTGTTCAGCCAGCTTGCGATAGGCAGCCACCGTCATCGGGATGTTACTCGCCTTCAGTGAGATCTTGATATCATTGAAATTCATATCCTCGAGAATATGGATATGGCGCAGTGCCGACTCCACCATCGCATCGGCACACGGTTCGCCATACTTCTCGTCCAGATCCTTTTCAAGCGATCCGGCATTAACTCCGATACGAATCGAGATGCCGCGCTCGGCTGCAGCCTTCACAACCCGCTCGACGCGGTCGCGCGAACCGATGTTGCCGGGATTAAGGCGCAGGCCGTGCACGCCCGCATCAAGGGAGGCAAGGGCCATCTTATAGCTGAAATGGATGTCGGCGATGATCGGAACGCTGGTCTGGTTGATAATCTCCGGCATCGCCGCTGCAGATTCCGGATCAGGCACGGAAACACGTACAATATCGGCACCGGCACTCTCCAGCCGCTGAATCTGCGCCACTGTGGCATCGATATCGGTGGTCAGCGTATTGGTCATCGACTGCACCGCAATTGGTGCATCGCCGCCCACCTTTACACCGCCGACATCGACCTGCCTGCATTTTCTTCTTGGTTGTACGATCTTATCCTGCATATTACTCCACGTCCGGGATGGGGTCGTTATCCTTCTGAGAGCGCAGCAGATTCAGTCGCTCTTTCAGCTGCCTAGCACGGTGCAGCGCTTCAGCATACTCCGACTGGCCCGGCATCAGAGTCACGGCATCGCGCCAGAAAGCAATCGCTTTATCGAGCTCCTCTTTCTGAAATGCCTCACTTCCCTGCTCAAACAACTGCTGGGCCCGGGCAGCAATCCTGCGATCGAGCTGGCTGGCGAGCTTTGCAGCGCCCTGACCGCCACTTCTGCGGTAGCGCTGCAGCAGCTGCCTCGCCTCCATCAATCTCCCTTCCTGTATCGCATCACTGATCTGGCTGGCAGTGACTGTCTTGTAGGCCGACACCCGCTTCACCACCACCATGCTCTTCTTGGCAGTCGCCTCCGGCTCCAGCTTCAACTCTGCAGGCAGCTTCTGTCGGATCTCGGCCATAAGGCTTTTACCGCTATCTGAATTGGGCTGCAGGCGCAGATGCGACTCGATTTCCACATAGGCGATCTCAGGCCTGTCTTCGCGCAGATATCGCCTGGCTTCGTCATAGGCATCATCGGCACGTTCATCGAGAAGCTGATTGAAGATTTTTCGTTGGCGAAGGAATACCTCATCCTCACTGTCCAGCCCTTTGGGCGGATCGTAAGCGGCCAGGTTCTGCATCCATGTAGCATCCTCTTCGCGACGCTGGCGCAACAGCCGGTCCAGACGCAGCTGACGCATACGGGTCTCCATCTCAACCCGCTTCTGCTCCATCTGTTCAGGCTTGATCGTCACATCTTTAGCCTTGCCATAGGCATCCATGGCTGCATGCCATTTCTGCTCCTTTTCAAACTGCCTGGCAGACCTCAGGTAGTGCACAAAAATGCGGCGGCGGGCAGGCTCAATTTTCTGATCGAGAAGTTTGTGTGCGGCTGCATAATCGCGATGCTCTTTGTCCAGTTCGAGCACACGCTCACGCGCCTGCATAATCAGGCCGCGTTCAAAATCGCGCTTGATCGACGCATAGGAGTTCAGCAGCGGGAAGCTGACACCTGTGTCGATGCCGGGGCCGTTTTTGACACAGGCGGTGACAAACAGCGTCAGCAGAGCAGTGATCAGAATCCGTTTCAACAATTCAGACATCTCCTTCCATCTTCTGTACATCCTCGGGAAGCTGAAGGTTGAAGGCCAGATCGACGACATGTTCGATATTTCGCTTCACCTGTTCGCTCTTTACTTCCACCACGCCAAGCTCGAGATCATGGCTTACACCCTTGATATCCTGTTCGCCAATACTTCTGAAACCAAAACCGGGGCCAAGCTGCTCAAAGGTGGCGCGCGACATTACCAGTTCTCCCCCCTCTCCGACACTACTCATGCGTGAAGCGACATTTACCGCATCACCGATAATCGTGTACTCCAGCCGTTTGGCAGCCCCGATATTGCCGGCAATGGCCTGACCGCAGTTCAGGCCTATTCTGAATGAAATCGGCTCGCCATCGAAACGAACAACGCCCAGCTCCCTGCAGGCCACCGCAATGGCAAGGCCGGCCTTGGCGGCATGTCTGGCATGATCCTTGTCGGCAAAAGGATGGTTAAACACAGCCATCACGGCATCGCCGATATACTTGTCCACGTGGCCGCCGTAGTAGGCAATAATTCTATTGAATACCTCGAAGTGCGTATTGAGGACATTAACCACCTCTTCAGTATCGGTGATCTCGGAAAACGAGGTGAAGTGGACCATGTCGGCAAACAGAACTGAAACCTCCTGACGGTGGTTCTCGAGTTTCATCTGCCCCCCCTCGAACACATCCGTCACCAGCTTCGGATTGAGGTAACGCTCGAACACATTGCGCAGCGCCTCCTTATGCAGAAGCTCTTTCGCCATCATATTGAACTGGGAGATTGCATCGGAGATCTCATCGTTTCCGCGCACAGGCATCTTCACGTGGTAGTCGCCGCCGGCCACTTTACCCGCAGCATTGGCCAGCATCTCGAGGCGCTGACTCATCTTTCCAGCCAGCCAGTAGACCCAGAGTGCCGAGATCAGAACGACGATCAGGGCGCCAAGCAGAATCTCTTTCACCAGCTGACTGGCGATCTCCTCCCATGCCTGTTCGGAAAAGTGAACAGCCACCTCGCCGAGATCGGTCTTGGCATAACGGACACTCTTGGCATACCAGAGCGCTCCGATTGACAGTTGCTGCACCTTGGTGCCGTTGATTTGTGCCGATGAAAGCGCCTTGCCGTCACCGACCTCACCGTAGCGCCGGACGCCGCCATCCACCTTTTTCAGCAACACGCCGAGCACCGTCGGCACCTTCTCAAGGAAGCCCTGCACCACAAGGTCCGTCTCGGCACTGCTGCCGGAGAGCATCGGCAACTTCAACTCATCGGTGAGCCTGTCGACCTGCAACTCGGCCTGGGCGGCCTGGCTTTCCAGCCATGCATCGCGTTCGATATCCAGAATGACAAAGAAGAGTACAACGACAGACAGGGCAACCGTGAACCCCACAAGCATCGTCCAGCGCAGACGAATTGGAATGCGCGGCGCAAATTTCGCCTCCGCTCTGGCCTGAGGTTCAGCACTCTCCTGTTGGGTTTTCGGCGGATTCAACTCTTGCTCGCTCACAGCTCCACTCTATCGAAAGTGCTTTTCGGGGCAACGCCGGAAAACAGGCTCGCCGGGGGCTTCAATCCGCCCCGTTCTGAGGGGAATCGGGAAGATCGCCCGTGGAAGCGACCCTGTTTCTCCCCTGCTTCTTGGCCATGTACATGCGACTGTCCGCCTCATGAAGAAGCCGTTCGACCAGAGTAGATGGCGCAGCTGCAAGATCGCCATCAAGCGCCCCGACACCTGCAGAAAAGCCAGCCGTAATCTCATTGCCGCCGTCGAGATGAACGGGCGAAGCGTTCAACTGTTTCAGCCACAGTTTTGCAGCCTCCTCGGCCCCTGCACGATCCGTATGCGGAAGCAGAACAAGAAACTCCTCTCCACCCCAGCGGCCAGGAATATCGGCCCCGCGTGTGTAATCCCTGAGAACATTCGCCATATGCACCAGCACAAGATCGCCGGCAGCATGCCCATGCAGGTCATTAACCTGTTTGAAGTGGTCAAGGTCAATCATCACCATGGCGTAGTCGTGCTGATATCGAACCGCCTCGGATACGCCCTGAAGCATCGCATCCATCATGTGACGCCGGTTATAAAGACCTGTCAGCGGGTCATGGATTGCCTGAAGGCGGAGAGCCTCCCTGGCCTCTTTCATATTGTTGATGATTCGAAGGATAAGTTTCGCCTCCATGCCCCCGATGACCGCGCCATCGCCGAGAACATCAGAGGCCAGAGCCTGGACCTCATCACTGCCGGTAACATTAAACGCCAGATAGGGCTGAGTGATCTCAAGAGCCAGCTCGATACTGGAAAACATAGGGATGCCGTGCTCTTCGGCCAAAACCATGCCCGGCGCCTCGCTGTCGGAATCGACCATGCCAGCCACCGTGACAAGCTCCTCCTCCAGCAGCATTTCGAGTATAGCCATGCCGCCGGATCCCCCGCCAAGAATCACAACACTGTGCCGTGCTTCTCCGCTGTCGCTCATTCCCGCCCTCCTGGATTCACTATATTCCGGATGGCGACACTAACCTGAAAGCGGAGAAAATGAAGCCTGTCGCAGGGGAGATCCCGGCTTCATCTACAGGACACCCCGCCGGGACTTCTCAGCACCCCTGCGACGGATTAACTTTCATATCTGCAAACAGGCCATAGTATGCGCGCCGGAGATATCACATGACACTGAACAACAAAGAGATAAAAGCACTGAAGGGCGCGGCCCATCACCTGAAGCCCGTTATTATGGTCGGGCAGAAAGGCATCACCGAAAGCCTGGTCCTGGAGACTGAATCAGCACTTGAGATTCATGAACTGATCAAGGTTCATGTTGCAGGCGATGACCGCGAAATCCGCAAGGCCGCAATCGCCATGCTGGCCCAGAAAACGGGGGCGGAACTGGTCAACACCATCGGCAAAACCTGCATCCTCTATCGCAAGCGGAAATCGGATTCTTGAACCCGGCTGTCGAAATCATTCGCACCACTCTCGAGCAGCGCTTCGCACCCGTAACACTTCATATCGTTGATGAGTCCTGGAAACATGCCACTCATGCCGGTGCCAGAGAGCACGGCGGCGGCCACTTCCTGGTCGAGATCAGGGCTTCTGTATTCAATGGATTGTCGCGCATGCAGCGCCACAGAATGGTAATGGATGCACTGAAGCCTCTCTTTCCCGACACCATTCATGCCGCCAGCATCAAAGCCGAAGGGACGGAGCCCGGGTGATCACGCCGGCAAATACCCCGGCCTTTTTCTTGCAACCAGTTTCTATTACAAGCACCATTTGATCGTTGTTATTCAGGATGAAAACCTTCAAATCCCGGAGCGGAGGCAGCGATGAACCAGATTAATCTTATAAACCAGCTCCTCGATGACATGGACACAGTTCGTCCTCTTCTCCTCTCCGCCCTGCCTGATAACAGTGAACTCCGGGCAACAACCCGACGTATGATTGCCGCCCTGGAACAGCTCAGAGAACAGCCGGGCATACCCCATGCCACCCATTTATGGGTGAGCCAGCAATTCGCCAAGCTGCTGGATGTTCACCATGCCCCCCTGCTCCGCCCTGCATTCGACGGCACTATCACCAACGACTCCAAGGAGAGTCTTGCTGCACATGTGCAGCAGCGCCAGATGCTGACCATGCAGGCGCTGAAGGATATTCCCGCAACCCATGACCTTCTGGATACCTCAAGCGAAATGATAGGTGAAAAAGCCGGGAAAAATGAATCCCTGCAGAAACGGGCTCAACATCTCCATCTGCTGCTTCAGAGGCACCTGCAGCATGACGCAGATCTGCGCGTCGAACTGCAGCAACTGGCTGAAGCCTTCGGCCCGTCCCTGAATGCCATCTCAGGTATCCTGAAGCAGGCCGGAGAAGAGTCTCCTGAGCTGAAACAGGCCACAGAACTGCTGGAGAGAGAGCTCCCCAAGGATCCCGATCAGGCATTGGTGATACTGCAACAGGCAAGGGCGGGGATACTTACAGCCGGAAACAAACTGAGCAGCGCAAGTGAGAAGCTGAATGAAACGATTCAGTCCCATATTGAAAGCCTCTCCACGCTTTCGAAAAAGCTCGAGGAGGCTGAGTCTGCTGCACGTAATGACCCGCTCACAGGCCTGGCCAACCGCAGACTCCTTGATGAGTACCTGAAGGAGCTTGGCCAGACGGTTTACAGCTGCCTGCTCATCGACATAGACCACTTCAAGAGAATCAACGATACCTATGGCCACGATGTGGGAGACGAGATTCTTGAGCAGATCGCCCGCATGCTTGATAAATGTACCCGCAGCACCGACATTGCCGCACGGGTCGGCGGCGAAGAGTTCTGCATCATCTTTCCCGGCACAGGCACGGAGAACAGCACCAGAATGGCTGAAATACTTCGCCAGTCTATCGAGAAGAAGTCTTTCGGAACATCTGCCGGCATGATTGATATTACGGCCAGTATCGGCCTTGCAGAACACATTCCGGGCACAGAACACTCGGCCACATTCAAGGCTTCTGATGAAGCGCTATACCGCTCCAAAAAGAACGGCCGCAACAGAATTTCAGTCGCACTGAAGCGATAGCAGAGCAGCCCCGGGCGCTATACTCCCGGCTTCCTGCCTGAACCCTCAACGGCATGAACAAGCGCGGTCAGCATCCGGTTTACAGGCGTGGCAATATCATGGCCAGCACCCCGACGCACCACGACGCCGTTGAGATAGTCGACCTCAGTCAGATGCCCTGCCTCAATATCCTGCCACATGCTTGTTTTTACCGGCCCCATCATGAGCGTCGCATCGATATGCCTTAGGATATCCTGCTCGCCTATATCAATCCCTTCGGCCAGCGCTACGGCAACGGTTTCCCGCATTGCAGCCTGCACGATTGCCAGCAACTCTTCAGACTCACACATCTCTCTGGCGAATCGCCGGGAAATGGCTGTTATCGCGTTAAAACCGGTATTCCAGAGCAGTTTCCGCCACAGCATGGCGGCAGGATCGTCATCGATTCGGGCCGGTACATGGCCAGCCTGCAATTGTTCGACAAGTCCGCAGAGCTGATGCTCCCCCGCCCCGCATTGCCACAAACCAAGCCTGATACCACCTGCAGCCGAATGGATCACATGGCCCGGAGCCTCAAGGCGCGCCCCGATAAATGCGCTGCCGGCAGCGACAGCATTATCGGGAAATGCTTTCGCAACCCAATCAGGCGCCTCAATACCGTTCTGCAGCGTCACCAGCAGGCTGTCCGGAGTGATTGACCCTTTGACGGTTTCAATCAGATCCTCAAGCCCGGTCATCTTGCTGCTGAAAACAACCACATCCGCCCCTGCAGCCAGATCAGGAGCGCAGCCCGCATGCACCTTCAGGCTCAGCCTCCTCCCCTCCGACTCATGCAGCAGCCCGTACTTCTGAAGCGCCTCCAGGTGCGCTCCGCGAGCCAGGTAGATAATTTCGTTTCCGGCCTGTTGCATGCGGCTGCCATAGTGGCTCCCCACCGCACCCGATCCGGCAAAGACAACTCTCAAACTCCCTCCATGACCACGGCCTCTTCCGGCGCTATGATTGCGCTCCGCGATGAGATTACACCACAGGAGCCCACCATGCCAAAAGAAGCGATGAAAAGAGAAGCGCTGGAGTATCATCGCTCGCCGACCCCTGGAAAGATCAGCATCAGGCCGACCAAACCGTGCCTGACCCAGCGTGATCTGGCTCTCGCCTACAGCCCGGGCGTGGCCGAACCCTGCCTAGCAATTGCCGACAACCCTGAGCTGGCCGACGAATACACCTCCCGTGCCAACCTTGTCGCCGTAATCAGCAACGGTACCGCCGTGCTTGGTCTGGGCAATATCGGCGCACTGGCCGGAAAACCTGTGATGGAGGGCAAGGGCGTCCTCTTCAAACGCTTCGCAGACATCGATGTCTTCGACATTGAACTGGCAGAAACAGACCCGATGAAATTTGTCGAGACAGTAGAACGCATGGAGCCCACCTTCGGTGGCATCAACCTCGAGGATATCAAGGCACCTGAGTGCTTTATTATTGAAGAGGAGTTGAAGAAGCGGATGAACATTCCTGTACTGCATGACGATCAGCATGGTACAGCTGTGATTACCGCCGCCGCCTTTATCAACGCCCTGATCCTGCAGAAGAAAAAGATCGAGGAGGTGAAGATCGTCTGCCTCGGTGCTGGTGCTGCCGGTTTCGCCTGCATGAAACTGATCGAACAGCTGGGCGCAAAACGCGAAAACATCCTCTTCCTCGACCGCAAAGGGGTGATCACCAGAGACCGCGATGAAGATATGCCGCCGCACAAGGCATACTTTGCATCTGATCGCAGTGAGCGGACACTTGAAGAGGCGATGCATGGTGCCGATGCCTTTATCGGCCTTTCGCAGGGCAACATGGTGTCGCCCGAGATGCTGTTATCCATGGCCAACAACCCGATCGTGTTTGCCATGGCCAATCCGGAACCTGAAATCGACTATGAACTGGCCATGCATACCCGCAAGGACCTGATCATGGCTACCGGCCGCTCCGACCATCCGAACCAGGTAAACAATGTGCTCGGCTTTCCGTTCCTCTTCCGCGGCGCACTCGATGCCCGTGCCACAACCTTCAATGAGGAGATGAAACTCGCGGCCGTATATGCGCTGGCTGAACTGGCCCGCGAGGATGTTCCCGCCTCGGTCCTCAAGGCCTACGGGATCAGGGAGCTGCGTTTCGGCCCCGAATACATCCTTCCGAAACCATTTGATCCACGCCTGATCGAGGTGGTTCCGGTAGCCGTTGCCAAAGCCGCCACCGAAACCGGCGTGGCTCGCAAACCGCTTACCGATGCTGACGCCTACTCCCATGATCTGGCCGGACGCATCGATTCATCACGGCTGTTCATGCGTATGATCATGGACAAGGCCAGAGCCAATCCGGTCAGGCTGGTTCTGCCGGAAGGTGAGGATGAAACCATTGTACGCGCTGCCATTGAAATGAAGGAGATAGGCATTGCCACACCGATCCTGATCGGCCGCAAGGAGCAGATGGACCGGCTATGCAAGCATGAGCAGCTTGACCTTGAGGGCATTGAGGTAATCGACCCTTATGAAGAGGACTCGCGCTTCGACAGTCTTGCCGACGCCTACTATTTTGACCGTAAACGTCATGGCGTTCTGCGTGATGATGCCGCCAAGACGCTGCGCGGTGATATCAATATCTTCGGCTCCATGCTGGTGCGCCAGGGCTTTGCCGACGGTATGCTCTCCGGTCGTACCGCCCACTATCCAACAGTGCTGCGTCCCCTGCTAAAGGTGCTTGGACATGATACCGGCGGTCACCATCACCATGTTTACGGTATGTATATTATGATCATGGAGAACGGTGCTTACTTCATGGCTGACTGCACCGTCAATGTTGAGATGAATGCTGAGGAGCTGGCACGACTGGCCGAACTTGCCGCAGAAACGGCCCAATCGCTTGGGTGTGATGCGCGAGTCGCCATGCTCTCCTTCTCCAACTTCGGCAGTGCCGAACATCCTGAAACGGCAAAGGTGGCCGAAGCGACCCGCATTCTGCATGAGCGTTGTCCCGAGCTGATTGTCGATGGCGAGATGCAGGCCGATACGGCTGTGAACGATGCGATTCTCAAGGAGTACCCGTTCAGCAAGCTGAAGGAGCCGGCCAATGTTCTGATCTTCCCTACCATGCAGGCGGGTAACATCTCCTACAAGCTGATGCGTGAGCTCGGTGGCGGCACGGCCATCGGACCGATCCTGCTGGGGCTCCCCTATCAGGCACATGTACTGCACACTGGCGCATCGGTTGACGATATCGTTCACATGGCCGCAATCGCCGCTGCCCGCGAAGCCTCGACCAAGTAACAGGCTAACTACCCAAACAATAAAGGCGACCGGTTGGTCGCCTTTATTTATTCACCTCGGAACATAGCCACAGGCCGCTTCCGGCCGGAAACGGACATTCGTTGTGTTTGCTGAGTGCGGGCTACAAGTCGTTTTGACAACCAAAAAAAGCGGCCGATGGCCGCTTTTATAATGAATATTCCGGGAATTAACCGCGCGGAAGGAAGGATCGCGGATTGATCAGCTTTCCGTTGCGGCTGACCTCATAATGAAGGTGTGGACCGGTGGAGTGGCCGGTTGAGCCTACGCGGCCGATCAGCTGATTGTGCTTGACGATATCACCGATGTTGACCGCCATGCTGCCCATGTGCGCGTAACGCGTTTTGTAGCCGTGGCCATGTTCGATATCAACGACATAGCCATAATCCGGCATCCTGCCTGCAAAAACAACCACGCCGCGGCTGGCTGCCAGTACCGGTGCACCGAAGCGGTTGGCGATATCGACACCTTTATGCTCTGACTTACTACCGTCAAAGGGGTCAATTCGAGGCCCGAATCGGGAGCTGATCCAGCCACCCTCGGTCGGCCATGCATGTGGACGTGCGCTCTTGGCATCGCCCTTTGCCTCAAGCATAAAATCAACTGCTGTGAGCTGCGTTCCCAGTTGCTGCAGGCGTCCATCGAGCTGCTGCATGGTCTCAAACAGACCTGATTCGACATTGGCCACATCCACCTTCACTTCGCGTGGACCTCCGAAGGCCGGCTTCAATCCGAAATCAAACTGTGTGCGATCAAGTGATGCCACATCAACAAGTTTACTGCCCAGCTGATCGAGGCGGGAGATTCGGGCCTGCATCTGGCCCAGGGTGCGGGCATAGAGTGCCATCTTCTGCTGGTCACTATCGAGCCTCTGCTGCAACTCGTTTAGCTCACGCATCTTGTTCATCTGAGCATAATCAAGAGCCACCTGGGTCTGCTTGAGTGCAACAGACAACTGCCTTGCTTCGGAAAGCGAATAAACACCCCAACCACCGAACAGGAATGCGGCAGATAGCACAGCCACTGCAGCGATGCCTATATTTCGGCTGACCACAAGACCGAAAATGCGACCGTTCGAAGATTGTTTAAGCTTTACCAAAAAGCCTCCATGCCTTTATGAATCACGACCCAAATCCGTGCAGTACAATCATTACCATTTACTCGTAATTGACTGTAAGCGCGAAGTTTTTATGCTTGTCCGATGAATCCTGAGACTTCTCCCGGACAAGAGATCTATATTCAGCGCCACTGTATGCAAAACCTGCTGCATGAAGCGTTGATTTCAGACCCAAAACCTTGCAGCGGTTTGCTTGCAGGCGGCGGCAATATGATAGATACGGCGATTCCTGTCACGAATTTTGTCAACATTGGTAATGTGGATATGCCACACCCCATGCTTGCCGGGCACCCTTTAACCGGCATCTACCTCTCGGTTCATCCGGGCCAACAGCCGGATCGGATACAGATTGAGAAGCTCGCGAAATTTTGTGAATCGCAGTACGGCATTGCACCGCACTACTGCCTGATACTGGATCTGGGCCAGCATGGCCGGATCGATGCCACACTCTATTCGGATCTGGCGCTGACCAAGACGCGATCGCTTGAGATGCTTGAAGACAGTGGTCTGTACCCGGTTTCCGCAAACCGTTAGGCTTTCGACCCATGCGCATCTGTCATATCGGACTGAACCATAAAACTGCCCCCGTGGAGCTGCGGGAGCGCCTTGCCGTTCAGGAATCTGACATTGCTGAAATTCTTCAGCAGCGCATCAAACACCCCGCCATCCGCGAAGCAGCCCTGCTCTCCACCTGCAATCGCGTTGAGATGACCGTGGTCACTCACGATCCTGATGCGGCCATTGCCGCCGTACATGAGTGGTTTGCCGAGAAGGCACAGATGGGCATGGAACAGGTGTGCGAGCACCTCTACTCCTACACAACCGATGAGGCGATCCGTCACCTGTTCTGTGTGGCTTCAGGGCTCGATTCGCTTGTGCTTGGAGAACCGCAGATCCTCGGACAGGTTAAAAACTCCTACGAACACGCCCTGACATCCGCAACAGCGGGCCATGTGCTGCACAGATTATATCAGTCCACCTTCGCAGCCGCCAAGCGGGCTCGCAGTGAAACCGGCATCGGCAAACAGGCGGTGAACATCTCCTCCTGCGCCGTCGAGCTTGCCCGACATATCTTTGGAGACCTTGCCGGCAAGACCGTGCTGCTGATGGGTGCCGGAGAGATGGCCGAGCTTGCCGCCCGCCATCTGCGCGGTAACGGCTGCTCCGATATCCTGGTTGCCAACCGCACCCTGGAGCGCGCTCAGAATCTGGCCATGGAGTTTGAAGGGCATGCCCTCACTCTCGACCAGCTTCCCGACTACCTCGATGCCGCCGATATCGTTCTTTCAAGCACCGGCGCCAGCACCTTCGTGCTGTTGCCCGAAACCGTGAAAACTGCCATGAAGAAGCGCAGAGGCCGCCCGATGTTCCTGGTTGATATCGCCGTTCCACGCGATATCGATCCGCGTATCGGCGACATAGATGGTGCCTATCTCTACGATATCGACGACCTGCAGCAGGTGGTACAGGGCAATGTCGAGCACCGCCAGCAGGAGGCGGAGCTGGCCCGTGAAATCATCGAAGAAGAGGCGATCACTTTCCTCTCATGGCTCAAATCACTTGAGTCCGTACCGCTGATCCGCACCATTCAGCAGCAGATGGAGCTGCGCCGCCAGGAAGAGATGGAAAAAGCACTTCGTTATCTGAAAGATTTCGATGATGCACAGATTGATGCCGTGGAGCGTTTCAGCAAGGCACTGATGAAGCGTTATATGCATCCAACGCTGCAGACACTGAAGAGCCTTCCTGATGATATCGAGGGCGACCTCCTGATGGGTGCCGCCAAGCGGCTGTTTGACCTCGAATCCACATCACCCACGCTGCTCCATACAAAGGGGAAAAATGAACAGTCGTCTGGATAATATCCTTCGCCGCCGCGAAGAGATCGCCATCCTGCTCTCCGACCCCGATGTAACCTCCGACAACCAGCGATTTATCAAGTTATCCCGGGAGTATGCCGAAATCGGACCTGTTGCCGACGAGGTGGAACACTACCTGAAACTTGAGCAGCAGCTGCGTGATAATCAGGAGATGATCGCAGACAGCGATTGCGATGCAGAGCTGAAAGAGCTGGCCGAGGCAGAGATTCCGGAACTGAAAACGGCGATGCGAGAGAGCAATGAGAAGCTCAACATCCTGCTTCTCCCGAAGGACCCGAATGATGCCCGGGATATTATCCTCGAAATTCGGGCTGGCACGGGTGGTGATGAGGCAGCCCTGTTTGCTGCCGATCTGTTTCGCATGTACAGCCGTTATGCCGAAACGCAGGGGTTCAAGGTGGAGATTCTGTCCGCCAGCGATACCGGCATCGGCGGATACAAGGAGATCGTCGCACAGGTAACCGGCGACGGCGTATTCTCCCGCTTCAAATTCGAGTCCGGCGTGCACCGCGTGCAGCGCGTTCCGGAGACGGAGTCGGGTGGCCGCATCCATACCTCGGCCTGCACGGTAGCGATTCTGCCGGTTGCCGAAGAGGTGGAGGTAAATATCCGCCCCGAAGATATCCGCATCGACGTCTATCGCGCCTCCGGCGCCGGCGGCCAGCATGTGAATAAAACCGAGTCGGCTGTTCGCATCACCCATGAACCGACCGGCATCGTGGTCACCTGCCAGGACCAGTCCAGCCAGCACAAGAACAAGGCGCAGGCGATGAAGGTGCTGCAGGCAAGGCTTTTTGATAAAGAACAGTCGGAGGCAGACAGTGAAAGGGCCGAGGCTCGCAAAGGCATGGTCGGTTCGGGCGACCGCTCCGAGCGCATCCGCACCTACAATTTCCCGCAGGGAAGAATCACTGACCACCGCATCAACCTTACCCTCTACAAGCTGGAACAGATTCTGGGCGGCGACATGGGCGAATTGATCGACTCGCTGCTCACCTACCATCAGGCGGAGCTGCTCGCAGCGCAGAACACCTGAATGATCATCCGCGACCTGCTTCGCGAAGCATTTAATGATTTGCAGCAGGCGGGCTGCGACTCTGCGAGGCTCGATGCAGAGCTTCTCCTGATGCACATCTCGGGGCTCTCCCGCACCGATCTGATTATCCGCGCACTGGATGAGGCCCCGAAAGAGATTGAACAACCCTTCAGGGCTCTCGTCGCCCGTCGCGCATCACGCGAACCGCTTGCCTATATCACCGGAGAAAAGGAGTTCTGGTCACGTCTGTTCCGGGTCACGCCGGATGTACTGATTCCACGACCGGAAACCGAACATCTGATCGAGGCGGTGCTGGAGCGCTTTCCGGATCAACATGACAGTTACACGTTCTGCGATATCGGCACCGGCTCCGGTTGCATTGCAGTGACCCTCGCATGCGAATATCCGGCCTCACAAATTGTGGCCACTGACATCTCTATAGCCGCATTAGAAGTAGCCAAATCCAATGCCGAACGACTTGATGTTGCAGATCGCATCACTTTCCGCCACGGCGATATGCTACAGGCACTGGATAACCATGACGGCCCATTTGACGCCATCATCTCCAACCCCCCTTACGTGGCATATCATGAGATGGATGGCCTTGAAGCGGAGCTTTCGCATGAGCCGCGCGGTGCGCTCACCGATGAGAGGGATGGCCTGAAATTTCTGGCCACCATCCTGGCCGGCGGATCAACACGGCTGAAGCCCGACGGCCATATCATTGTTGAAACCGGCAGCTGCGGCCTGCCGGAAACACCTTCCCCCCTGCTGCTGAAAAAAGAGATATTCGATCTCGCTGGCCATCTTCGCGGCGGCATTTTCCAAACGAAGTAATTCTGCAAGCCACACATCGAACCATAGCTGAGTGGGAAACCCGGATTTTTGTTCTATACTCAGCACTATCAGATTGGAGGCGATATGGGGAAGATCATGTTGTTCATGGTGGCAGGATTGCTGCTGATCGGTTGCGGGCCGAAAAAACCGAACCTGCCGGAGGTGGGCGTTCCTCCCAAGCCACTGGTTCAGAAGGGCTTCTCCTTTACGCCCCTTGCTGAAACAGGCTGGTACATTATCGGACAGGTTCCTTACAGGGTCGCTCTGGCCAGGCAGGGAAAGAGCACCGATGAAACCCACGCCATTCAGGGCATGGTATTTAATTTCAAAAACTTTGACTCAGACGAAGATTTCATCAGGGCAGTCAAAGCGGGGCAGGCGCAGGATACCGATATAACCGACCCCGATCGCTTCAAGGTTACTACACATGATACGGTGCTGCGCCCTCACAAAGGGGAAAGGTGTGCATTCTCCCACATCGTGACGGAAGATCATGGTGCGGTGAAAAGAAGTGCCACGGATGGATTCATGATTCTCGAGATCTATGCGCTGGTTTGCAGGCACCCGGAGAACCGCAGTGCGGCGGTCAGTGTCGACTACTCGCAGCGTTACTATGCACAAAACCGAAACAGCGACATTGAAAGCAAGGCCATCTCCCTGATCGACAGCGTCTCTTTTGAGCCGCTGCATTAGTCTGAGGCCACTCCAGACAGCCTGATTCCAGTACGGAAATAAAAAAAGCCCGGCACGAGGCCGGGCTTAGCGTTTGAGCGTTATATCTTAGTGGTCGCCTTTCTCGCCATGACCATCATCGTGATCTTTCTTCTCTTCTTTCTCTTCTTTGGCATCGCCGTGGTCAGAGCCGTGGTCGGACGCCTTCTCTGCCGCATGGCCTGAGTCATGGCCGTGGTCACCTGCGTAAGAGGCCGGCACTACAGCAAACGCTGCAGCCATAAGAAATGCAAACATCATGATTAGCTTTTTCATTTATATCCCCCGGAGAGTTAATAATCAGCAACTCTTTTATGTAGTGGGGCGACAGTAGCACGGCACATATTCGAACGAATAGCGCATATTTTCCTCCCCTTTGAAATGCAAAAGGGCCGCCCGTTCGGGCGACCCTTTCAATCTCTCCAGTGCCTGAAACCGGGGGTTAGCAGCAGCCACCTTCGGCGTGAACATGGCCATGCTCGCGCTCTTCATCGGTGGACTCACGAATCTCTTCAACAGTGACATCAAAGTGCAGGCGCTCACCGGCCAGCGGGTGGTTGCCGTCAATGGTTACATTATCGCCATCAACCTCGGCGACACGGATCACCTGGACACCTTCAGATGTCTCGGCCTGGAACTGCATGCCGACCTCGATGTTATCGACGCCCTGGAACATCTCGCTAGGTACAACCTGGGTCAGTGCAGGATTGTACTCACCGTATCCGTCAGCAGCCTCAATGGTAACCTGCAGGGAATCGCCAATTGATTTGCCATCCAGTGCATTCTCAAGGCCGGGAATAATATTCTGCTCACCATGAAGATATACCAGCGGCTCGCCGCCACTGGATGAATCGATCACATCTCCGGAATCATTGGTCAGGGTATAGTGAAACGAAACGACTTTATGGTTACTGATCTGCATGTTTTTCTCCTCAAAAAAAAGCGGCGCCGAGGCGCCAGATGGGGCGGGACCCTACGCGAAGAGGCTACAGAAACAAGTTCAGTGGTTTGAAGGTGCTATATAGAGCAGTGGAAAACGCTCCCGAGCCATGCCAAGTGCAGCCATCTCATCTTGCAGGTGTTTGCGGGTCAACGGAATTTCATCCAGAAACTGAAGTTTGCCGTCGCGATATGCAAGACGCCCGAAAATGCCGATCGCCTTGATATGCCGCTGCAGTGCAGTGAGCCGCAGTTTGTGGTGCCAGTCATCAAAACCGCCGAATGCCGCTGCCAAATGTGGAGGCAGGTTGCCGAAAAACTTTTCACTCCATAACAGCCGTTCCTGTTCCGGATAATCCTGGTAGCAGTCGTAGAGAAGCGAGGCCAGATCATAGGTGACAGGGCCCATTACGGCATCCTGATAATCAATCATACCGAGCGGCAATTTCCCCTCAGGCAGCATCAGGTTTCGACTATGATAATCAAGATGCACAGGCACGACCGGGATTTCGGTCAGTGTCTCAAGCGTTGCCGCAAGACTAGCGTGGAACTGTTCACGCTCCGCAGCGGTCGGCTCAACGCCAGCCACCTTCGGCAGATACCAGTCGAGATAGAGATCGCATTCGCGCCGCATTCGCGCCATATCAAAGCGCGGCAAAACCATGCCCGGATCGGATCCCTGCAGCAGATGCAGCTGGTAGAGCGCATCTTCAAACAGCGCATTCAGGTCATTTCCGGAAGCGCGATAGCTGGCCCAGGTTTCATCACCGAAATCCTCCAGCAGCAGGAACCCCTGCGTTACGCTTTCGGCAAACAGCCTGGAAACGCGGATTCCAGTCGCATTGAACCAGGCGAGCACAGCAAGAAAAGGCTTCACATCCTCATGCTGGGGCGGCGCATCCATCAGCACATAATCAATGCCTTTGCAGTTTACCCTGAAATAGCGCCGAAACGAAGCATCACCGGCCAGTGGTGCAATCGCATTGTCACCAAGTACCGATGCGAGCCATGCTTCCCGCTGCCGGGCGCGCTCATCCATCGCTGACCAGCAGTCCTCTTATCTTCATCTTGCCTTCGATATCGCGAATCACATCTCTCGCCTTTTCCTTGTCGGCATAGGGCCCGGCATAGACCCGGAACCATTGACCGCGTTCAGCAAGGTTGACGGTATAAACAAATGCCGAGAATCCACCCTTCATCAACTTGGCCTGCAGCTTCATGGCATCACTGTTGGACTTGAAGGAGCCGAGCTGGATGCGATAACCACCGGTCACAGGTTGATTTGCAGCCACTACAGGCTGCTCAGCCGAAACCTGTTTCGGAGCATCCACTTCAAGAGACCTGTCCATCGCTCTGGCCGGTGCAGGCGCGGACTCTGCGACCGGCGCCGGCATGACCGACTGCTTCGGCAGCTCCTTGTAAAACTGTAATTCACCCACCTTGGTGTGGGCACCGGCTCCGGCCTTGCTCTTCCACTGCCCGACCTGATCTTCAAGCTCATCGATCTTTGCCTGCAACAGAGCGGCTTCAGCATCTCGCTTCTCCAGCTCCGCTTCCACCCGACTGAGTTCCGCCTTGGATACCTTGTCTGTTGTAGCAGGCAGCTTCAGCTGGTTTCCGCCCAGCCAGAAACCAGCCCCGAAGCATAGCCCTGCAATAACAATGATCGCCAGAACCGGGAGGGCCGAGTTGCTCTCTTTCTTCCCCTTGGCGCGGGATGAGGCCTGCACTTTGGCATAATCGCGTGTCATATCTGCCCTCTCAGGCTAAGAGGTAGCATCAATTACATGCGCTCCGGTGCGGAAACGCCGAGAACGGCCAGTGCATTTCGGATCACCTGTGCAACCCCCCTGGCAAGCAACAGTCGCGCAGCAGTCAGTTCAGCATCCTCGGTTACCACGCGGTGTTTGTGGTAGAAGCTGTGGAAATCGGCCGCCAGACGCATGGTGTAGGTGGCCACACGATACGCCTCAAGCTTGTCGGCTGCCTTCATCAACAGATCAGGATAGCCGAGCATATGTGAAATCAGCCTCTGCTCTTCATGGGAGGTAAGCAGGGAGAGATCCACCTCCTCCACAGCCGGAACAGTGACCCCCTCCTCCTCCGCTTTGCGCAGGATCGCGCAGATACGGGCGTAGGCGTACTGCACATAATAGACCGGGTTCTCATCATTCTTCTTCTTGGCGACTTCAAGGTCGAAATCGAGCTGACTCTCCACACGACGGGTCATGAAGTTGAAACGGACTGCATCTGCACCCACCTCGTCCACCACCTCGCGCAGGGTTACAAAGGTTCCGGCGCGTTTGGACATGCGCACAGGTTTACCATCGCGGGTCAGGTTCACCATCTGCACTAGCAGCACATCGGGCTGCGCTTCCAGTCCGGTCAATGCCTTCATGGCTGCCTGCACGCGGGTAACATAACCACCGTGATCAGCGCCCCACACATCAATCATGCGACCATAACCGCGCTTAAACTTGTCGACATGGTAGGCGATATCGGCTGCGAAATAGGTCGGTGTACCATCCTGCTTGGCCAATGGGCGGTCGACATCATCACCGAAATCGGTGGTGCGGAAGAGCAGTTGTTCGACCGGTGTATAATCCTCGACCTCCTTACCTTTCGGTGGCGGCAGCGTTCCCGGATAGACAATGCCATCGGCTTTCAGCTTCTCGATCAGTTCCAGTACACGACCGGATTGATGCAGATTACTCTCGGAGAAGTAGAGGTCGAAAGAGATATTCAGAGCCGCCAGATCGTCGCGGATCATATCCATATTGGCAGCCACAGCATCCATGCCGATCATTTGCAACCGTTTATCCGCATCCATCGTCGCCAGTTCGCGGTACTCGAACTTCTCCAGCAGGCCACGGGCAATATCAATCACATAATCGCCGGGATAGGCCGATTCGGGAAACTCAACTGTTTCGCCCTGCAGTTCACGCATGCGCAGCCAGACCGATTCGGCCAGCACTCCGATCTGGGCGCCGGCATCATTGATATAGTATTCGCGGTGCACATCGCGCCCGCAGACTGCAAGCAGGCGACCTAAGACATCACCGACCACCGCACCTCGGGCATGACCGACATGCATCGGACCTGTCGGATTGGCGGATACAAATTCGAGATTCACCTTCTCAGAGTGCTCGTCCAGCTCTACGCGGCCGTAATTGTCGCCGGCAGAGAGAATGGTTTTCAGGATGCCCGCCTCGCTTGCCTTTTTAAGGCGTATATTGATAAAGCCGGGACCTGCAATGTCGGCCCCCTCAACGGCATCCGGCCACTGCACCAGTTCAAGAATCGAGGCGGCAATCTGTTGCGGGCTTCTCTTGAGCAGGCGCGCCAGCGGCATCGCCACATTGGCGGCGTAGTCACCATGCTCTTTCATCTTCGGACGCGTCAGCTGCACATCCGGCATCTCTGCCCCTTCGATATCCTTGAGCAGTTGCTGCAGAGCCTGCTGCAGAGCCTGTTCCAATGCCTGTTTCACCTTGCCTCCGGTTGCCATCCTGTAAATGCGCCCAGACTGAATATGTTCAGTGAGCCTCGCAGGCCATGGAAGGCCTGCTAAAATCAGGCGGTATTCCGCATGATTTTGTATGCAGCGGCACAATCATATCTTGCCACTGCGTAGTAAAAACCTTCACGAATGAAGTTTTTCACTCCCTGTAAACAGTCGGCGCATCTTAACCGTGCGGCGGACCTTTTTCACGTGATCAAGCGAATCAGTGCTGACAGCCCGGACAGTAGAAGCTGCTTCGGCCCGCCTGCACCATACGTTTAACCCTGTTTGCACACCTGAAACACGGGGCGCCTTCACGGCCGTAGACCTGAAAACGATGCGCGAAGTATCCCGGTTTACCATCCGCTTTGACGAAGTCGCTAATGGTGCTTCCACCCGCCTCGATAGCCTCCAGCAACACCTGTTTGATTGACACAGCAAGTAACGCAAGTCTCTTTTCCGAAATCCGTCCCGCCGCCCTGGCCGGATGGATGCCGGCGCGAAACAGCGATTCAGCGGCATAGATGTTTCCCACTCCGACCACCGTTGCCGCATCCATGATCACAGCCTTGATCGGCGCTTTTCTGCCGTTGCAGGAAGCCGCCAGAAAGTCACGGCTAAACGAATCACTGAGCGGTTCAGGGCCAAGCCGTGCAAACCACGGGTGCCGATCAAGTGTCGCGGCGTCGAGCAGCCCGGCATACCCGAATCGGCGCGCATCGCGGTAGCGCAGGCTCTGGCCGTCATCCAGATCAAGACGCACATGTTCATGCGCCCCTTTTTCACTCTCCTGGGAGAGCAGATGAAACTGACCGGTCATGCCGAGATGCCACACCACTGTTTTACCACCCTCAACCTCAAACAGCAGATATTTCGACCTTCTGGCGACGCCCATGATCTTCCGCCCGATCAGTTCTGACAGATCCGGCAGCGGATATCTAAGGTTCTTTCGATAGGC
This sequence comes from Mariprofundus ferrinatatus, assembly GCF_002795825.1. Classification (NCBI taxonomy): domain Bacteria; kingdom Pseudomonadati; phylum Pseudomonadota; class Candidatius Mariprofundia; order Mariprofundales; family Mariprofundaceae; genus Mariprofundus; species Mariprofundus ferrinatatus. Next base: position 297,844 of record NZ_CP018800.1, on the reverse strand, counting down.
GGTGACCCTTATGATTTGTCGATTCTGCAGCAGTGGTGCAAGCCCGGATCGCACCGTTTCCACTTCGGGCAGCTCAGGCATCCAATCTTCTCATCAGGCTCTTGCTGGAGATAACACGGTCGATAAACAGGATACCGTCAAGGTGATCGACCTCATGCTGTATCACCCGTGCCTCAAATCCGGTCGCATTCAGGGTCTGCCGTTTGCCGTGAATATCGTTGTAGCTGATGCGGATGCGCTTTGCCCGTTCCACCATGCCAACCCAGTCGGGTACGGAGAGGCAGCCTTCACGACCCAGCGACTCCCCCTCTCTGGATTCGATATGTGGATTGGCCATATAGAGCAAGCCATGATGCTTACAGGGTCGCAGGCTTGCACTGCAATCCACCACCACCAGCCGCTGGTTTATGCCCACCTGCGGCGCTGCAATGCCAACCCCGCCTGGACCAGCCCGCATGGTGACCTCAAGCCTCTTGAAAAGAGCCTTCAGCGCATCATCAAAGGATGAGACGATCCCGGACATGGCCCGAAGCCGTTCATCCGGATGTTTCAGGATTTCAAATTGCACAGCTACTGCAAGCTTCGATCAGAGAACGGCGTCATCCAGGGTGTGTACTTCGACATCGATATCGAGATCGCCTGCCACGTTTTTCATTGCCGACTTCAGTGCCTTTGACTGGCTGCCGGCAACCACCTCAAGCACCATCAGGTAAACGTCGCCATCATCGGATGCCTTCGATCGCGTAGAGACATCGACGATCGAAAAATTCAAAGCGGCCAGCGCATTGGTCACCGCATGCACGATTCCGACAGTATCGGCACCGTGAACAGTAATAACATGATCCGGCTCCAGCGCCTGGCTTGACGCCTCCTCATCGCTGATCACCTGTGACTGGACCGTAAGGCGGGTACGCTGCTCAAGCTCCGCCAGCGAGGCCTTCAATTCGCTGATACTGCGATCTTCCGGAAGCTTGACGATCATCATCATGGTGAAGCGACCGCGCAGGGCAGTCATCGAAGAGTCCTCGATATTGGCCTTCAGATGCAGCATCGATTCGGCAACATCACGAACAATGCCGGGACGATCATGACCTGAGATGGAAAGTAGTACATTCGACATAGCTGCCCCCTGAAACTTTGGCACTCAGGCTATGAGGCCGAACGATTTAATTCAATTCGATTTCTTGATTGTTCTCAGACAGAGAAAGATACACCGCAGCCACAACTCCCTTTCTGGTTGGGGTTGTTGTAAACAAAAGCCGACGAGAGCATATCCTTCTGGAAGTCGAGCCTGAGGCCGGTAAGCGCCCTGGTATAGGATTCAGCATCAACATAGAGCGTAAAGCCGTCGAATGCCGCTTCAATATCCCCTGCAGCCGGGCCATCCACCGTATCCATAACATATTCCAGACCTGAACAGCCAGCCTCTTTGACAGAGAGCCTGAGTCCCGCTTTTCCTGCAGCAGCAACAATTTCGCGGATGCGGGCCTGAGCCGGTTGCGTCAGTTCAATATCCATTTTCCCCACCTCTGTTTACGTGAATAGCATCAGGCAGTGATGCCTGCCATGCCTTTAAGCCGCTTATCAGCGCCAACCAGTGCTTCAACCAGCGCCAGCGCATCTTCACGGCTACTGTCGGGAGCAAAGCTGACACGCAGTGAGCTTCTCGCCTTAAGCTCGGAGTACCCCATCCCCAGCAGCACATGCGAAGGCTCGCGCTTGCCGGATGAGCAGGCCGAGCCGGATGCTACGGCAAAGCCGGCCAGATCCAGCTGCATCAATAGCGTCTCACCATCCAGCCCCGGCAGAATCACCAGACTGGTATTGGGGGTGCGCACTGCGCATTGCGACACCACTTCGACATAGGGCAACTTTTCAACCAGCTCGGCCTCGAAGAGGTCGCGTACCGGTCTGCATACACTGAAATCAAGCTGGCCGAGGGCTGCTGAAAAGCCTGCGATAGCCGGCACATTCTCGGTGCCGGAGCGACGTCCTCGCTCCTGACCTCCGCCCGGCGTCAGCTCTTTGAGCCTCACGCCGCGGCGCACCAGCAGGGCGCCCACACCTTTGGGGCCGCCGATTTTGTGTGCAGAGATACTCATAAAGTCGATACCGAGCTCATTGAACCTGAGCCTACCCTTGCCGAGCATCTGAACCGCATCGACAAGCATCGGTATGGATCTGTTGCGGCAGAGAGCTGCCACCTCTTCAACCGGCTGCAGGGCACCACTCTCGTTATTGGCATACATCATGCAAAGCAAGCGGGTCTCGTCATTGATAGCTGCCTCAACGCTATCGGCCGTAACCACGCCGTCCCTGTTCGGGCGGAGCTTCACAAGTTCCCACTCCGGGTTGGCTGCCACAAACGTCTCCAACGGGTTAAGGATTGCAGGGTGTTCGATGGCGGTCGTAACGATGCGCCCGGGATTCGCCGTGGAGAGTACACTGTGAATGGCAATATTATTCGCCTCGGTGCCACCTGATGTATAGACGACACTACCCAACTCGGCGCCGACAAAGGCGGCAAGAGTGTCCCTGGCATCATCTACGATGCGGCGTGCGGCGCGTCCTGCCCAGTGCAGGCTGGAAGGGTTTCCTGGCGCAGCGGTTGCTGCCTGAACCATCGCCTCCAGGCTTATCGGCAGCTGCGGATATGTGGCATTACAGTCAAGATATCGATGCAATATTCACCTTCGTCTCATGCGTTTCAGGCTGCGGAATATAGTTGCGCACGTCGCCCAGTTCCACATTGTCGAGCAGCACATTTTCGCTGCAAACCTGTTCCAGGCTGACCGCATCCAGAAAACGGTAGATATGCTGACCGAGCGACTCCCAGAGCTGGTGGGTGTCGCAACGGTTACCGCGATGGCAGCCGCGCACGCCGTTCTCGCACATGGTCGTACGTACCGGTTCATTCACGGCCCGGATAATGTCGGCAATCGAAATATCGTCCGGATCTTTGGCAAGCAGGTAACCGCCACCCGGGCCACGCACGGAACGAACCAGACCTGACTCACGCAGACGCCTGAACAGCTGCTCAAGATAGGAGAGGGAGATAAACTGGCGCTCGGAAATGGCTGCCAGCGTGACAGGGCCCCCGGCCTGCTGCTTGTTGAGATCGACCATGGCCGATACAGCATAACGTCCTTTGCTTGTTAATCGCATATAAACCTCCAGATACAATACCCGCGTAAAAGTGTCGGATATTATAAACCAGACCCTTTTAGTCAAGTATTAAACGCAAATGAATGTTATCTGATAAGTCAGGATGCGATGACGGATTCTGAAATCAGATGCCGCCGCCGAGGAAACGCTCCAGCTTCTCCTGTTCGCTCAGACGATCCTTCTCGAGGTCATCGGATGCCTTCGCTTCATTCCCCTTGGCGTCCGGATGGAAGGTGTCGATACGTGCGTTCACATCATCGATCATCTTCAGCACATGGCCGAGCGCCTCGGCAACCGGGTTGGCCAGCAGATGGTGATCAAGATTGATTTTACCGTCCTCGATCAGCGATTCGGTAGTCGCCACGACGGTGCCCGGGATGCCGACCACGGTTGAATGCTCCGGCACATCACGGAATACCACGGAGTTTGCGCCGATTCGCGACTGCTGGCCGATGGTAATGGCACCGAGCACCTTGGCGCCGGCGCCGACAATCACACCATCACACAGCGTTGGATGGCGCTTGGTCTTCTCCCAGGTTGTGCCGCCCAGTGTCACGCCATGGTAAAGCGTCACATCGTCGCCGATTACCGTGGTTTCTCCAATCACAATACCCATGCCGTGATCGATAAAGAAACGCCGGCCGATCGTGGCTCCCGGATGAATCTCAATACCGGTCAGAAAACGTGCGATATGCGAAACAAAGCGGCCCAGCCAGAAGAGATTGCGCCGCCACAGCGCATGGGCCAGGCGATACATCCAGATGGCATGCAGGCCGGGATAGCAGGTCAACACCTCCCACGAGGATCGGGTCGCGGGATCACGGTCGAATGCTGTACGGATATCTTCTCTGATTGCGCTCATCATGGCGCAATATTATCACAAATTTTTGTCAGTGCCTTACCCGGTGCGGCAACACTCCACAGCATGCCTGCGGCAAGATGTTCTTCTGCCCAGCCGGAAACCTCATCAACCCCGACTGCCCTGATCTTCTCCAGCCACTGTATGGGAGAGAAAAGCAGGGGCTCATCAAGCCGGCCGCCGAGATAGAGCATCTGCCCCTCGACGGAATCCAGCCCCATCCTCAACTGCACCTCAAGCTGCTTGCGGGCCCGCTCGACCTCATGTGAGGTGATGCTGGCAGGAAATTCAGCCAGCAGCTTTGAAAGCAGCGACACGCACTCAGGCGCACGTTCAGGCTCAAGTCCGCAGCTCAGCGACCATGTGCCGACATCGCTGAGCGAGTTCAGGTGCGAACCGACACTGTAGGCGAGTCCGCGCTTCTCACGCACCTCACGAAACAGCCGGGAACTCATGCCGCCGCCGAGCACCTGATTGGCAAGCCACGCTACCGGTCTTGCATCCGACGCTGCTGCCAGGCCTGGCACTGAAACCACGATCTGTGCCTGCTCCCCATCCCGCTTCAGCGCCTGCACACCCGTTGCCATTGCAGCAGGTTTCTTCCTGCTTTCCGTGCCGCCGGATTTCCGCCAACCGGCTGCAGCTACGGCGTCGACCAGATCCTGATGCGCAATATTTCCTGCTGCTGTAATCAGCATACGCGGCGGGCAGTACCACCTGTTAAGAAATGCGGCGAGATCATCGTCAGAGAGTGACGCCAGCGAATCATGTGAACCGAGCACCGGCAGACCGATGGAGTCATCCGGAAAGAGTGCTGCCACATGCTGGTCAGTCACCCACTCCTCGGGAGTATCATCGACCATCGCCATCTCGGCATAGATGACTTCGCGTTCACGCCGCCACTCCTCTGCGGGCAGCGCCGGCTCCTGAACCATGGCAACCAGAATATCCAGTGCCTCGCGCCACTTCTCATGCAGCACATGCAGATGGAAACAGGTGCGCTCCCGTGAAGTATAGGCATTGGCATTGCCACCCAGCTCATCAAGTTTCTCGGCAAGCTGATGCACATCCATCTCTTTCGTGCCCTTGAACAACATATGCTCGAGCGCATGCGTAATGCCAGCCTGTGATTTCAGTTCATCACGACTGCCGACATCGATAAATATCCCGAGTGCGACACTCTGGGCAGCAGGCATATGGTGACTTAACACAAGCGGTCCACCGGCTACCTGTGTCTCATGGTAAAAATCGGATTGCATCATCGCATTCAATCTTTGTATCCTTAAATAGAAAGAGGCAGGCATAAAGCCCGCCTCTTTCCGGTTTGTCTCAGATGCATCAGCTCTCGGCGTTGTCGTCGAGAAGTGCCTTCATGGAGAGACGGATACGGCCGTTTCGATCGACATCCAGTACCTTCACACGCACTTCCTGACCTTCGGAAAGCTCATCGGCAACCTTATCGACACGGTGGTTGGCAATCTGTGAGATATGCACCAGACCGTCAGTTCCGCCGACAACGCGTACGAATGCGCCGAAGTCCATCAGCTTCACAACCTTGCCGGTGTAGATCGCACCGACCTCAACCTCGGCCACGATATCCTCGATCATCTTCTTCGCCTTTTCACCGGCCTCACCGGTGACCGCGAAGATCTTGATCGTGCCGTCATCTTCAAGATCAATCTTGGCACCGCTCTCTTCAACGATACCACGGATCACCTTGCCGCCGGCACCGATCACTTCGCGAATCTTGTCCGGATTGATCTTCATGGTAATCATGCGAGGGGCATGGTCGGCGATGGAACCGCGCGGTGCATCAATGCACTTGGCCATCTCATCAAGGATGTGCATACGGCCTGCATGTGCCTGACCGAGAGCCTCACGCATGATCTCACGGGTCAAGCCGCCGATCTTGATGTCGAGCTGCAGCGTGGTAACACCATCGCGGGTACCGGCCACCTTAAAGTCCATATCGCCCAGATGATCTTCATCACCGAGGATGTCGGTCAGAACGGCATAACCATCCTTCTCGAGGATCAGGCCCATGGCCACGCCTGCAACAGCTGCCTTGGTAGGAACACCCGCATCCATCAGCGCCAGCGAGGTGCCGCAGACAGAAGCCATCGAAGATGAACCGTTGGACTCGGTAATCTCGGAAACCGAACGGATCGCATAACCAAAATCATCCATGGCTGGCAGTACAGCTTCGATACCACGGCGGGCAAGGCGACCGTGGCCAATCTCGCGGCGTCCCGGAGGTCCGAAGCGACGCGCTTCACCCACAGAGTATGGCGGGAAGTTGTAGTGCAGCATGAAACGCTGCTTGGCCACACCTTCCAGCGACTCGGTCATCTGCATGTCGGACTCGGTTCCAAGCGTGATGGTAACCAGTGCCTGGGTTTCACCACGTGTAAACAGGGCGGAGCCGTGCGTGCGTGGCAGTACGCCAATCTGACAGTCAATGGCACGAACCTGATCGGTTTTTCGGCCATCGATACGCGGGTTGCCATCGATAATGGAGCGGCGAACCACATCCTTCTCGAGGTTCTTCATGGCAGAGCTCACATCGTTAGATGTAAACTGGCCCGGATTCTCTTCAGTACCTGCCAGCTGGGTCTGTGCGGCTGCACGGAATGCTTCGATCTTGGCTGCGCGGGCAGATTTGTCGACGGTTGCATAGGCATCACGAACATCGGCTTCAAATGCAGCTTTGACAGCCTCCTTCACCGCATCGTTTCCTGCCAGTTCAACTACAAGCTTCTCTTTACCGGCAACCTTCACCAGCGCTTCGATCGCATCAAGAACCGGCTGGTAGCCCTCCTGACCGAAGATGATCGCATCGATCATCTGCTCTTCAGAAAGCTCTTTCGCTTCAGACTCGATCATCAGTACCGCATCGCGTGTACCGGCAACAATCAGGTCCAGCTTGGACTCTTCCATCTGCTCATAAGTCGGGTTCAGTACGAACTCGCCATCGATCAGGCCAACACGGGAAGCGGCGATCGGCTCGGCAAATGGCACATCGGAAATGGAGAGTGCAGCAGAAACGCCGTTAATCGCGATGATATCAGGGTTGGTGCTTTCATCGGCTGAAACAACAGTCGCAATCACCTGAGTCTCATGAAAGTAGCCTTTCGGGAAGAGCGGGCGGATCGGACGGTCGATCAGGCGGGAGGTGAGTGTCTCCTTCTCTGAGGGACGGCCTTCACGCTTGAAGAAACCGCCGAGAAAACGGCCGGCTGCGTATGTTTTTTCCTGGTAGTGAACAGTCAGTGGCATGAAATCCACGCCCTGCAGTGGCTGTTTGGCAGCAGTTGCAGCAACGTGAACAACAACGTCGCCGACCTGAGCCAGAACCGAACCACCGGCCTGACGGGCCACGCGCCCTGTTTCAAATGAGATTGTGCGGCCACCAACTTCGGCCTGGGTAGTCTTTACATCAAACATTATATATTCCTTTTAATCGCACATGCCCTTGGCTTGGATAGAACCGACAAAAAGAAAAAAGGCGGCCCACAAGGGGCCGCCTCAATGTTTCTTAGCGACGCAGTCCCAGACTTTCGATCAGGGTGCGATAACGGCCGAAATCCTTATTCTTAAGGTAGCCGAGCAGGTTACGACGCTGGCCGACCATTTTCAGCAGGCCGCGACGGGAGTGGTGATCTTTATGATGGTCTTTAAAGTGACCGGATAACTGATTAATACGTGCAGTCAGCAGAGCAACCTGCACTTCAGGGGAGCCTGTATCGCCTTCGCTGCGACGGTACTTCTCGATAATTGTGTTTTTTTCTTCCAGCGCCAAAGACATGAACGTTGTTACCTCTTTATTTCTTTCCTTTTCATTAGGGCGGCGAACAATAGCGACAGCGCAACAGGCATGCAATTATTTATTACATCTCCGAAAAGATGGTTCTAGCTACCCTTTCGGACGCATCAGGTTGGCGATCACTGCAGCACCGACCGAATCACCGAATACATTGACCGTGGTCCGGCAGCGGTCAAGGAACCAGTCAATGGCCAGAATCAGGCCGATCCCCTCCAACGGCAGCCCGACAGCCTCAAGCACGATCACCATCGTCACCAGCCCCGCTTCGGGTATGCCAGCAGCCCCGATCGCAGCCATCGTGGCCGTTAACAACACCAGCATCTGCTGACCGAAGGTAAGATCTATGCCGTAGGCCTGGGCGATAAAGAGCACCGCCACCGCCTCATAGAGGGCGGTACCATCCATGTTGATAGTCGCCCCCAGCGGCAGCACAAAACGGCGCGCCTTTTTATCGACACCGGCCATTTTCACCCCTTCCATGGTAAGCGGCAGCGTCGCACTCGATGAGGCGGTAGAGAAAGCGGTCATCAGCGCCGTTGCCATATGGCGCAGATATTCGAGGATGGCGCGGCGCGCCAGCAGCATAAGCAGCACAGAGAGCACCACCATGTGCGAGAGCAGCCCCGAGATCACGGCCGCCGCATATTTGGCCAGCCCGGCCAGCTGGGCGAAAAATGCCTCGCCACCGCCTGCCGAACCGAGCTTGGAGGCGATCAGCGCAAAAACGCCGACCGGCGCAAACACCATCACCCATTCGACAATCTTCATCATCGCCTCGTTCACCCCTTCGAAGAAGGAGAGCACAGGCTGCCCCCGCTCGCCTAGGGTGGAGAGCCCCGCCGCAAAGAGCATGCAGAATACGATCACCGGCAACAGTTTGAGATTAGCGGCAGCATCGATGATATTGGGGTGCACCAAGGAGAGAATCAGGTCGGTGATACCGACATCCCCCGCCTTCGGCTCGGGCGCTTCGCCACCTGCGGTCAAATCTACACCAACACCCGGCTGCCAGAGGTTGGCCATCATCAATCCGATGGAAACTGCAATCAGCGTGGTAACGGCATAGTAGGCGACCGAGAGGCCACCCATGCGGCCGAGTTTTCTCACATCACCCAATCCTGCCACGCCGGTGATAATGCTTGCTGCCACCAGCGGGATAATCAGCATTTTGAGCGTGGTGAGAAATAGCTCTCCAAGCCAGGCCACCGACTCCATCGCTTCGCCCCAGACATATCCGGAGATGCCGCCAGCCACAATGGCTGCCAGCATGGCAAACAGGAGCCTGTTCTCAACGACACTTCTCAAGACACTTCTCCCATGTCAAAACTGTTGTAAACATCGGCCACGCCATCCGGCATGCAGACCAGCAGGATATCGCAGCCCGCCTCTCTGGCCTCGCGTGCCGCATGCAACACATCCTCGCCAACCCCTTTCATGCAGAGGTCATCGCTCCAGATTTTGCCATCGAATCCGAAGCGCTGGCGCAACACCTCCTGCAACCAGAAGGGGGAAAGTGTCGCCACCCGGTTCTCCACTTCGGAGCAGATCACATGCGCGCTCATCACGTGTTTCATACCCGCTTCGATCAGGCGTGCGAATGTCTGCGCCTCCCGAATCAGCAGGTCCAGAGATGCCGTCACCTCGGGCACCGCCACATGTGAGTCGGCATTGGCGCGGCCGTGACCCGGGAAATGTTTGCCCACCCCCTCGATACCGGCATCGCTTAGGCCCCGCATGCACGCCTCACCAAGGGCTGTGACTATTTCGACATCCCCTGAATAGGCGCGCTTGCCGATAATGGCGTGACCACTTTCGTGGAAAAGATCGAGGTCGGGGGCGCAGTTGTGGGTGAAGCCGAGCGCTTTCAGCGCCTTGCCGACCACAAGGTTATCTTCGTAAACCGCCCTCTTTGCCGCTTCTGGGTCGGTGAGATAGCGCTCGCCATATTCGGCGGGGTGGCGGCGACTGTTGAATGGCGCCCACGGAATGCGGTTGACCCTGCCCCCCTCCTCATCGATTGCAGCCCATGTATCGGCTCCGGTGCAGCTGCGTACATCATCCAGCAGCGCCGTTACCTGTTCGGGACTTTCGATGTTGCGGGCGAAGAGGATCACCCCCAGCGGCGGCCACCGCTTCAGCCACGCCCGCTCCTGCTCGGTGAGCAGGGTGCCCTCCAGCCCAATCATCAGCTGTTTATGCATCATATCAAATAGACTCCCCGTAAGCGCTCGCTTGGCATAACCACAATACAACCTGTCTCATCACTGCACGACAAGAGCAAATCCCCTAATCCGGCGCGTTAGTATAACAAGGTGTTCACCTGGCCCTTAGTTCGAGCCCTGCTCAGGAATACTGTTGAGACTAAAAATAAATCGTTGTGAGTGGCGGATTCCGGCCATCTCCGGCCCTTCGTTCAATTTGATTAAATTGTGCCATACCTAAACAAGCGCCTCCATAGCCACTTTCTCTCCCATCAGGGAGAACAGTTTCATCTTTTCCCAAAAGGGACTATATTCAACATATCCACTATGGGAATGAAGGGGCTCAGGCTCCAATCGGGAGATTGCTATGAGCGAAGATATTCAAAAGGTGTACGACCGGCTGGTGCAACTTGAGCTGGAAGTTAAAAACCTGCGCGAAGGCTATGTCATTGTGAACACGCGCTATACCGATTCACTGGCTGTTCTGAAAGAGCTGACCAACCAGGCAACGGTCGCTGCCAAGCGCGCCTCGATAGCTGCCACTAAATCGAAGGACGCAGCGGCTCGCGCTGCAATAGCCGCCAAAGAGGCGGCAGTCCATGCTGTCGTTGAGGCAGCAGAAGCGGCAGCGGATGCTGCTGCCCAGGCGGCGGAAGCTGCGGCGGAAGCTGCGGCTGCAGCTGCAGCTGCTGCATCAGCGGCGGCGACCGCCGCGGCACACCAGGCTGAGGAACTGGCCAAGAAGCTGTCGGCAGAGGCGGCAGAATCTTCGCGGATTGCCGTCGAAGCGGCTGCCGAAGCGGTCAAGCTGGCCAACGAGGCGAACCAGTCTGCCCGTGGGGCGAATAAACAGTCATAACGGGATACACATCATTGTGAAGGCGAACAAATACACGAGTGCCATTATTGATAATGCCCGGAATGCTTTTGTTAGTATGGATATCCAGGGAAAGATTTTGGATTGGAATCCTAAAGCAGAGCGCCTGTTTGGATTCAGTCATGATGAAGCAGTTGGCAGAAATCTGACTGAAACCATTATCCCGCCTGAACTTAGGGATGCACATACTGCAGGGCTTAAGCATTACCTTGAGACGGGCGAGCATAAAGTTCTCAACCAGCATGTGGAAATTAACGCGTTGCACAAGAATGGTTCAATTGTTCCAGTGGAACTGACCATTGTTCCCACTGAGAGTGATGATGAACCCATCTTCATTGCTTTTATTCGTGATTTGACGGAAAGAAATGAGGCCAGTGAACATCTTAAAGAGTCTCTTATACGTATAAGGAAAGGTCTTATAGGAACAATTCAGGTCATTTCAAATGCGGTTGAGTCCAGAGACCCTTATACCGCCGGCCATCAGCTGCGCGTAGCAAAACTGGCCAGAGCCATTGCCCAGGAGTTGGGGCTGGATGCGGAGGTGATTGAAGGCGTACGAATGGGGGCAATCATTCACGATATCGGCAAGCTTCACCTGCCGGCCGAAATCTTGAGCAAGCCAGGGAATCTGACCGAGCTTGATACAGTCTGGTTAAGACCCATTCGGATGAGGGCTTCAATATTCTGAAAGGTATCGAGTTCCCCTGGCCGGTGGCGGATATCGCCCACCAGCATCACGAGCGGCTGGATGGCTCCGGCTATCCGCAGGGGTTGAAGGGCGAGCAGATTTGCCTGGAAGCCCGCATCGTGGCGGTGGCCGACGTGGTCGAGGCGATGTCGAGCCATCGACCCTATCGCGCCAGTTTGGGCATCGACCGGGCATTGGAGGAAATCCAGAGGGGGCGGGGCACAAGCTACGATGCCGATGTGGTTGATGCCTGCCTGAAGCTTTTTGCACAAAACAGGTTTGCCTTTGCCTGATTGATGGGCGAATAACGGTATGGAGGCTTGTATGGACAAGGAAACAGAAGCATTACAGCTAAGGCTAGTAGAAATGCATCAGGAAATTATGAACCTTCGTGAAGGTTATCGCATCACGAGCCAGCGCTATACGGACGCTATAGCCTTGATTCATAACCATGCTAAGCAAGCGGAGCAAGCTGCAAAACAAACAGCAGAGCGGGTGAAAGAGGCTGCTAAAAAAGCTTCAGATGCAACCGAATTGGCTGCCCAAATTGTAGAGATTGCAGCCACCCTCGCACAAGATAAGGCTGAGGAGCGCGGCCGCGTGTTATTGGACAAGGTGAAATTATTTAAAGATGTTGCAGAAGCGTTAAAAGCGCATATCGCAGAAGCTGCACATGTTGCGCTAGAGGCTCAAACAAACTCCGCCCTGGCGGTTAAGGCCGTGGCAGATTCAGCGGCGGAAGCGGTAGCTGATGTGGCAGTATCTGCAGCAGCAGCAGCAGAAGAATTAGAGGCAGACATAATGAAATCAAGCCACGGAAACTGACCAATTTGCATTTCACATTTGTCCAGCGAAGGGCCGTTCATGGCCGACTATCGCCTGTGGCGACCGGCAAGATGCGGCCAACTCTAGACATTGGGAGTTAATGTATTATGCCCTCGAATTATGATCTCATTGATCCTCAGCTAAGCAGCAAAGAGGGCTGTTTTTTGTAGCTTTTCTTCTTATAGTACTAACTGCCGTTCAAATAATGCTAGCTTGGCTTTCTCTATGAAAACAGACATCGAACAAATGCTCGAACTAATGGATTCTACGTTTCAAGACTTGGAGAGTTCAATGCCAAGCGCGCCTCAGTTTGTTCAGCTTTCATTTGGTTTTGCCTATAGGTACAAAGATAAAGATATATACCAAGCCATAATTCAAAAACTCGCTCGAGTGCAAAGTCTGGTAAGGGCTGCTCTCTTATTATTAAATCATGGTTTTGTTCAAGAGCAAGCAGCACTTCAGCGCGCAATTGATGAAACTAATGAAGACATTGATTTCCTAGTATACGCGGTGACAAATGACTCTATTACAGAGCTTCATGAGCGCTTCCTAGATGCGTTCTGGGAAGAAGAGATTGATGAGTCAGGGACCATGATGGGATCTAGACAAAAACGACCAATGATTCCAAGAAAAAAGATTCAAGCTTATCTAGCAAGAATTGATGGAGATACTACCCATCAAGAGGCAGTAAGAACCTTAAGCAAGGCATATTCAGGGTACGTGCATGGCGCTTCTCCTCACATCATGGATATGTATGGAGGCAATCCACCCCATTTTCATACAAGTGGAATGTTAGGCACTCCAATGATGGAAGCACATGCTGATGATCTCTGGAATTATGTGTATAGAGGTTTTATTAGCCACATAATTGTCTGCAAGGCATTTGGGAAAAAAGCTCATGTAGATATACTTAATGAACACTTATATCGGTTTGAACAAAATGCTGGTATGCGTGATTAAATATTGACTTTAAAACTTCTCGAAGCACAAGTGAATGTTCATTGTTGAACAACCGATTCTGGCCGATCAAAGACGTTCAGAATGCTAGAGCGATAGCCTCAATCCAGTGGTACCCAGATTTGTCCGGACTGGGCAGATAAACTGATCACCCTGTCTTGCGGAGGAGTTCGGGATAACTGAAAACAAGAACTGCGCCGGTGACAGCAGCCAGAACAACGGCCAGCCAGATCACCTTCTTTGTGGGTGAGGCTTTTTTGAACGATTCATAGGCAACGGCCAGGCCTGTAAGGCCGAGGATAATGAAAACTGCCGTAATAAAATAATCAGCCAACTGCATATGTCCTCCAGCACCCCTGCCCGGTCAACGTTATCACCTGAGCTCCATGCGCACATCCAGTTTATCGCGCAGGGCATCACCGAGAAGATTCACCGCCATTACCAGTGCAAAGAGCACAAGGCCCGGCCAGATCACCAACCCGGGGGATACCAGCATCAGGCTTGTGCCCTCTCGGATCATGGTGCCGAGCGAGGCATCGGGCGGCTGCACGCCGACCCCGAGGAACGAAAGCCCAGCCTCGCCGATAATCACGGCAGCCAGGCCGAAACTCGCCTCAACCAGAAGCGGAGCCGCAATATTCGGCAGCAGGTGCCGAATGGCGATGTAAACGACCCCGCTGCCGTTGGCGATGGCTGCCTCGACAAACGGAACGGATTTAAAAGAGAGCACCTGCGCGCGTGCGAGGCGGGCAAAACCGACCCACCCGACCACCACCAGCGCCATGACCAGGTTATCAATACCGGGGCCGAGCATCGCAGCCAGTGCAATGGCCAGCAGGATGCCGGGAAAGGAGAGCACGATATCGGCAACGCGCATCAGCACGGCATCAACCCAGCCACCCATCCAGCCAGCAACCATCCCGACCGAGACTCCGACCAGCCCGCCAAACAGCACCACCAGCACCCCCACCATCAGCGAGAGCTGCAGCCCCTCCGACAATCGCGCCAACACATCGCGCCCGAGCGCATCGGTGCCGAGCAGGTGAGGGCCACTCATACCGTTCAATACCGCATCAAGATCGACAGCATGGCCATCCAGCCCGGTTACCAAAGCCGCAAGCAGAACCAGCAGCGGAAAAGCGAGGCATATCCCCGCCAGCCTCACTGCAGCGTTATCCATGACGCTGCCTCGGATCGAGCCAGAGGCCGAGCAGGTCGGCCAGCAGGTTGGCCAGCACATAGAAGGCGGCAATCATCAGCACACACCCCTGCACCAGCGGATAATCGCGGCGCTGGATCGCCTCGATGGTCAAGAGCCCCAGCCCGGGCCAGTCGAACACGGTTTCGGTAATCACTGCGCCGCCCAGAACCGCTCCCAGCTGCAGGGCAAACATGGTGATTACCGGAATGGCGGCAAGACGCGCTGCATGCGTCCACCAGATCTTCTGCTCGGAAACGCCGAAGGCGCGAGCCGTGCGCGTGGCATCCATGCTCATCGCCTCAAGCCATGAGGAGCGGGCCATGCGCGACAACACGGCAGCCAGTGCCGTGCCGAGGGTAATGGCAGGCAACACGATTGAACCGGGCTGATCCATGCCGGAGACCGGCAGCCAGCCGAGAAACACCGCGAAGAAGAGCATCAGCATCGGGCCGAGCCAGAAGTTGGGGATCGACACGCCGAGCAGCGAAAACCCCATCGCCGCCACATCCTCTTTTTTGCCGGCATGGCGTGCCGCCCAGTAACCGAGCGGCAGTGCCAGCATCACGGCAAGCAGAAGGCTGACGCCTGCAAGCTGGGCGGTGGCCGGAAGCCGTTCGATGATCAACGCCAGTACGGGTCGCTGATCGACCAGCGACATGCCCCAGTCGCCCGAGGCAAGGCCTGAAAGGTATCCGCCATATTGCACGAGAATCGGCTGATCCAGCCCCAGAGCCTGCCTGAGTGCCTCACGGTCGGCGGCCATGGCGGATTCACCCAGCAGTGCATCAACCGGATCGCCCGGCACCAGATGCAGCAGGAAAAAGACAAGCGTGGCCACGCCGATAAGCGTGGGGATGGCCTGCAGCAGGCGGGTAACCATAATCTGTCCGAACATACGGCCAGCCTACCCCGGATTTATGGCGTGGCCAGCCTCTGAGGCATGCGATCTGGCCTTGCCTTCGCCCGTCTCAAAAGACAGCCTGCAGCCTATGCAGACACAGCACTTTGACAGCGATGAAATTGCCAAGTTCGAGGCGATGGCCGAGGAGTGGTGGGATCCCGCCGGCAAGTTCAAGCCGCTGCACAAAATCAATCCGCTCAGGCTCGATTACATTGACCGCGAGGTAAAACTCGCCGGCAAAACGGTACTCGATGTCGGCTGTGGCGGTGGCCTTCTGGCTGAAGGGATGGCGTCACGCGGCGCCAGTGTAACCGGCATCGACCGCTCCCCAAAAGGGTTGGGTGTAGCGCGCCTGCACAGCGAGAAATCCGGCGT
The DNA here is from genome assembly GCF_002795825.1 of Mariprofundus ferrinatatus. NCBI lineage: Bacteria > Pseudomonadati > Pseudomonadota > Candidatius Mariprofundia > Mariprofundales > Mariprofundaceae > Mariprofundus > Mariprofundus ferrinatatus. Next base: position 281,972 of record NZ_CP018800.1, on the reverse strand, counting down.
CCCGGTGCAGTACGAAGAGTGCGATGCTGAAACCTGGGCTGAGAGCCATGCCGGATTTTACGATGCGGTCACCTGCCTCGAGGTGCTGGAGCATGTGCCGGATGTGCCGCGCACAGTGGCAGCCTGTGCCGCCATGATCAAACCGGGGGGGCACTTCTTCTTTGCAACACTGAACCGCAACCCTGTCTCCTACATCAAGGCGATCCTCGGGGCTGAATACATTCTCGGCTGGTTGCCGAAAGGTACCCACGAATATGCCAAGTTCATCAAACCTTCCGAGATGAATGTTGCACTGCGCAGTGCAGACCTTGAGATCAGGGACCTGAAGGGGATGAGCTACGCCATGCTCTCCGACCACTTCTCTCTTTCGGACGACCTCTCGGTCAACTACCTCGGCTTCGCCGTCAAGCCGGCCTGACCTCGCAGGCATCACTGCCCCGCCATCGCACCGTTGACTACAGAGTGGACGGGTAGAAATAGTCGGATAGCCTGCCTGCCCATGCTGCCCAACCGCCTGATATGTATTGTTGCCGCCCTGTTGCTGCTGTTGCCTGCCGGCAGGCTGCTGGCTGCACCTGTCGATATCAGCGCCGATGAGATATCCCGGACAGCCGATGGCGTCATTATTGCCAAGGGCAATGTGATCATCAAAAGGGATAACGAAACACTTCAGGCCGATGAGGTGTTCTACCGTACTGACCAGCGTATTCTCGAGGCCCGCGGCCATGTCGTGATCGAATCGCCACAGGCTACGATCCAGGCTGAGGATGCCGTGCTTCAGACCGGCAGCAAGACAGGCAACCTCACCAGGGCGACCATCATACTGCCGGGAGGTGAGCGGCTGGTTGCTGAACGTGTCAGACGAATTGATGACCAGCGTTTTGAGGCCGAAGAGCTGACCTACTCATCCTGTCCGATCGATCAGGAGTCATGGCGAATTGCCGCTGAGAGGGCGCTGCTGGATCAGGAAGATGGCAGCCTTACCACCCACAATGGCAGCTTCCAGATATGGGAGGTTCCGGTATTCTATACGCCGTGGTGGCAGCAGCCGCTGCGCCGCAAGTCCGGGCTGCTGATGCCGCATATCGCCTCTGGCAAACGTCGCGGTACCGAGGTGGCTGTTCCTCTCTACCTGGCCACTGATCCCAGCTGGGACATGACCTTGAAACCGCACTGGATGAGTGCACGCGGGGTCATGGGTGACGTCGAGTGGAGGCATATTTCCGGGCTCGGCCATGAACAGCTGCACGGTTCATTCATCAACGACAGCGAAGTGAACAAGGATCGTTACCACTACAATGGCGAGATTCACTGGAACCTGCCTGCAGGCTTCGCTTTTGATGCGGATGGCAACTATGTCAGCGACCGCGATTACCTGGCCGACTATGCTACCGGGGAAAACATCTCTGCCCGTTATCTGACCAGTCATGCCACGCTTGCACAGGGGTTTGGCGACAACGACTTTTCCGGCAACTGGCTACTGCAAACACGATACCAGCAGGATCTGCTGCTAGCCAACAACGGCTCCACACTGCAGATCCTTCCCAGGGCTGAGAGTCGCATGCAGTGGGAGCTGAATCCGAATCTGCAGCTCCACTTCGACCAGCAGACCACCCGCTTCGATCGCAAGAGCGGCGTTGACGGCTGGCGCCTTGATCTGCATCCCTACATCGAGCTGCCCTGGCAACTTGCAGGTGGAGGCGTCTCTGCCAACCTTCAGCTGGGCAGCCATCATACCCGTTACTGGCTACAGCAGACCAATGTACCTAACCGGCTGCCTACCCGCTCGACAGCAGAAGCCAGCCTTGAGCTGCGCAGCGATTTCGAGCGCATCAGCGACAGCCAGACATGGCGCCACACAATCTCGCCAATTATCCGATATGATTATATTGACGCTCCGGATCAGACTACACTGCCCAACTTCGATTCGGGCTTCGGCAGGCTGAGCTGGAATACACTGCTCTCCGGCAACCGCTTTGTAGGCTATGATCGTATCGAGCGCAGCAACCGAATCAGCATGGTTGTGGAGAGCAGGCTACAGCATAAAAATGATATCGGAAAAAGTGCCCTCAATTTGCTGACCATGCGTGGCGGGGTGGCATATGACCTGCAGCGAACAAGTGTTGATCCCGCCCTGCAGGCATCGGCAACGCGGCCATTCTCCAACCTGCTGGCTGGTTTCGATCTGAACCCGCTTGAGGGATTCCATGTTTCCGCCAATGGTCAGTATAACCCTGCTGATCGCTACTGGGCGACCGGCTCTGCTTCGGCCGGCTATCACTCATCCAGAGATGACTACGTGAATATCGCATACCGTTATACCGACGCCAGATATGCCAGAAGAAATCAGCTGATTACTGCCTCCGGCAACCTCAGTATCAGCAATCGATGGCATGTCGGAGGCAGCTGGCAATACGACACGCTTTTAAAGCTATCCCAACAGGCTTCTCTCGAACTAAAATACCGCCATCCCTGCTGGCTCCTGGGCGTAGAGGGCTTCCGCACCAACCGCCGCACCGGCACAACCAATACGGCCAACTTCGGCTTCCGTATCTTGCTTGAATTTAAAGGACTCGGTAGCGTCGGTTCGTGACGGTTTTACTTTTCTCTCCCTGCTGGGTGTAAAGCTTTATCAACTCATTTACCGGACAGTTCGGCCCTGTTTTCCGCTGGTTAGAGCCGATTTCAGAACTCTGTGGAGGTTCCATGCGTTTCACCCTTTTGCTGACAGCGATGCTGATGACATTTTCGGCTGCCAAGGCGGAAACCTTTGATGCAATTGCTGCGCTGATCAATAACGAAGCCATCTCCTGCTATCAGATTGAGTCCGAAGCCGACAATATGCTCAGACAGATGAAGGCCAATGGTGTTGACCAGCAGATGCCCCGGTCTGAAATCTTCAAGCGCATTCTCGATAACAAAATCACCAAGGCCCTCCAGCTGCAGGAGGCCGCCAGGCTTGAGCTTTCAGTTGGCAGCGATGAAGTTGCCCAGGCAGTACAAAACGTCGAACAGGCCAACAATCTGGCCCCCGGCCAGCTTAAGGAGGCCCTGGCACTGCAGGGGGTCGATTTTGAAACTTATCAAGAGGAACTTCGGGATCAGATACTGACCGGCAAACTGATCAATATTGCTGTGCGCAGCAATGTCAGCATCAGTGAAGAGGCATTGAAAGAGTATCACCGCAAATATTTTGCCAAGCCCGTGCCACGCCGGGAGGTGCAGGTGGCCCAGATTTTCCTGCCACTGCCAAGTGAACCCACACCCGCTGAGCTTGCCGAAGTTCGAAACAGGGCCATAGAAATTCATGCACAACTCTCTGCCGGAAAACCTTTCGGGAAGATTGCCGCTCTCTTCTCGGCATCCCAGGAGGCTGGTCAGGACGGCATCATGGGCTGGTTTATGGAGAGTGGAATTGCGCAGCGCTTTTCTCCTGTTCTTGAGCTTCCAGTCGGCGCCATTACACAACCGATCAGATCCCCTTCCGGTTTTCATATTCTCAAGGCGGTTCAGGAGCGCTGGAAAGAGCCGGCCATTTCCGGTGAGAGCTATGATGAGGTACATGCCAGGCACATTCTTCTGCAGATCCCCTCATTCAGTGACGATAAAACCCGCGCAAAAATATTCGATCGCGCCGAGAGAATTGCTTCCGACATGAAAAATGCCTCAGATGAGGAGTTTGCAGAAAGGGCGAAGGAGATTTCTCAGGGCCCCAGCTCCGGCAAAGGTGGCGACCTTGGCTGGTTCCGGCGCGGCATGATGGTTCCCGAGTTTGAAACTGCCGCTTTCGCACTTGAAGCAGGGGGCACCAGCGGTGTCGTAGAGTCAAGTTTCGGCCTGCACATTATCCGCACCGTTGCCAAAAGGCATGTGGATCCGCACTCGCTCGAAGCGCACCGCGACAATATCACCGAGATCTTGACCAATGTTGAGATGCAGGAACGCCTGCCGCGCTGGATTGCGAGCCTGAAATCAAAGGCCACCATCGAAATCAGGGAATGTACTGATACGCAATAATATTGTGCAACATTTCACTCCAATAGGAGTGAGGCGATCCACAGCCAATCAATTGGTTCCTGTACAGGCTACGCTCAAGCCCTGGACCAGAATAAGTATTAAATTTCGCCTGAGCGTCAAAACTGCCACTGTCAGGCAATAAACAGCAAGGAGTCAGGCCGGAGAAATGCCGATAAAACCGTATCTTATCACTGTCGGAGAACCGGCAGGCATCGGGCCGGACTGCATTATCCGCGCCTTCTCAACAAAACCTGAAACATTCCGGGACTGTCTCATTGCAGCCCCTAAACGATGGCTTGAAGAGCGGGCATCATTGCTCAACGTTTCTCTGGTGATCAGGGAGTTTGCAAGCCTGGATGATGCCTGCAGAGCCGAGCGGGAAGGTGACGTCCTGCACTGCTGGAATCCGCTCGGGGATATTCCTGATGGTCCGGTCACTGCCGGCACTCCAGCGGCTGCAACCGCCGGAGCGGTTATTCACTGCATCGAATCAGCCACCCTTGCCTGCCTGCAATCAGAGGCTTCCGCACTTGTTACCGGACCTATTGAAAAAGCGATTTTAAAATCGGAAGGGTTTCAGTTCCCCGGCCACACCGAGTTCTTGGCCCACCTCTCAAGGAGCGACAGTTCCTGCGACAGGCCTGCGGTTGATTTTGTGATGATGCTTGCATCGGATCAATTGCGAGTCGCACTGCTGACAACCCATATGGCGCTCAGCGATGTGCCACGAGCACTATCTACAGAGGCAACGCTTGACTGCATTCGTATCGTTCACAGGGATCTGCAGCAGCGATTCGCAATTCCGGAGCCAAGGCTGGGGCTTTGCGGACTGAATCCGCATGCCGGTGAACAGGGACACTTCGGCCGTGAGGAGATTGAGATTCTCGCCCCTGCAGCGGCTCAGGCGGCTGCTGAAGGGATCAATCTATCCGGGCCACTACCTGCCGACACCCTCTTCTCTGCCGGCAACCGGAAACATTTCGATGCCATTATCTGCTGTTATCATGATCAGGCACTGATCCCGATCAAGGCACTATGCTTTGGTGATTCAGTCAATGTCACACTTGGCCTGCCGTTCATCCGTACCAGTGTTGATCACGGCACTGCACTTGACCTGGTCGGCAGCGAGAACGTATCTTCATCCAGCCTGCTCGCGGCAATGAGTATGGCCAGACGGATGGCAGGCAACATATAACCACAAGGAGGTGGAGATGCAGATCAGTGAACTCACCGGCCAGCTGCTGCTCGCCACCCCCTCGCTGCAGGACCCCAACTTTGCCGATTCCGTCGTACTGATCTGCCATCATGACAGTGAAGGCTGCATGGGACTGATCATCAACCGGCCACAGAAAATTTCCATATATGATGTACTGGAAGATCTCGACATCGAGCGGCATGAAACCCACGATGAGCGCCAGAACAGCGGTATGCCGCATGTATTTGAGGGCGGTCCGGTCGATGCGTTCAGGGGTTTCGTGCTGCATGATAGCTGGCACATCTACGATTCCACCATGCAGATATCAGAGGATCTGCACCTGACCTCATCCCGTGACGTGCTGGAAGAACTTGCTCGGGGAGAAGGTCCTGAACACTACCTGCTTATCCTTGGCTACGCCGGCTGGGGGGCAGGACAGCTTGAACAGGAGCTCTCCAACAACGACTGGCTGATTGCGCCAGCCACCCATCACATTGTATTTCAGGAGCCACCGGAACAGCGCTGGGCCTTCGGCGCCCGCTGCATGGGAATTAATCGCAGCCAGCTTTCAGACCAGGTCGGCCACGCCTAAGGACTATTGTCGTTTCTGGAGGTGCTAAATCAGCAGACCAACTCTCTGATCGCCTCAGTTAAGGACTCGCCCACGCCCAGCATCATCTCCTCATCGGCAGCCTCAACCATAATTCGCAGCTTAGGCTCAGTACCAGACATGCGCACATTGATACGCCCATCGCCATCCAGTTTTGCTTCGGCTTCACGAACGAGGCTCTGCACCCGCTCATCCGCCATCACATCCTTGCGCTCCGGCATAACGATATTCCATAGCTTTTGCGGGAAAAGCGCCATGTCGGAAGCGAGTTCCGACAGCGGCTTCTGCTGCTCGGCCATGGCGGTCAGAAGCTGCAGCGCCGTCATCAGCCCATCACCGGTAGTATTGTGGTCAAGCAGAATCATGTGCCCAGACTGCTCCCCGCCGATATTACACCCCTTGTCGCGCATCATCTCCAGTACATAGCGGTCACCGACAGCAGCCCGGAACATCTTCAGCCCCATACCGGCAAGATAGCGTTCAAGCCCCATGTTGCTCATCAGCGTAGTCACCACCGCCCCACCACTGAGCTGCCCGTGATTGTTGGCATGCTCAGCCAGAATGGCAATGACCCGGTCACCATCAACGATCTGACCCCGGCCGTCACAGGCAATCAGGCGATCTGCGTCGCCATCCAGCGCCAGCCCGATATCAGCCCCGGACTCAATGACACGGTGCACCATATGTTCCGGATAGGTCGAGCCGCACTCACGATTAATATTGTACCCATCAGGCCTGGCATGCATGGGAATCACATCGCACCCCATCTCTTCGAGAATACGCGGCCCAACGTCGTATGCTGCACCATTGGCACAATCCACCACCACCTTCAGCCCATCCAGACGCAACCCCTTGGGCAGCGAGGCCTTGAGAAACTCGATATAGCGACCGCGCGCATCGTCAATGCGGCTCGCCTTGCCGACCTCAAGCGCAGGTGGCAGTGGAGGCAGTGCATCCAGACACGCCTCGATCTCCAGCTCAACATCATCGGGCAACTTGAAGCCGTCAGCGGCAAAAAATTTAATGCCGTTGTCACCGGCCGGATTATGCGATGCCGAAAGCATCACGCCTGCATCTGCCCTGAGACTGCGGGTAAGATAGGCAACCGCAGGCGTTGGTACAGGTCCGACCAGCAATACATTCATGCCCTGAGCAGTAAGTCCCGCACAGAGTGCTGATTCAATCATGTAGCCGGAAAGACGCGTATCCTTGCCAATCAGAATATGAGGTTTATGACCGAGGTGACGCGTCAGCACATGACCGGCTGCGCGTCCAAGTGCAAGGGCAAACTCGGCTGTCATAGGCGACTGATTTACAGTACCCCGTACTCCGTCTGTTCCAAAGTGCCGCCTCATTTCATCTCTCCTGTAATGCTCTTGGGGATTTCGGGAGCAGCCTTCTGCAGCAGCTCCCCCTTCACCTTGATCTCAATTTTGCTGTCGACAAGCCGAATCGCCTTTCCGGAGGGACTCTCTACACCCGTCTTCACGTTAAACAGCCCGTTCTTCAGTTCTAACCTGATCGGTGTGGTCTCAACCTTGGTCAGGCTCTCCAGCCAAACCTCCGGTCCCGCCAACTCAACCTCAAGAGGTTCAATAGAGACAAAGCGAACCTGCCACCCTTCCGGCAATTCAAAGTGAGCATGCAACGGTATCGAGCGGGTCGTAATCCTATCCACCTGCAACTCAACACGATCAGGCTGGGCCTTCTCGATGCGCAATCCGGCCGGCACCGAGACCTCTTTCAGCTGCAGCGACCTCGCCACCACACCCGGAGTTGTGATATCCGAAGCATCCAGCGGAATTGTCAGCGCCTGCTGGCGAACATCCTTCAACCGGCTCTGCAGCCCCTTCACGGTCACACGCACATGATCCGGCAGATCATTCACAATCATCATATCCGCAGGCAGCCCCTCTACCTGAAGGGGAACCTCCAGACTCACAGAGCCTTCACCCTGCCCATGTACCTGCAACCAGAGCGCAATCGCGATAACAATCGCCCACAGATGGAGCTTGTAGCTACGCAGAAAACCGAAGAGACCGTCCATCAGAAATTGCCTGCCGGACCTTTGGCCGGTTTTGCAGATGATACCGCGAGCTGCCCCAGAGCTTCGCGAAGCTCCATGCTTGTCATGGGCGCACCCATCTGCCCCCCTTCAACCAGGTGCACCTCTCCTCTCTCTTCGGACACCACGACAATCAATGCATCGGTCTCTTCAGAAAGCCCGACTGCAGCCCTGTGACGGGTGCCAAAGTCGCCGGGGACAGCATTGGCCTGAGCAAGAGGAAGCAGCACACGAGCGGCAACAATGCGGCCACCGTTACCATCCCTGCGCATAATGACCGCCCCATCATGCATCGGGGCATCAGGACAGAAGAGTGCCTGAATGATGTCCGGCCTGAGCGGCGCATCCATCTCCACGCCCGACTCAAACAGGTGGCGCAACCCTGTCTCCCGTTCAATCACGATCAATCCTCCCCAGCCGCGATGAACCAGCGAAAATGCAGATTCCACCAGCGAATCAATCGATTCATCCGTTGCAGAACCCGTAAATGAGAGAGGGTTTGCCGCCACGCGCATCAGGGCACGACGTATCTCCTGCTGGAAGAGAACCACAAGAATCACCATAAAAGCGGAGAAAAAGTGGCCGAACATCCATTCGACCGTAAACAGCCCGAAAGTGCGGGCCAGCTGGTAGGTGACAACCACAACCGCAACACCGATCAGCATCTGAACGGCGCGCGTGCCTCGAATCAGGCTCAGAAAGAAATAGACAACGATGGCAACCACTGAAATATCCAGCACATCTACGAGTCCGAATTGCCAGTTAGCCATAAGTTCGATTACCCGTCACTCCCATCATACCCACAATAGTTGCACCGACACGACTTACAAGCAATCACCTTGCAGAGAGTGCTGATGCGACCCGAATTGCCCTGGACTGCAGCGCAACGTCATGTACTCGCAGTATATCAGCGCCCAGCGAGATACCAATAGCACCTGCAACCGCCGTCTCAATTTCCCGGTCCTCGACAGGAGCCCCCGTCAGCTGACCGATAAAGGATTTGCGCGACAGGCCAAGCAGCAGTGGCACACCAAAACGCTGTTTAAAGAGACCTGTCGCCCTGATCAGGGCAAGGTTATCTTCAAGTCGCTTGCCGAAACCGATACCGGGATCAATCAAAATTGATGATTGCCTGATGCCGGCTCGCAGGCAGGCATTCATCCGCTGCTCAAGATAATCGCAAACCTCATCCACGACAGCGCCATATTCAGGCTTATGTTGCATCGTTGAAGGCATGCCCTGCATATGCATCAGACAGACATCGACACCAGTATCCGCGACTACACCAAGACTTTCAGGGTCATGGGTCAATGCTGAGACATCATTGACCAGCGTTGCGCCGGCATCAACTGCCTGCCGCATCACCTCCGCTTTCATGCTATCCACGGAAACCTTGTATCCTGCTGCCACAAGCCCGTGAATCACGGGAATCACGCGCTTTAGCTCCTCATCAACCGAAATGGGTTCTGATCCCGGCCTGGTTGATTCACCGCCGACATCGATGATGGCCGCTCCGGAGCCGTGCATGGCCAATCCATGTGCCACAGCCCTGTCGACATCGATATAACTGCCGCCGTCCGAAAACGAATCGGGGGTGCAATTAAGCACCCCCATTATCCACGCATCACCATTGGCCGGACGATGCCAGCGCGACTTCATCAGCTCGCCTGTCCCGCCTCGCCATCGGACGGCTTGTTCTCTTTACCGGATTCACCGATATCCACCTTGGCAGTCGGCTCTTCCGGCGGCGTTTTGCCCTTGCCTGCCGGCTTCTCCGAACCGCTCACCAGAACAGGCTCCTTGCCCTCCATCACACGGTCGATATCAGTGGTATCCAGTGTCTCATACTTGATCAGCGCCTTGGCCAGAAGATGCAGCTGATCCATGTGATCCTCCAGAATCTTCTTGGCACGATCATAATTTTCCTCGATCAGCTGGCGCACGACGATATCGATCTTGCGCGCCGTCTCTTCCGAGATATTGGTCTGACGGGTGATTTCACGACCAAGGAACGGCTCATGCTCACGCTCTCCGTAAACCATCGGCCCCATCTCATCGGACATGCCCCACTGGGTCACCATATTACGGGCCAGCTGCGTTGCACGCTCGAAATCGTTGGATGCGCCGGTGGTCATCTGCCCAAGCACCAGCTCTTCGCCAAGGCGACCGCCCATCATGATGGAGATCTGATCACGCAGGTACTCCTTGTCGTGATTAAAGCGATCCTCTTCCGGCATCTGCATGGTAATGCCGAGTGCCTGACCACGCGGAATAATGCTCACCTTGTGTACCGGATCGGCATTCTTCAGGTACTTGGCGACCAGCGTATGGCCCGCCTCATGGTAGGCTGTAGTCTCTTTCTGATCATCGGAGATCAGCATAGAGCGGCGCTCGGTACCCATCATCACCTTGTCTTTGGCTGTTTCGAAATCGGCACGGGTCACCTTGTCTCGATCATAACGGGCAGCATTGAGTGCCGCCTCATTGACCAGGTTGGCCAGGTCAGCTCCCGAGAAGCCAGGCGTTCCACGTGCCAGCTCCTTGGTATCCACATCGGATGCCAATGGCACCTTGCGCATATGCACCTTGAGAATCTGATCGCGGCCGAGCAGATCCGGACGCGGCACCACAACCTGACGGTCAAAACGGCCAGGGCGTAGCAGCGCCGGATCCAGAACATCAGGGCGGTTGGTGGCGGCCACCAGGATAACCCCTTCATTAGACTCGAAACCATCCATCTCAACCAGCATCTGGTTCAGTGTCTGCTCACGCTCGTCATTGCCGCCGCCGATGCCGGCTCCGCGATGGCGACCCATGGCATCGATCTCATCCACAAAGATGATGCAGGGCGCATGCTTCTTCGCCTGCTCGAACATATCACGTACACGGGATGCGCCGACACCGACAAACATCTCCACGAAGTCGGAACCGGAGATCGAGAAAAAGGGCACTTCCGCTTCACCTGCAATGGCTCGCGCCAGCAGTGTCTTGCCGGTGCCAGGAGGGCCTACCAGAAGCATGCCTTTGGGAATCTTGCCGCCCAGGCGGGTGAACTTCGAGGGATCACGCAGGAACTCGATTACCTCGGTCACCTCCTGCTTTGCCTCATCACAACCTGCGACATCTTCAAAAGTGACGCGCGCAGTGTGCTCGTTGAGCAGCTTGGCCTTGCTCTTACCGAAGCCCATCGCTCCGCCTTTGCCACCGCCCTGCATCTGGCGCATGAAGAATACCCAGACAGCAATCAGCAGAAGCATAGGGAACCAAGAGATCAGCACCGACAGAATGAATGGCACCTCATCCTTCTCTTTTACATTTACAACGACATGCTGATCAATCAGGCGCTGGGAAAGCGAGGCATCATTGGCAGGAATGTTAACGTCATAGTTTTTTATTTCGCCAGAGGTGTCGCGGTACTGGCCGATCACCTGGTTTTCCTTGATTGTTGCCGACTCCACCATGCCGCCATCCACCTTCTCAATAAAGGTGGAGTAGGCCATCTTGTCTGCCCGCGACATAGGTGCCGAGAACATATTAAACAGGCTCATCATCGTGACACCGATTACCAGCCACAGTATTAGATTCTTACTCATTCAACCTATCCTTTTTATCCCTGATTCGGGATAATCTTCAAAAGATTTCATGCAAGCGTCGCCACCCTGCATGAAAAGAAGATTAAAAATTAGCATTTCATAATATATGTGGGGTTATTGCCATCGGGATTCAACCCCCTAATGACAACTCCCTCAAAACATTGAGGTCGCATCACCTCAAGTTGCCGGCACAAACTGACGTTGCCGGCAGCAGATGCAACCCCCCCTGCCTTCGTTGCAGCCTGCAACCGGAGAGATCGAGCCCTCCGCGCCCGTCGCGCAACGTCCACTGCTCCACCATGACAATGTGCCTGCGCCCGGGCGTGACACCCTCACCAAGCAGTGACGACATCATTCGCTGCAGCACTCTGGCACGAACCGCCGGCAGGCAGTCGCTCCACTGCCGCCATGGCAGAATAACCTCTCTACCTCTTCTAACGTCCATGCCGGAGCTGCCACCATTCAGCACTGCGTCGGCACCCTTATCAAGCTGTATGGCCAGCCTTTCCGCCTGCCGCTGCCAGCGCATAAACAGCTGATCCGGCTTAATGCCGCTCTCCGCGATCTGAGGGAACAGCCGCTGCCGGATACGATTCCTCCAGATTGACAGGTCTTCGTTGCTTGGATCCTCAAACCACTCCACGCCCGCCTCTCTTAAAACAGTGCGCAACTCGATACCCGGAACATGCAGCAGAGGCCTTACAACTCTCAGTCCGTAATAGTTCCGCTCCCGCCGCATGCCGCGACAGCCACCCGCCCCCGCCCCCTGCAACAGGCGCATACAGACCGTTTCTGCCTGATCATCAAGCTGATGCGCAAGACAGAGTGTCGAGATGCCGAGCTCCCTGCTCCATGAGAGGAAACGGTCAAATCTGCCACGTCGGGCCACTGCCTCGCGGTTCGATTCATCAGCGGCATCCAGGCGGGAACTATAAAACGCAATACCCCAGCTGTTTGCTCTCTCTGCAAGCATTTCACACTCCTGCCGGGAAGATTCCCGCCAGCCGTGATCCACATGCCAGGCAGAAACGGCATGCCCGGCCTCTTTCAGAGCCAGCAGCAACGCTGTCGAGTCGGCCCCTCCTGACCAGCCGACTGCAATCTCATGCGGCAGTTCCGGAACCGCCGCATGATTTAGCCAACCGGCAAAGCGGGCAGCGCTCCCGAACTTCACCTTCACCAGCTCTTCAGGCCAAGCGCGACGATATTTTGCGCGGCATCAGAATATTCATCGAGAAGCTCGTATACCTCGACATCGACGCCGGCAAGATTCGGCTTACCGACCTTCACCAGCAACCAGGGGCATTTGCCTTCTTCGCCATGACGGCGAATAACAACCATTTCAAGCCCTGCCGGAGGAAGCCGGTAGTCGTCAAGCACGCCTCTGACCTGCATGACGGAACGGCGATATTCATGGATATGCGCACTTCCAGCCAGCATTTTCGTCAACTCTTTGAGTGCAGATGCGGTAAGTGCAATACCTGCATTATGGATAACCTGTACCGCCTCGTCGCTGCTGATATAAAACTTCTCAACGTTAACGCTACCAAGCGATTTTTTACCCATCTCCCTGACGCCCGCATTGATCATTCGTGCTATACCTGTATCACGGGAAATGCCGGCATCCACCTGCGACACCGCCAGAGAAAAGGCGATGCGATGCTCGCCCATCTTAGCATGCTGACGCTCACCGAATATCCACTCGCCGGTCAAATCCATGCACATTGACACTGGAGGAATGTTCAACACCTCAGCCTTGCCATCCTGCTGTCCGGTCACCTCCAGATAGAGCTGCCGAAAACGCTCTCGCAGGAAGAGTGCCGCCTCGGTGAGTTCGACTACTGAACCGCGCAGCATGCACCCCGAACCGGAGCATGCATCGAGAAAAAGGTTCCCCCTGGATTCCACGGCCTCGAAAATTGCCGGCAGAAAACGGTCACTTAGAAACTGTGCGGCATCGGAAACGCTCAGCGTATAGATATGAGCCAGATAATCTGACCACTCCACCCGCATGCAGCCATGGTGCAGCGCCATGGACTTGCCGCTGTGCAGCATCTTGCCGGCATCGGACTGCACCAGAACCAGTTCGCCGTCCAGCCAGGCCTGCTCAAGGCGCTTTTCACTTTCGGAATCGCGACCACCGCGCAAGCCACCCTGGCCACGCAGCTCACTGATGCCGACAAGCCCGGTTTGCAGTCGGCCTGAGGTACCCATTTCACTTTTGCGATCGAGCCAGCAGCATTCAGCTTCACGGCGGGCAATCTCAACCCGAACATCCTCATCAAATACCCTGAAAGCAACCAGTGTGATTTTATCCTGCAGCCACGGCTCTCCCGCAGCTTTTGCACTCCTTCCCCCCTGCATCTGTGCTTGCAGCCAAACGGCTATAGCCTCATCACTATTGGCATGCAGGTTTTCCATCGCCATTGAGTCCAGCCTTACCTGCCCGGCCAGAAGCTGATCCAGCCGCTTGGCATCCAGCACCCAGCGCATCCAGCCCCCATATCCGGTCTTCAAGGCCAGCTTCCAGAGCGACAGCCTTGCCCAGCTACGGCGCAACAGATGCGCCCCCATCCTGTCCTTGGCCAGCAGGGCAAGCATCCCCCCCTCATTGCTGTTCCCCACTTTGCCGATCAGATAACGCATCTGCGGGACGATCTCGGGCTCAAGGCCATAGGCGCGAATAATTCGGCTATCGTCCGCCAGCAGTGTTGAATCAGGCTGATGATGCATAAACACCATCGGAGTCACCGGCAGCACCATTGCCTCACAATTGGGAATACGGGCAATCTCTACGACACCCTCAAGGTAGCGCTTGAGAAACCCCTGCAATGCCCAGTTGTAGAGGCCACCAACGACACAAAGCATGACATGATTGACGGTTGCACTCTCCTCGCCGGAGAGCTTGGCAATAGCCGTTCTGATCAGCCTGAGCAGCAGTACATTGACAGCAGGCACCCATGGCGCCGAATCAGCCTGATCCTGCTTCCACCCCTGTTCCCACAACACCTCACAAATATTAAGCAGCGCTGCTGCCCCCTGCGATTCGGCACACCAGTGGTGCAGCATATCGCGCGAAAGGTGCGGATTCTGTTTGCGCAGGTAGCTCACCATGGCCCGCACCCGATCGTTCATCTGCGGCAATGTATGTGCGGAGACCTTTTCACCCTTAACCATGTAACGGATGGCATAATCCTGCAGCCTGCGCAGGGACACCGTTAACGCCTTATCGACATCTGCCTGAACAGCAAACGGAATATATTCGCCGCCCTTAGAAGTGGTGAACCGGATCGGCAGCCTGCGCACCTCTACAGTGCACAGGTTTCTCGGTTGCTCCTGTCGGTTCAGAACGGGGCGGTACCAACTCCAGCGGGAGTCAAAATAGTCGGGAGAAATCATATGGTTGGCAGTTTCACTTGATCTTCATGGTTAATCAAGGGTTTGCATTTGGCGGCAGGAAAATCCAGGGATGGACTTTTCCGGCAACCTGTTAGCATCGCCCCCATGTGGAGAAGCAATCATCTGTCCAGACGAATGGCAGTACTTTTATTTCTGATATTGGCAGCGCCATTTTCGGCTGCGGCTACCACAATTGCGGTCACCCTTCCGCCTCTGGCCGGCATCGTGAAAATGCTGGACGCAACGGTAGAGGTAACATGCCTGCTGCCTGCTGCTGCAGATCCGCACCACTTTCAGCTGCAACCGCGCAAGATCGAGCTGTTACAGCAGGCCGATCTGCTTGTACGCGCCTCATATGACGATGGCGGCTGGCCGCTACCACCCCTGCACAACAACACGCTCGATCTCTGGCCTGCTCGCGACCACGGCTGGCTTTCGCCTGCCGCTGTCCGGGAAGCTCTGCCCCATCTCGCCAAAGCGCTGATCGCGCTGAATCCGACCAACAGCAGATCCATCGAGGGCCGCCTTGCGGCAGCCATCCGCGCAACAGAGACACTGGAACAGGCATGGCGAAAAGCGCTGGCACCCCTGCACAACTCCGGCGTAGTCATGCAACATCCGGCGTGGAAGCGACTGATGGATGAGCTCAATGTGCCTGTACTGGCGGTACTGGAGAGCGGCCATCACGGTCATGAACACGGCCCGCATGCGCTCGATGAAGCGCTGCAGACACTGGCCGACCACCCCGATGCGCTGCTGCTTCAGGATGCAGCCCATATCAATCGCGCCCTGGATTGGCTTGCTGCAAAATCCGGCAACAACACCCGCATGGCGACCCTGAACGCACTGGGTGACTGCGGCTCATCATGGGATCAGTTCATGGAAGCAAACCTGAACAGCCTTAACGGTGCACTGCAACCATGACTGCTGTACTGCGCCTCACCAATATCCGTTTCGGCCCCGTCAGCAAACCGTTTCTGGAGAACATCAACCTGACGCTCGAAGCTGGCCACTTCCTGGGTATTGTCGGCCCCAACGGTGCGGGAAAAAGCACCCTGATCAACCTTGTTGCCGGCCTGATTCAGGCCGATGAAGGCGAGGTAGAGCTGCTGGACGAGCGCCTGAACCGATCAAACCGACGCCGCCTTCTGCAGCAGGTTGGGTTCCTGCATCAGCTACATGACCACCAGCCGCGACTTCCCATGCGCGTTCGTGATGTTGTTGCCATGGGGCTGCCCGGGTATGCCAAACCGTGGCAGGGAGGCATCTCAGCCTCTGCCATCAGCGAGGCGCTCTCTCTGGTCGACATGGAGCAGCTGTCCGGCTCCGATTTTCGCCAGCTGTCCGGTGGCCAGCGCCAGCGCGTGCGCCTCGCCCGCGCCCTGGTTCGCAAGCCGAAACTCCTTCTGCTCGATGAGCCATCAGCAGCGCTGGATACCGTGCGACAGGAGAAACTGTTCCAGTTGCTACGTAAGCTATGTGATGACACCGGCATGAGCACGATCATGGTAGAACATGATATCGCAGCAATCAGCAGCCATGTCGATTCGGTCGCCTGCCTGAACAGGCAGATCCATCACCATGCCATGCACGGGGAAAATATCCCTGAGAGCGTCTGGCGCGACATGTATGGGGATCATATCCAGATCGTCGCCCACGATGCCTCATGCATCGGCTGTGCCCCCGGACATCATCATGATTGAAACATTCAGCGACTTCCTCGCCAGCCCGGTCATGCGCGAAAGCCTGCTCCCGGCACTGCTGATCGCGATCGTCACCGCATCGATGTCGGTGATGGTGATGGCGCACCGCCTCTCGTTCCTGACAGTCGGGATTTCACACGCCTCACTGGCCGGCCTTGGCATTGCGGTTACGCTATCACTGCCACTTCTGCCGACAGCCACCGCCTTTGCCGTGCTCGTCGCATTGCTGCTGGCACTGATGCCTCAGCGCAAAGGAATCTCTGAAGATGCCGGTACAGGAATCCTTTTCGCAGGCTCCATGGCGCTCGGCATCGTGCTGATCTCTACCGCCACACAAAGCCGCATTGACCTCTTCGGCCTGCTATTCGGCAATATCCTGACCATTTCGGAGGCTGATCGCCTCTGGCTCTATTTCCTGAGCGGACTGATTCTTGCCGTGCTTATTCTGGCCGCCCGCGCCTGGTGGAGTATTGCATTCGATGCGGTTACAGCCGAGGCCTCAGGCCTTCCGGTTTCAGGGCTGCGCCTGCTGCTCTACGGCCTCGTTGGCCTCACTGTTATCCTCTGCGTTAAGCTTGCGGGCATTGTATTAACGGCGGGCCTGCTGGTGCTGCCTGCAGCCTGTGCATGGCTGTGGGGACACTCTCTTGCCAGCCTCTGGGTATTGTCACTCTCTTTTTCAGTGACCGGGACACTGCTCGGCCTGATATGGTCCTATGCATACGAATGGCCTTCCGGCGCATCGGTTGTGCTGGCACTATGCGGCTTCTTTGTAATCAGCTGGGCCATCAAAGAGGGATTGAACAAGGCAGAACGGAGCGGGAGAAGTCATGGGTGAAAACAGACGCGATCAGGGAGTAAGGGCAGGCATTATTGTCCGCATGCTCGCCAGTGGTTACGACCTTACGATCCTCTTTGGCGTCACCATGCTGCTGGTCGGCATACCGATCACCGTCAGTGTCGAACTGTTCGGATTGACCCCTCCGAAATGGCTACAGGGACTGCTCTTTCTGAGCGTCACCTACGCCTACTTTGTCGGCTTCTGGGTCAAGGGCGGGGCAACTACTGGCATGCGCCCGTGGAAGCTTAGGCTTGCCATGCTGGAGAGCGGCGATCCGCTCAGCTGGTTTACCGCATCGGTTCGTTTCGCGGGATTGATCATCACCTGGCTCGCGCTGGCCATGACCCTCTGGTACATCGCCACCAAGGATACCGGTCACTTCCTCTTCTTCCTCGCCGCCTCCATTCCGGCCATGAGCCTGCTGGTGATGACGCTGGGCAGAGACCATCTCGCCCTGCATGACCTGCTCTCCGGCAGCGGCGTCTACAGGCTTAAGCTGAAATAATCCTCAGTTGCGGAAGATGCAGCCACCCTGCTGCTAAACAGCGATCTCCAGCGCGACAGTCACCATATCGCCAGCCCCGATGTTTTCTCGTCTGCGCACCTCCGCCTTCACCGGCAGCACATAGGCACCCAGCTTCGAGTCGGGAAACAGTGAGGTGTTCCAGGTTGTGTCGCCGATCGTGGCTGTCACACGAAGCGAGCCCCAGGCACTTCGCTTGTCACGACTGAAGAAGCGGATTTCGTCCGACTCGGCCTTCGGCAGTGTCAGAAAATGCCAGGCCGCCTTGCCCTGATAGAGCCACAACGCTGCCGTGATCCGGTAATGCAAACGATCCATGACTTACCCCTTGTCCACGATGCAAGCATAGTGGCGGGAACGGAGATAGAAAACGGTTCGACAGAAACCAGAACGCCCGGGGCAATGCCTCCGGGCGTTCTGCTGATCCATTCAACCGATACTGATCAAAAGAGCCAGGGAGCCTCAGCTTTACGTCTGGCCTCATAGCTGCGGATATCGTCCGCATTCGTGAGCGTCAGTCCGATATCATCCAATCCGTTGAGGAGGCAGTGCTTGCGGAAGGCATCAACCTCAAAGCTAAAACTCTCCCCGGATGGGGTGGTTACCGTCTGCGCCTGCAAATCGATAGTCAGGGCATACCCTTCTGAGCCATAGGTCTCTTTGAACAGCTGGTCGACGATCGCATCACTCAACACAATCGGCAGGATGCCGTTCTTGAAGCAGTTGTTGTAGAAGATATCGGCAAAGCTTGGAGCGATCACACAGGTGAACCCGTAATCGAGGATCGCCCACGGCGCATGTTCGCGTGATGAGCCGCAACCGAAATTCTCACGCGCCAACAGCACCTGCGCCCCCTGATAGCGTGGCTGGTTGAGCACGAAACCGGCACGCTTGGGGCGATGGGTGCAATCCATCTCCGGTTCGCCACGATCCTCATAACGCCACTCGTCAAACAGAAACGGGCCGTATCCTGTACGTTTGATGCTCTTCAGAAACTGCTTGGGAATAATCGCGTCGGTATCGACATTGGCCCGATCCATCGGCGCCACCAGTCCGTTCAGTGTAGTAAATGCCTGCATGGTGATCTCCTTTTATGACCAGTCGCGAATATCGACGAAGTGGCCGGCAATACCTGCCGCTGCCGCCATGGCCGGGCTGACCAGATGGGTTCGTCCGCCCATGCCCTGACGCCCTTCAAAGTTGCGGTTGGAGGTGGAGGCGCAACGCTCTTCCGGCTCCAGACGGTCGGCGTTCATCGCCAGACACATTGAACATCCGGGCTCGCGCCATTCGAACCCTGCCTCGCGGAAGATCGCATCCAGCCCCTCAGCCTCAGCCTGCTGTTTCACCAGCCCGGAGCCCGGAACGGCCAGCGCCAGCTTTACATTAGCCGCCACCTTCCTGCCCTTCACGACAGCAGCCGCAGCGCGGAAATCTTCAATACGACCGTTGGTGCAGGAACCGATAAACACCTTGTCGATGGTTATCTCTTCGATCGGGGTGCCGGCAGTAAGACCCATGTATTCAAGCGCCCTGGTCCAGCCCGCTTTCTGCACCTCATCTCTTGCATCATCCGGGTACGGGATACTTCCAGTAACCGGCAGCACCATTTCAGGGCTGGTACCCCAGCTTACCTGCGGCGCTATGTCGGAGGCTGAAAACGCCAGCTCAGCTTCAAAATCGGCATCATCATCAGAGTAGAGTTCGCGCCACATCGCCTCGGCCCTGACCCACTCATCTCCCTTTGGCGCGTAAGGGCGCCCCTTCACATAATCGATCGTGGTATCATCCACAGCCACCATGCCGCAGCGTGCACCCGCCTCAATCGCCATGTTGCAGAGGCTCATGCGCCCCTCCATGGAGAGAGAACGGATAGCCGGGCCTGCAAACTCCAGCGCATAACCTGTTCCGCCTGCAGTGCCGATCTGTTCAATGATATAGAGCGCTATATCCTTGCCTGTAATGCCGGCGTGCAGATCACCCTCGACATTGATGCGCATCACCTTCGGCTTCTTCTGGATCAGACACTGGGTGGCCAGCACATGCTCCACCTCAGATGTGCCGATGCCCATCGCAATGGAGCCGAAAGCGCCGTGCGTGGAGGTATGCGAATCACCACAAACCACAGTCATGCCTGGCAGGATCAACCCCTGCTCGGGACCCATCACATGCACAACACCCTGACGAATATCGTTCATACCGAACTCTGTGATGCCGAACTCTTCACAGTTGGCATCCAGCGCCTCCACCTGAGCACGCGAAACAGCATCTTCAATACCGTTGCTGCGGTCTGTGGTCGGCACATTGTGATCAGGGGTCGCCACGGAAGCACTCACCTTCCAGGGCTTGCGCCCGGCAATGCGCAGGCCCTCAAATGCCTGCGGGCTGGTCACTTCATGCACCAGGTGGCGGTCGATGTAGAGCAGTGTGGAGCCGTCATCATTCTGCTTCACCACATGCTGCTGCCAAACTTTGTCGAATAAGGTCTGTGCCATTTCATACTCCTCGATCAGGTGGCGCATTGTAGCGACAGCAACAGATAAAAACCATGCGGCGACAAGCAGGCGCGGCAACAGCCTTTTTCTTTTTTCTCCCCGCAGGTAGTCTGCCGGCTCGTATCAACTGAGTGGGAGGAACAATGTCCATCAAATCGGATAAGTGGATTCGCCGTATGGCGCAGGAACACGGCATGATCGAGCCGTTTGTCGACGGTCAGGTCAAAAAGCGCGAGGACGGTGTTGGCATGGTCTCCTATGGCCTCTCCTCCTACGGTTACGACGTGCGCTGCTCTGACGAATTCAAGATCTTCACCAACATCAACTCTGCCATCGTCGACCCGAAAGACTTCGATGCCAACAGCTTTGTCGATGTGAAATCCGACGTCTGCATCATCCCGCCCAACTCATTCGCACTGGCTCGCACCATGGAGTACATGCGTATTCCGCGCTCGGTACTGACCATCTGCCTCGGCAAATCGACCTATGCCCGTTGCGGCATTATCGTCAACGTCACGCCGCTGGAGCCCGAGTGGGAGGGGCATGTAACGCTCGAGTTCTCCAACACCACGCCGCTGCCAGCCAAGATTTATGCCGGTGAGGGGGTAGCCCAGTTTCTCTTCCTGGAATCGGATGAAGAGTGTGAGACCTCGTACAAGGACAAGTCAGGCAAATACCAGGGCCAGACCGGCGTCACCGTTCCGCGCCTGTAAGGATCAGCATGAAACTTTCTGAAATACTCAGCTCGGCCAACAAGCCCCTCTTCTCCTGCGAATTTTTCCCGCCCAAGACCGACAAGGGCGAAGAGAATCTCTGGAACTGCCTGCGTGAACTGCAGGCGGTCAACCCGGCCTATGTCTCGGTGACTTACGGTGCAGGCGGCACCACACAGGACCGCACCAAGGGGATCGTTACCCGCATCAAGGATGAGACCGGCCTCTCGCCCGTTGCGCACCTGACATGTGTGGGTGCAACCAAAGAGCAGCTGGGCGAACTGCTCGCGGATTACCAGGCTGCCGGCATCCAGAACATTCTGGCGCTGCGTGGCGATGCACCCGAAGGCATGGACAGATTCGAGGCGGTAGCCGGAGGTTTTTCCCACGCCACCGACCTGATCGCATTTTTGAGAGAACAGGGCGACTTCTCCATCGCCTGCGCCACCTATCCCGAGGGGCATCCCGAATCGAAGGGGGGTGTTCGTGATGACATCCGCTACCTGAAGATGAAGCAGGACAACGGTGCGGATTGCGCCATCACGCAGTATTTCTTCGATAACGAGGCCTTCTTCCGCTTCCGTGATAGTTGTGATGCTGCCGGCATCACCATGCCGATCATTCCGGGCATCATGCCGATCGGCAATTTTGATCAGATTGTGCGCTTCTCATCGATGTGCGGAGCAACCATTCCTGCCTGGCTGCATGAACAGATGAGCCCGATCAGTGACAATCCTGATGCAGTTGCCGGGCTTGGCATTGAGCTTGCCGTTAAACAGTGCGCCGAACTGCTTGAGAACGGAGCGCCGGGACTGCATATCTATACCCTGAACAAGTCGGCAGCGAGCATCGCCATTCACGAGCGTATCCGGGGATATCTGTAACGTTGATGCTCTGGAGAGCACTCTCTGAAAAGATGGCGCTCTTTACGCTCATCTTTGCACTGATCGCCTACCTCTACCCTCCTGCATTCCTGATTTTCAAGGATGTTTTTCTCTGGTGCTTTGCAGCCACGATGTTTGCGCTCGGAGTAGTGCTTAAGCCTGAAGAGGCGCGAGCGGCCATCACCAGGCCTGCAACCATCGCACTTGGCGTAACCACCCAGTTCCTGATTATGCCGACACTCGGCTTTGTCGCCGCCGCGATTGCAGTCTGGCAGGGCGCAACGCCCGCCATGGCCCTCGGTTTTATCATTGTAGGCTGCGCACCGGGGGCGATGGCCAGCAACGTGATCACCTATCTCGCCGGCGGTGCAGTCGCATTCTCGATTGCCATGACCATGGTCGCCACCACGCTCTCACCGCTGCTGACACCTACACTTGTCGAGATTCTCGGCAGCGCCTACATGGAGATACCCTTCTGGCCGATGATGCAGACGATCCTGCTTACGGTCGTGCTGCCGCTGGGGCTCGGCATGATGCTGCGCACCCGGCTCGGCAGCAGGATCAGGCAGGCTGAGGTTATTGCCCCCGGCATCGCATCCATTGCCATTATCATTATCTGCGGTTATGCCGTGGCGGGGAATCACGAGCGCATTGGTGAAACACCGCTCATCGTGATTGCGCTGGTGGTGCTGCTCAACGGACTGGGCTACCTGCTCGGGTGGCTTGCCGGCAGACTCTTCAGGTTTGAACGCAGCTATCGCATCACGCTAAGTATTGAGATCGGCATGCAGAATGCAGGCCTCGGTGTGGCGCTGGCTTTGAAACATTTTGAACCGGAAACAGCGCTGCCGGGGGCGCTTTTTGCTGTCTGGTGTATTGTCACAGCAGCCGGCATGACAAGCTGGCTGCACAAACGCAAGGCGGAGATACCTGCCGCCATCTGAAAACGGCCTGTTATTTACGGGTGAAATCGAAGTGTGGTACAACCTCAAGGCAGGCATCGACAACCACGGGGTCGTAGAGGGTGCCCCTGTTCTTGCGAATCTCTTCCAGAGCCTCATCAAGCCCCAGCGACGGCCTGTAGGGACGGTGTGAGGTGATCGCATCCACCACATCGGCTACCGAAACGATCTTCGCTTCTAAGGCAATCTCGTCACCGCTCAAGCCCTGCGGGTAACCACTACCGTCCTGTCGCTCATGGTGCTGGTTCACGATATCTGCAACCGGCCACGGAAATTCGATATCCTTCAAAATATCGTATCCGATCGATGGATGTGACTTAATGATTTCGTACTCTGCATTCGTAAGCCTGGATGGCTTGGAGAGTATCTCAGCAGGCACAGAAATCTTGCCGATATCGTGAATCATGCCGCCGAAATGGATACCCTCGATTGTGTGCTCATCCAGCCCGAGATTCTGGGCAATGGCAACGGCCAGCTCACCCACCTTACGCTGGTGGCCGGCAGTATAGGGGTCGCGCGCTTCAACAAACTTCGCCACCGCCCCGATAAACCCTTCAAGGTTCTTGCGCAGCTGATTCTCCAGCCCTTTGCGCTGAGTGACATCGCGAATGATAATGCTGTGGAAGGTGGACTCCCCCTCCTGCCAGGTTGAGTGGGAGAGCTCGGCAGGAAAAAACGACCCGTCTTTGCGGTGCGCCACCATTTCGAAAAAGCCCCCGCTCTCAGTGACCTCGCTGGAGCTCAGTAAGCCCAGCAACCCCTTCTCATCAAGCAGACGCATCTGATCAGGAATAATGATCGAAAGCGATTCTTTAAGCACCTCATCCTGGCTGTATTGAAAGTAGCCCTCCGCTGCGCGGTTCCAGTAGCAGATCTCATCACTGTCATTGGTAATAATAATGGCGTCCGATGCGGAATCGGTCAGCGAGTTAAAACGCAGCAGAAGGTCTTTATAGGTCTGGCGCTCCTTATGCAGCATATCGACCATGCCGGTAAGCTTATCCAGCATGGTGGTGTTGTAGATTCCCTGCAGATCAGGGTGCGCTTCCGCCGCCACGGCAGGCTCCACATGAAGCGCCTTGCCATCACTCAGCACCTTTTCGACGAGTTTGATTATCGTATCAAACTCGACAGGCTTGCGGATAAAGTGGGCAACACCCAGCGCCTGCTCCAGCTTCTTCTGATCCTTTTCATGGAAATAACCACTGCAGAAGATGACCGGAACATCTTTGGTTTCAGGCCTTGCCTTCAGCTTATTACAGAGCGTAAAGCCATCCATTTCAGGCATCAGCAGATCGGTAAAGATAACATCCGGCGGATTTTTTTTGGCGGCATCAAGCGCCTCGATACCGTTTTTTACAGCATCGACCTCAAAACCTTCAGATGAGAAAAGCTCCTCGAGCGAGGATAGCCATTCAACATTGTCATCAGCTACAAGGATACGGGGCATATGCTAATTATAGGCCAGAAAATTCATGCCAGCCAGCTTACCGATCCTCGAGCGGGATATAGCTCTGATCGCGCTTGCCGGTATAGATCTGCGAGGGCCGGTAGATGCGGCCGTTGCCGAGCTGCTCCTTCCAGTGCGCCAGCCAGCCGGAGACACGGGCGATAGCAAAGATCGGCGTGAAGATGTCGGTCGGAATGCCCAGCTTGCGATATACAATGCCGGAATAGAAATCAACATTCGGGCAGACGCCCTTGGCGCCCAGCGTGCTCTCGGAGAGTCTCTCCACCTGACGGGCAATCTGGTAATCGGTATCGACACCGATTTTATCGGTCAGCTGTTTGTAGAGCTTGACCAGCAGCGTGGCACGCGGATCGCGGGTCTTGTAAACACGGTGGCCAAGACCAGCAATCTTCTCTTTGCGCTCAAGCTTGCCATTGAGGTAGGCCTCGACATTTTCAACCGAACCGATCTCGTTGAGCATATGCAGTACATCCTCGTTGGCACCGCCGTGCAGCGGGCCCGAGAGCGAGCCGATGGCTGCACTGATCGAGGTGTAGGGATCGGCATGGGTAGAGGCAGTCACCAGCGTTGAGAAGGTACTGGCATTCATCTCATGTTCGGCATGTACAATAAAAGCCACATCAAGAATGCGTTCGGTCAGCGGGTAAGGCTTTTCGCCTGTCAGCATGTAGTAGAAATTGGCCGCATGGGAAAGGTCATCGCGAGGTGCAATAGGGTCATCGCCATGACGCATGCGTGCATGCGCTGCCACCAGTGTCGGCAACTTGGCAATAAGGTTAACGCAGACCTGATGCACGGTCTTCGGACCCAGCTCCCCTTCCAGCGATTTCGGAAACGGGTAGAACATACCCAGTGCGGCGACTGTGGCCTGCAGGGAGTCCATCGGATGTGCCGATTCGGGGAAACATTTCATCATGTCGCGAATGCGGAACTTGATGCGTCGGTGGTGGCGCAGTTCCGCATCGAACGCGGCCAGCTCATTGGCAGTCGGCAGCTTACCGTAGAGCAGCAGGTAGGAGGTCTCCTCAAATGATGATCTCTCAGCCAGCTGTTCGATATCGATACCGCGATACTCAAGGTGCCCCAGCTTGCCATCAACATATGAAACAGCCGATTCGGCCACCGGAATACCGGCAAGGCCGGGAGAAAAACAGGCTATCGACTCTTCAGTTGCATCACTATCTGCCATCACGTAATCCACTCCAATGATGAAATAATCGGGATGATTCTCTACATCGCCAAAAAAAGAGGGGTAACCATAGCAAAACTTTCCGACAATTTCCCGCCCTCATTTTCCCTCAACTCAACCCCTGCCGAGCGGATGACTGCGATTGACGACATCGTGCAGGCGCGCGCGCGTTACATGCGTATAGATCTCCGTCGTTGTCACATGCGCATGTCCGAGCAGCATCTGAACTGCACGCAGATCTGCACCGTGATTGAGCAGGTGGGTGGCAAATGCGTGTCGCAGCGTATGCGGCGATGGCAGCGGTGAGATGCCGGCCTGCACGGCATACTGTTTGATACGCAACCAGAAGTTCTGTCTGGTCATCGGGCGGCCGGCGCGGCCGGCAAACAGAAAGGGAGAGGATGGCTCCCTCGGACGCACGGCAAGCCACGCCTGCAACCAGTTCGCCGCTTCGGCGCCAAAAGGCACCAGCCGCTCCTTGTCACCCTTGCCGATCACCCGTACGAGCCCGGCCGCGAGATCGACATGAGAGAGGCGAAGCTCCACCAACTCACTGACCCGTAGTCCCGTGGCATAGAGAACCTCTAGCATGGTGCGGTCGCGCAGCCCGGTGGTCGTGTGCGCATCGGGCGCATTGATCAGCGCCTCCACGCTCTGCTCACTGATCAGTTTTGGAAGGGGGCGGCTCTTGCGCAGTTTTGGCAGGTGTCTGGCAGGGTGATCCTCCCTGAAGCCCTGATCCTGCAGGTAGCTGAACCAGGTGGAGAGTGCACTGCGGCGGCGCTGGATGGTGCTCTCCTTCAGGCCGGCACGCGAAAGAGAGGCAAGGTAGTCGAGCACCTGCTGCTGCCCTGCCTCACTAAGCGAAGATTTCGCCTGCTGGAAAAAAGCCTCGGCATGCAACAGATCCGAACGGTACGACTGGGTTGTTTTCGAAGACCAGCCACGAAGCATCGCCAGCCGCTGCAGCAGACCGGTAATCTTCTCCTCACTTTGCAAATCATTGACCGCCATAGCCACACCCTAATCGCATCGGTACAGGCCGTCATCGCTATTGCCCCTTTCATCTGTTAGCGTTCGCCGCGTCGAGGAAAAAGGCAACATCAGGCCCGCTTCAGAGCAACGGGATTTTCCTATCTGTTAAACCCCCCAAAGATTTAAAAGATAGATCATTCATGCCGCAACAGGAATAAACTGCCCTCACCAGGGTGATTTGCTGCAGCTTTATAGATTGGTGCTTGAAAAAAAAGAGCCCGCAGACGAATCTGCAGGCTCTGATTAATGCGCCCGGTTGAATATCATTCAATCAGGGCTTTGATGGTACCGAGGACTGGAGTCGAACCAGCACTTCCGTGAGGAAACTGGCACCTGAAGCCAGCGCGTCTACCAATTCCGCCACCTCGGCATATAGACCTCTTGCAGCACGGCTGCGAGAGGCGCGCAATCATAGGATGGAGCAACATAGTGTCAAGAAAGAAAAGTAAACCTGCCGGAAAATTCAAATGGCCGGAAAAACCTGCCCGACGCAGAGACAGTGAACAGCGCAGCGAGGATCGCTGCAGCAGTGATGAGAGGCGCAGCGGAAGGAAACCGCCACGTCAGGGCGCTTCGCACCGTGGCCACAAAGTTCGGGGCGACAGAAAACCTTCTCGCAATGAACAGCAGACCTATACAGGCAAAGTATCCGCACATCCGGATGGCTTTGGTTTTGTCGATGTGGAGGGGCGTGAGAAAGGGCTCTTCCTGCCACATGAGCAGATGCGTGACCTTATGCACGGCGATATCGTAGAAGTCCGCCCGGTGCAAAGCCGCGGACGCGAATCGGCTGAAGTGGTTCGCATTGTCGAGCACGCCCCAACCATACTGGTAGGCCAGTTTGTCATTCAGGGCGGTGTCGGCATCGTACAACCCCGCTCTCGAAAAATGCCGCAGACTATCCTGATTACCCGAGGCGACGCGAACGGCGCCACCGAGGGCAACTGGGTACGCATTAAGATCACCCGCGGCCCCGGACACCTGCGCGGCAAAGTACTGGAGATACTTGGCGACAACCTCTCGCCTTCCGCACTGATCGACCTGATCGTGGCCGAGCAACAGCTCTCCGAAACATTCCCGCCTGCCGTGTTAGCGGAGGCAAACCGTTTTTCCGACACGGTCGATGAGAATGCGATCAAGGGGCGCAAGGATCTCAGGCAGCTTCCTTTTGTTACCATTGATGGCGAAGATGCCCGCGACTTCGATGATGCGATCTGTGTACTGCCCCGCGGTGAAGGCTTTGAGGCGTGGGTGGCGATTGCCGATGTTGCCCAGTATGTGCAGCCGCAATCAGCCCTGGACATTGAAGCACTGGAGCGCAGCAACTCTTTCTACTTCCCCGACCGGGTCATCCCGATGCTTCCTGAGAAGCTCTCCAACGGACTCTGCTCGCTAAATCCGCATGTGGCTCGACTGGCGATGACAGTACGCATGCGCTTTGATGCCAATGGCAAGCGTCACTCCATCCATGTTTATGAATCAGTGATTCATTCTCAGGCACGCCTCACCTACACGCAGGCAGCCCGCTGGATCGAGGATCGGGATATCACAGCCATCGAAAGTGAAGCCGCTCGCAATATGCTTGATGATGCCACCCGCCTGTTCCACAAGCTGGAGAAAAAACGGGAACAGCGCGGTGCACTTGATCTTGATATGCCGGAGTTGCGTGCAACACTGGAGAACAACACCGTCACCGATATATGCGAGAGCCCGCGCAACAGCGCCCACCGCCTGATCGAGGAGATGATGCTGGCCGCCAACACCGCCGTTGCCGAATTCATGGAGGCGCGTGAATGTGCCCTGCTCTACCGCGTACATGCGCCACCGGAGCGGCAGGCGATTGAAACCCTGAACGAGTTTCTCGGCCCGTTCGGCCTGTTCGTCAATTTACCCAAAGCCAAAGCTGAAGATGCAAACGTGCGTCCGGGCAGTGTGCAACGGGTACTGGAGCAGTCAGAAGGCAAACCGTTTGCCCATGTTCTGCACAGGCTGGTACTGCGCTCCCTGCAGAGGGCGGAGTATACACCGGAGAATCAGGGGCACTTCGGACTGGCTTATAAATCCTATACCCATTTTACCAGCCCAATCCGCCGCTATGCCGACCTGATCATACATCGCCGCCTGAAAGCACTTATCAGCGGCATCGACCCCAACAAGGTTCAGCACAAGAGTACACTGGCCGCTATTGGCACGCAGACTTCGACGCAGGAGCGCAAACAGCAGCGGGCCGAGTGGGATACGCAGGCGATGCTGGCCGCCCTTTTCCACCAAAAGGATGTCGGCAAGCGCATGCCGGCGCGTATCGCAGGACTGACCAGTCGCCGCATCTTCTTCGAACTTGAGCCGACCATGGCCGAGGGCTCGCTGGCCGTGGACGACCTTCCGGGTTCGTTTATACTTGATGAGACAGGCCATCGGCTTGTTGCCCGCAGCGGCGGCGCCTCTTACCAC
Source organism: Mariprofundus ferrinatatus (assembly GCF_002795825.1). NCBI lineage: Bacteria > Pseudomonadati > Pseudomonadota > Candidatius Mariprofundia > Mariprofundales > Mariprofundaceae > Mariprofundus > Mariprofundus ferrinatatus. The sequence goes on along the minus strand of NZ_CP018800.1, from coordinate 252,826 downwards.
CTTGGCGACCAGCTTGAGGTAGTTATCGATTCGGTTGATCCGGTGCGCGGTGTGATCAATGTAAGCATAGCCTGATTGCAACAGCTGGCTCCGGTGAACCGGAGCCAGCTGCTGCACTTGCGCGACAGTGCGAGGCGTTTCTCACCTCAATCACCTACCGGTAAGACTTCACATCCGTACGGGAGCCTCATGTTCATCAGAGTCGAAAAGAAAACACTGGAAGAAAAGATCATCAGCAGCGAAGAGATGGTTCGGGTACTGGAATCGGACCTGAAGCCTGATGAGGTTGATGAGGCTTTAACCGATATGGTCTTAGGGACGTACGAACACCGCACTGCAACCGCTATCTATAAATACAGGGCATAGGCCTCTAAACAGGCAGGAAACCCCTCTCCGGCACGGCCCGTACAGCAAATTCAGATGCGACTGGCGACTGTCGCGTAATAATGGAAGCTGCTTCCCGCAACCCGCTTGGAAATGTACATCGCCTTGTCCGCATGCCTAATCAGGCTTTCATAATCCTCGGCGTCATCCGGATAGATGGCAATGCCGATACTGCAGCCGACAGAACGCGTCTCCCCTTTGACTTCGATCGGTTGTTGCAGTGTATGAATAATCTTGCTGGCAACATTGTTGATGCCCTCGCTATCGCTCACTTCCGTGAGAATCACGGTAAATTCATCACCGCCATAACGGGCAATCAGATCCGTTTCCCGCAAGCATGCCTGCATGCGCCTGGAAACTTCGCACAATACTTCGTCACCAGCGGCATGGCCCAGTGTGTCATTGATGGCCTTGAACATGTCCAGATCCACAAACATCACAGCCAGCTTGGCCTGATGTCGATGTGCCATTGCAACAGCCACTTCAATCCGGTCGATAAACATATGACGGTTGGCAAGGCCGGTTAGCGTGTCTTTGTGAGCAAGTTTCTCAAGCTCTTTTTCTGCAATCATGCGGCGGTGGATCTCCTCCTGCAGGGCAGCGGTTTGCTGCTCAAGGCGTCTGGCATGATCTTTGATTTCGGTGTGGATACGGGCATTCTCAAGTGCAAACCCGACCTCCTGAATCATAATAGTGGCAAGATCGACATCCTCCTGCCTGAACATTTCGCCATTACTCTTATGCGCCAGATTGATGACTGCGATGATTTTCTCGCCGGCACGAACCGGTAGCAGCAGAAATGAGGGCGAGCCGTATTTCGGATCATTCTTTTTCCTGACACGGCTATCTGTTTCGATATTCTCGACCAGAAGTTCCCCTTCCCGACCGTCCAGAACAAGTGATGCGAGGGAGTCCTTCACTGCTATCGAGATTCCATCAATTTCCTCTCGACCAACACCCCTGGAGCTTACCACCTTCAATCTCTCTCCACTCTCATCAACGAGAAATACCGAACCAATTTTTGCCCTGTTTATCTGCATCACCTTATCGAGCAAGGAGTTGAGCAGCGTTTTCAGGTCAAGGTTTGCACTCGCCTCTTCTGCCAGCTCCTTGATCAGCAGCAACTCAACGGCCCGGCGCTCAAGTGCGCCGCTCGCCTCCTGATACTGTTTCAGGAGCACCCCGAAACTATCCACAATACCCCGTAACTCGTTGGCACCCTGAACACGGGTCAATTCAATCAGCTGTTGCTCCGAACCCTGTTGCATCGCCAGAGAGATTCTGGAGAGGTGGGAGAACATGGTTTGCAGTAACGCCAGAACACTCAGCACGATAATCAGCGACAGGAGGTAAGGGACAATATATTTGGCCTGAAGAAGGTCGGTCAGCGTAGCCAGATCGGTGAGGATATAAGAAAAGACCATCACGGGGCCAAGGAGCAGCAATAGTGAAAAAATCCGGAACTGAAGCTTCAGTCCTTTATCTTCGATGCTGAATCTCTTAGACCACTTATCAATCACGGATATCTTACCCTTTTTATCAAGAAGCAACGCCAGACTGTTAACATACCAAGGAATATATCAAGCAACCGGTCATTATGCGAACTTCCTGATGTTAGCTGAGGCCAGTGGGGATCCATCCTGCCCGGAACCGGCCCAGATCCCTCTTGTAACCTGAGATCACATGTTACAGACTGCTTGGCGGAAGAGGAGGCTACCACGTGACTGAAGGCTCGTGCCTGCGCATCTACCTAACAGAATCTGACAGAATCGATGGCAGACCAGCTACCGAGGCCATTCTCGAACTGTGCCGTGATTCGGGCCTGCGCGGGGTTTCCGTGCTTCGCGGCATTGAAGGCTTGGGTGGACACGGTGTTCACTCCGCATCTTTTCTCTCACTTTCCAGTGACCTGCCAATTCTGGTGGAAGCTATTGATACGACGGATGCGATTAACAGTGCACTGGAACAAATGAAATCACACCTGGGGCAGTGCATGGTGGCAACCTGGCCGGTATCACTGATGCGCTATGGAGACGACGATGGAAATGATTGATATGCTCAAAAAAGTGCCACTGTTTGCCGAACTCAATGAGGGCGAACTCAAAGCGGTTGCAGCGCTCGCCAAGAGTATTGAGATGCGCAAGAAAAACATCGTGTTTCAGGAGTTCGATATTGGCGACTCCATGTATGTGATCCTTAATGGCGAGGTGAAGGTCTCAACCTATTCGGCCGATGGGCGCGAAGTTGTACTTGCACTGCTCGGTAAGGGTTCGTTCTTCGGAGAGCTCTCCCTGCTTGACGCAGAGCCGCGCTCAGCCACTGTCACAACCATGAGCGATGCCAAGCTGGCTCATATCCGCAGGCGTGACCTGTCGCCGCTACTGCTGGAACAGCCCGCCATCACCTTGAAGATCCTTAAAGAACTGGCCATTCGCCTGCGCCGCACCAGCCGCGTACTTGAGCGCATCAGCAGCATGGATGTTCCACACCGGCTTTACGCTTACCTCACCGAACACTGCCAGCGTTTCAGCCAGGCTGATGATGATGGGTGGTACTCCACTGTTTTGCCGACCCACCAGCTTCTCGCTGATCAGCTCTCCACCAGCCGCGAAACCATTTCACGTGCAATCAGCCAGCTCAAGAAGGATGGTGTTCTGGTTCAGGGTGAAGGGCGTGGAAAAATGCGCGTCGATGTTGATGCACTCGAAGATCGACTGGACGAATTTTAGGCCATCATACTCCGCGGCTTCAGAGGGAGAGGGAGACCTTAAGACCGCATGCTTCAATTCTTCCGGCCATCAGCTTCATCCAGCCGGCATCCAGGGGCTGCAGGTGCCCTGCCTCCTGCTGCATGGATGGACGAGCAAGCCCGTAGAGCAGCACCCCCCGAAGCGGCACAGCATCCCTTTTCAGGGCTGAAATAAACTCAACATATTGAACAATCTCCGCCTCTGCAGGTGGCTGATTATCCCAGGCCATCAGGCAGGTCTGAATCCAGCTCGGGCATATTCTCGCCACCGTCTCCACCTGCTGACGCAAACGCTCACCATCGAGTTTGACTCCATTGATCCGCCTGATCGCCTCCTCATTTACGGCATCAACCTTGATCCAGACCTCACCCTGGTGCGCGGCCATCAACTTCAGGCCTCGCTGCACATGAGCCTTGTGTACGTAGGAGCCGTTACTGATCAAACGCAGCGGAATATGGAGATCAAACTGTTGCATCAGCTCAACAATCACCTCGACCACCCGATCAAATTCCCTGCAACTGGTCGGCTCACCATTCCCCGATATGGCGATATCGCAGAGCCTGCGGCTATCTTCAGCAACACGCCGGGTCATGAACTCCCCGTTACAGATCGCATCCAGCATGCTGTGCAGTTCTGAACGTAACTGTTCAAGGTCAATCTCAGGCGCCACACCGCGTGTAAGTTCAGGCACCTGGCAATAAGCACAGTGCCAGTTGCAGGCGTTGTTCGGATTGAGATTGATGCCAACCGATACACCGCCTGCCCGGCGTGACACCACCGGGTAGACATAGGTCATGCCTGCCGCATCCCGATCATGATTATGTGTATTTAATTTGTTACCCATCAGGTCCCGGCACAAACCGAGCACATCGCATTCGTGACACGGCTTAACTGTGCGGATGAGATCACATAGGGCGGCATGGTATAGAGCAGCTTGCCGAACGGGCGCAGCCAGACGCCCTGTTCAATCAACCGGCGCTGCACCTCTGCGACATTAACCGCCTCTCTCATCTCGATCACACCGATCGCCCCTTTTACGCGCACATCGGCTACGGCATCCATATCACGGCAGGGCGAAAGCTCCCGCTCCAGCTGACGGGCAATCGCCTGTACACGCTGCTGCCAGGGTGACGCAAGCAGCATGTCGATACTGGCCAGCGCCACGGCACAGGCGAGCGGATTGGCCATAAATGTCGGACCATGCATCAGCACGCCGGAGCCCCCCTCCCCGTCCTCTGCATGGATGCCGTCAGATACCGCTTTCGAGCAGAGTGTTGCCGCCAGCGTCAAATATCCACCGGTCAACGCCTTGCCGAGACACATAATGTCGGGCTCGATACCCGCATGTTCACTGGCAAACATGGTTCCGGTTCGGCCAAAGCCGGTAGCAATCTCATCAAGAATCAGCAACACGCCGTACTCATCACAGAGTGCCCGTACCTGACGCAGGAATTCAGGGGCGTAAAAGCGCATACCGCCGGCTCCCTGCACAATCGGTTCAAGGATCACGGCAGCAAGTTCATGGTGATGTGTTTTGATGCGCGACCGGAATGATGCGATCTGTGAATCACTCCACTGCTCATCGCTTTTCACGGTCGGCGCAGCGGCAAACAGCTGCTTGGCCAGAACGCCTGCGAACAGGTGATGCATGCCGGTTTCGGGATCACAGACACTCATCGCTCCAAAAGTGTCTCCGTGATAACCGGAGCGGATAGTCAGCAGGCGGTTTTTCTCTGGATGGCCCTTTGCCTGCCAGAACTGCAGCGCCATCTTCATCGCCACCTCGACCGACACAGAGCCCGAATCGGCAAAGAAAACATGCTCCATATTTGCCGGTGTTATTTCGAGAAGTTTTCTGGCCAGATCTGCTGCAGGCCGATGGGTCAGCCCGCCGAACATTACATGCGACATATCACGCAGCTGAATCTCCACTGCCGCATTGAGCTCGGGCACATTGTAACCGTGGATCGCACACCACCACGAAGCCATGCCATCGATGACACGACGCCCATCCTCAAATTGCAGCTCCACCCCTACGGCACGCCTGACCGGATAGGCCGGTGACGGGTTGTACATCGATGCATAGGGGTGCCAGACATGCCGGCGCTCAAAAGCGAGCCAGTTCTCCTGATCGCTCATGCGCCCAGTCTCTCCCGCTCGACAAGATCAAGCGTCAGCCGCTCAATAACCACGGGGCGGTCTTCAATCGTGGCCCCTTTCACCAGCTTCTCCGCATCGATGATCCGCTTGACTGCCAGCGCCAGTTCACTCCCCTTCCATACCCTCGACTCCTCACCAACCTTGCGTCGGGCATCACCAAACACGCGTGCGGCCTGAAGCGCATTGCGATCGTTTCGCGACTGGAACCAGCGGTACATCAGAATCTGCTGCATGCGGGTTCCCAGCCAGGAGATCATCTGCACCTCGGCCACCTGCTGCTCATGCAACAGCCTTCGCACCAGTGTCAGCGCGAAGGGCTTGCGCATCGCAACAGCGTGGCACCACTCTTCCAGCGCCCCCGGCGCACGCTCTCCGAGCAGCTCTGAAACCGTATCTAGTCCGATCTCCGCCCCTTCCCCGTCGTCATACCAGCCGAGTCTCTCGATCATCTGCCTTGCGGCAAGCCGCATCCCGCAGAGACGATCGCTCATCCAGAGCAGCGCATCGGGTGCCACATTCAGGCCGCTCTTTTTGATCTCCGCCTCAAGCCACCGCGCAAATGCAGCCTCGTCGGGTTTACTGAATTCGCACTCGGCAATCAGCTGCTCCGATTTCATCTTTTTATGCAGCGCTTTTTTCCAGTCAATGCCTGGTGCACAGATGATTAACCGGTTGCCTTCGGAAACTGTCCTCGCAAGCTTCAGCAGGTGTTCGCTCTGTTTGGGGTTGGCGGATTGCGCATTGCGCACCAGCGCATAACAGATGGATGGCCCGAACAGCCCCTGATTGCGCGACTCCTGCTCCACCGTGGCCAGTTCATTGATATCGACGCGGATACGCACCGCATCGGGCACCCCTGCGGCCAGCAGCGCCTCGGCCGACTCGAAAATAGCGTCCTCATCTTCACCATGCAGGTAATAGGAGCTCTGTTCTGCCAGCAGCAGTCGTGCAGGAGTCAGCCGCATGTCACTCTCAGCTTGATATCCAGAGGATCAAAACCCGGATCGCAGACGGCCCAGCGCATCCTGAAGCCATTGCTTGCGCAGATCATCATAGAGTCGCTCGCGAGATGCCTCGATGGAGGCCGGCCCTCCGGCCACATAGACATCGCCATGACTACGGATCACACCACTCTGCCAGATAGCCTTACCTTCACGCTCGAGCATCAGACTTCCTGAAAAGACCATGCGATATTCGGTTTCCACGCCTGCTGCATCATAAGCCGAGGGTGTAAAGATAAGGCGTGACATGTTCACATGCAGATTGGCATGTGCCTCCTGATCGATCACGTCCTGTGGCTCAATCAGGGCATAGCTGTCTGATTTCAACCGCTGCCTGAGCATCGGCTCAAGTTGACGGTCGCTGCTGCCTCGAACAATCAGTGAGACTGTCCGAACATCGGCAGGAATCGCCCCGATACCATCGCCGTGGCCGACCAGATGGTAACCGCAGCCGGAGAGCAACAACGCCCCCACCATTGCCGCGCAAGCAATCAGTCGCTTCATGCGGGGCGGACCACGATATTGAGCAGACGACCGGGAACGAGAATAACCTTTACAACCTGCATATTCTCAAGCCATTTACTGATCGCAGGGTCGGCTTGTGCTGCCGCCATTGCGCTCTCCTGATCGGCATCCTTGGCGATGGTGATTTCGCCGCGTTTCTTGCCCTGAATCTGAACCACCAGTGTGATCTCGTTCTTCTCCAGCGCAGTACTGTCCACCTTTGGCCAGTTGCTGATCACAGCCATCTCGTCCATGCCGAGAACCTCACCGACCTCGCAGGCGAAGTGTGGCACGAATGGGGCCAGCATCGCAGCCACTGCCTGTAGCCCTTCACGGAAAGCCGCCATACCCGCTTTCCCCTTCGGCTCAAACGACTGCAACGTATTGGAGAGCTCCATCAGGGCTGCAATCGCAACGTTAAAGGCAAAACCGTGCTCGAATGCGTGCGTAACGCGCTGGATGGTCGAGTGGATCGCAAAGCGCAATGCCTTCACCGCTGCAGCATCCTCTTCAGCTGTACTGTCGTCTCCATCCAGCTTCTCCAGCAGACGCCAGACACGTTTCAGGAAACGGTGTGCCCCCTCGACACCGGCATCGTTCCACTCCAGCTCCTTCTCGGGAGGCGCGGCAAAAAGAGTGAAGAGACGGGCTGTATCGGCGCCGAAGGTGTCGATAATCGCCTTGGGATCAACCGTATTGCCCTTCGACTTGGACATCTTGGAGCCGTCTTTCAGCACCATCCCCTGCGTCAGCAGATTCTTGAATGGCTCATCGCCGCCCTGCTCGGATGTAAAGAGGCCGGCATCACGCATCAGCTTGTGATAGAAGCGTGCATACAACAGATGCAGCACTGCATGCTCCACACCACCGATATACTGATCGACAGGTGCCCAGCGGCCCATCGCTTCTGCATCCACCATCGCAGATTCACTGCGCGGAGATGTATAGCGGTTCATGTACCAGGAGGACTCCATAAACGTATCGAAAGTATCGAGTTCGCGCTGGGCAGGCCTGCCGCATTTCGGACACTCGGTATGCTTGAACTCGTCACACTCGGTCAGTGGTGACGCACCGCCTGTCGGCTGAAGGTGGGTTGGCAGCTCTACCGGCAACATTTCGTCCGGAACCGCAACCGCACCACAATCACTGCAATGAACCACAGGAATCGGCGCACCCCAGTAGCGCTGACGCGATACCAGCCAGTCACGCAGGCGGTACTGCACACGCTCACTGCCCTTTCCGTTCTCTGCCAGCCAGATCGTGATGGCCTGTTTGGCGGCCACGGAGTCGAGATCATTGAACTCGCCCGAATTCACCAGCAGACCCGCCTCGGTGAATGCCTCCGCATCAATATCCCATTCACCCTCGGCAGGTCGGATCACCTGTCTGATCGGAAGAGCGTATTTTTTGGCAAAGGCATGATCGCGTTCATCATGCGCTGGCACACTCATCACAGCCCCCGTGCCATAACCCATCAGCACGAAGTTGGCGACCCAGATCGGAACTGTTTCACCGCTGATCGGATGCACCGCGTTGAAGCCTGTCGGCATGCCCCGCTTCTCCATCGTTTCGACATCGGCTTCCTTGGTCGACATTTTACTGCACGCTTTGATGAATGCCGCAAGCTCGTTGTTATTTTCGGCCGCCTTTTGTGCCAGCGGGTGGCCTGCTGCCACCGCCATGTAGGTGACCCCCATCAGGGTGTCCGGGCGGGTGGTGAAAATATCCAGCGTTTCGTCTGAACCCTCGATACCGAATGCGACCTCTGCACCGGTCGATTTGCCGATCCAGTTACGCTGCATGCCGACAACCTTTTCAGGCCAACCGGATAACTTATCCAGATCGGCCAGCAGCTCCTCGGCATAATCGGTAATGCGGATAAACCACTGTTTCAGGTTCTTGCGGATAACCGGGGTATCACAGCGCCAGCAGACACCGTCCACCACCTGCTCGTTGGCCAGCACCGTATGGCACGGATCGCACCAGTTCACCTCCGCATCCTGCTGATAGGCAAGTCCCTTCTGCATCAGGCGGGTAAATAGCCACTGCTCCCAGCGGTAGTATTCAGGCCTGCAGGTAGCGATCTCTCGTGACCAGTCGTAGGAGAGCCCGAGCCGTTTTAACTGCTCGCGCATCTGGTCGATGTTGGCATAGGTCCACTCAGCCGGTGGACGATGATGCTTGATCGCAGCATTCTCGGCCGGCAGGCCGAAGGCATCCCAGCCGATCGGGTGCAGTACGTTAAACCCGTTCATGCGCTTATAGCGGGCCACAGCATCACCAAGACAGTAGTTGCGCACGTGGCCCATATGCAGGTTGCCGGACGGATAGGGGAACATTACCAGGCAGTAATAACTCTCACGTCCATCGGCCGGATCATCACTGGCGCTGTCGATATCGGCATCGATCCACCTCTGCTGCCATTTTGCTTCGATTCCCTCTGCTTCGTAACGATCAGACACCTGCAATACTCCCGAAATGGCCTGGACCAGGCCGCTAAATATAAACCCCGATGATGAGGGCAACGGCCCGGAATGAAAAGAGGCAGTCCCGAAGGAACTGCCTCACAAAATGAATCAAATCTGTGCTTTAGTGGGCTACAGCCTCTTTCAGCTTCTTCATCGCCCGTGCCTCAAGCTGGCGAACCCGCTCAATCGATACGCCGAACTCATCGGCCAGATCCTTAAGGGTTGCCGGATCCTCAGACATATGACGACGCTCGACGATAAGGCGGTCGCGATCGGAAAGGGAGTTCAGTGCCCGGTAAAGTGCTGTTTTCTGATGGCTCTCCCAGTTGGACTCCAGCACGATCTGCTCCGGTGTGGCATGATCTGAAGGCAATGAATGGACCAGCGCATCGCCCTCCTCGTACTCGGCATCAAGCGACAGATCACGTTGCAAAAATGCGTTGGCCGCCTCCTGATACTGCGTACCGTTCATCCCGTAATCGGCACCCACCTCATCAGCCCTGTTTCCATCCAGTGCAGCGATGGCATTTTTCGCCTTCTGAAGACCGGCAAAGATACGACGCTGCAATTTGTTGGTGCCAAGTTTGACAATGCTCCAGGAGCGCAGAATAAAATCGTGGATAGATGCGCGCACCCACCACGATGCATAGGTCATCAGACGGAAACCTTTGTCCGGATCAAAGCGTTTTACGGCATGCATCAGGCCCATGGTGCCTTCCTGAATCAGATCCATCTCAGGCAACCCGAAATGGCGATATTCGCGGGCAATAGCTGCCACGCCGCCGAGGTTGGAAACTACCAGCTGACGGGCCGCTTCGCGGTCGCCACTCTCGTGCCACAAGCGGGCCAGACGTGTCTCTTCCTCACGTGAAAGGGGATCCACTTTACGCATTTCGCGCGAAAAGAGAGCCAGACTTGTCATCTCACCTGTTGCTGCAGTCACCTTTTAAACACCTCCAAATCAAGCCAAATATATTTAGCACTCCGGCTGAAAGAGTGCCAATTTAATGATTAAAACAGGGTTAATCAACCCTGTTGCCACTTTAACCATTCGATCAACTCTGCTTCTCCGGCAATCTCCACCCCCAGCTCCCGCGCCTTGGCAAGCTTGGATCCAGCCTTGTCTCCGGCAATCACCAGATCCGTATTTTTCGATACCGAGCCAGCCGGCCTGACACCAAGGCTGCGCAGCTGCTCTTGCGCAGCTCGCCGGTTCACCGACTCAAAACTGCCTGTCAGCACCACGGTTTTTCCTGCCAGCGGGTGACCTGTTGCCGCCGGTTGCGATACCTTCGGCTCTACACCGGCCGCAAGCAGCCTGTGGATCACATCACGGTTATGCTCCTCGGCAAAGAAACTGAGAATGCTGGCAGCCACCTCTGGCCCCACATCCGGCACCGCCAGCAGTGACTCCTCGTCGGCTGCCATCACACTATCGAGGTCCCCGAAGTGGGAAGCCAGCGCTGCGCCCGTTGCAGATCCAACATGGCGGATTCCGAGCGCATGCAGCATACGGGCCAGCGGTCGCTTCCTGCTCGCATCAATTGCTGACCTGAGATTGCAGATCTTCTTCTCACCCATTCCCTGCCAGCCGGTAAGCTGCCCGTAATCAAACTCGTAGATATCGGCAACGCTGGTCATCACCCCCTCGTCGACAAGGCGGGCTACCAGTTTGTCTCCCATCCCCTCGATATCCATTGCCCCGCGAGAAACAAAATGGCGCAAACGCTCTTTGAGTTGAGCTGAACATGAGAGGCCACCACTACAGCGAATCGCCACCTCGCCCCCGATCTGATACACGGTAGCACCGCATACCGGACAAGCCTCGGGAGGCTGCGGCATCTCTGCACCTGTATCACCATCAATCGTTCGTACCACCTCAGGGATCACATCCCCTGCCCGGCGTACGATCACGCTCGCGCCGGCATAAACACCTTTGCGCTTCAATTCATCAATATTGTGCAGCGTCGCCCGTGACACGATCACTCCGCCAACTGCCACCGGCTCCATCTCCGCGACCGGCGTAATCACACCGGTGCGCCCCACCTGCCAGATAATCTCGCGAACGGTAGTCGTCACCTCTTCGGCCGGAAACTTGTGGGCTATTGCCCAGCGCGGTGAACGCGCCACGGCACCGAGTCGCTCCTGCAGGGCAAAGCTATCAACCTTGTAAACCACGCCATCAATCTCATAGGCAAGACCGGATCGCATCTCAAGCAGCTTCCGATAGCATTGAAGCAGTGCCTCGACACCGTCTGCCTGCTCCGTTTTCTGGGTGGCAAATCCGAAATGCTGCAACCTGGCCAGCAGGCCGGACTGGCTATCGGCAAGCTTCCTGCCGCCAACTCCTACCCCGTAAGCAAAAAAACCGAGCTTGCGCTGCGCCGTGATGCGGGCATCGAGCTGCCTGAGTGAACCCGCAGCGGCATTGCGAGGATTGGCAAACGGCGTCTCGCCTTCGGCATCACGCTGCTCGTTGAGGTCTGCAAAGGCGGCTTTGGACATATAGACTTCGCCGCGCACCTCAAGGATTTCAGGAAGCTCTGAGAGCTCATCCCTCTTCAGGCGCCAGGGAATATCACTGATCGTGCGCACATTGGCTGTCACATCCTCGCCACTGACACCATCACCACGCGTGGAGGCAATGGTCAAGAGACCCTGTTCATAGCGGAGATTGACGGCCAGCCCATCCACCTTCGGTTCAGCAATGAATGAGAGGTCACTGGTGCCGACCCCCTCTTCCGCACGCCTTACGAAGGCTGAGACCTCATCTGCACTAAAAGCATTGGCCAGCGAAAGCAGGGGTTCGCCATGCTGGCGGGATTTGAATGTTTCAGATGGCGGAGCGCCGACGATGCGCGTCGGAGAGTCTTCCGGAACCGGCTCGCCAAGCTCCGCCTCCAGCCGCTCCAGCTCGCGCAGCAGCTGGTCGTACTCGCTGTCACTGATCAGTGGTGCGTCGAGTGTATAATAGCGATAATTGTGTTCCCGAATTTCATTCCGAAGGTAGGTGATGCGCTGGCGCAAACTTTCTGATTCAGCCGTTATTTTCCCGCTCTCCACCGGTGCTCCCGTACGTTATGCCAGCCGGTTCGGCCAGCATACCCTCAATGGTTTTCACTAGCGGTTGCGACATCCAGTCCACCGCACCGAGCAGATGGTAGCGAACCTTGCCATGTTTATCGATCAGGAATGATTGTGGCCAGCCTGTGACACCGTAGCTGTTCGAAACCAGCCTGTCGGCATCATGAAGAACCTGAAACTGCATCCCGTGTTCGCGCACAAAGCTTTGCAGATGAGTACGGTTCTGATCGACAGATACGGCGACCACCTTCAGTCCCCGTGCTGCATACTTATCGTGCAGCGCCACCATGGAAGGAATCTCATCACGGCATGGCGGACACCAGGTCGCCCAAAAGTTGAGCAGCGTAACCTCTCCTTCTGGCAGCCCCTGCATGGTTCCCTCAAGGTCGGGCAGCCTGAAACCCGAGCCAGCATCACTGATACGCACTGCGGCAGGCGCCTGAGGCAGGCCAATCCAGATTGTTGTGCTGATCAGGCCAAGAATCAGCAACACCACCAGCGTACGATACTTCACGACAACCACCTTGGCGTTTGCATCTTTCAGTTCACTCCCGCCAGTACAGCTTTCAGCTCTGCGCCCGTAACCCGGTGTTTGAATACAGGTGCATCATCCAGCATCAATACCGGAACATCGAGCCCGAAACGAACCAGCAGCGCTTTGTCGCGGTCCACATCGACCGTCTCCCAGCTACAGAGCCCTTCAGCCGCAACCGCTTCGAGCACCTCTTTGGCATCATCGCAGAGGCAGCAATCTTGCCGCGTCATCAAGCGGATATGAGGCAGACTCATAACAGGGACTCAATCACCGCTTTTCTTCGGCAGCTTGACCAGCGCGAAGACCTGATCGCCATTTCGATCCATCATCACGCGCAACACTTCACCATGTTTGAATGTATCAGCGAGTTTGGCAAAAGCCTGCATGTCATTCACATCCTTGCCGTTGATGCGATAGATCACATCGCCACGCTGAATGCCTGCATTGGCTGCCGGCATACCCTGCTGGACCTGCTGAACCACAACACCCTTCTTCACGCGTGTACGCAACCGGGCTCCCAGATCAGGCGTCAGGTTCTCGGCCACTACGCCGAGACGCACCTTTGAGTTTTCCTGTTTCTGCTGTCCATTGCTGGCGACCTGCTCATCCGGCATCGCCTCAACTGTTGCTGTCAGGTTGATGAGCTTGCCGTCGCGGATGATGCCGAGCTTCACCTTGTCGCCCGGAGCATGGCGGGCCACACGAATTGGAAGGTCGTGTGCCTTGTGGATCGCTTCACCATCGATTGATACGATCACATCACCGGCACGGATGCCTGCCTTGTCAGCCGCCGAGCCAGCTTCGACCTGCGGCACCAGGGCACCCTCGCGGTTTTTCAGACCAAGCGCCTGCATCGTCTCCTTGTTCACGTCGGTGATGTGAACGCCGAGACGTGCACGTGTCACATGCCCCTTCTCCTTCAATTCATCGAGAACAGGGCGTGCCAGATTCATCGGAATGGCAAAGCCGATACCGTTATTGCCGCCACTACGGGAGTAGATGGCGGTATTGATGCCCACCACTTCACCTTTAATATTAAACAGCGGACCACCGGAATTTCCCGGATTAATGGCAGCATCGGTCTGGATGAAATCGTCATAGGGGCCTGAACCGATCACACGTCCTTTGGCTGATACGATACCTGCAGTCACAGTCTGACCGAGGCCGAAGGGGTTGCCGATTGCCACCACCCAGTCGCCAACGCGCAACCCGTCAGAGTTGCCCACATTGACTGTTTTCAGCTTCTTGCCCTTCACCTTCAGCAGTGCAACATCCAGTTTCGGATCCGTGCCGATAATCTTGGCTTCCAGTTCGCTACCATCGTTAAACTTCACAACCACTTCATCGGCGCCATCCACCACATGGTTGTTGGTCACCACATAGCCGTCCGCTGAGATAACGAAACCGGTACCGAGTGAATGTTTCTCCTGCTGTTGCTGCGGCATATTGCGCAGGAAATCCTGGAAGAAGTCCTCAAAAGGGGAGCCCGGAGGAAATCCGAAACCCGGAGGAAGGCCCTGCTGGCCACGCTGAACAACATGCTGCGTGGTGCTGATATTAACAACCGCATCTGCCTGTTCGGCGGCAAGATCTGCGAAACTCTCCGGAATAGCGTGGGCGGGCATGGCCCATACAACAGCAACAAGAAACATTGGAATCAGTGATTTGAAATAGTGCAAGCTCTACTCCTTGAAAAAATGTCAGGGCGCTTTTTAAGCGCTTCAGATGAATAAAAGATTAAGACAAACTATTCAGATGCTGAAACGGGCAGGATTGGAATCAGCTTCTCACCCCTGCCTACGATACGCAACATACGCACATCCAGCGATGCCTCGCTGCCTCTTTTACGGCGCAGCAGAAACAGGTAGGTGATCGGCACGCAGAGCAGAGCGGTCACTGCCGCCAGCAGCTCGGGTGCCGGCCAATGCATCGCTGTTGCCAGCGATGACACCACACCACCAGCTACAACAAACATCAGCATCGGTATGGCGTAGATCCGGAATGCCACTTTCAACAGCAGTCCGTCAGGAACCTCCAGCAGCACCTCATCGCCCGCCTTTGCCCCGATCGAGTTCTTTACCTGCAGCTCGATCAACCGTTCTCTCCATGACCCCATCGTTGAACAGGACGCCTTGCCCGCACAGCCACCACAGGCGGAAGCACGACTGCCGCGCACGGTAGCGTTGATGCCATCGGTTTCGATTACTGTAGCCTGCTGCTCCAACTCAACTCCTTATTCGCGCTGTTTCGTCACGCCCAGAGAGGGGCGAAGGCGTATCTTATACCAACCCGATCATGGATTGCCATCCCTGCAGTATGCGCACCACTTCACATCACCTCCAGTTCTTAGCTAGCCTGATCCAAAATCGAGCGTAGAGTTGGCGGCTATGGGAAGTTCGAAAAAACGCCTGCAAGCGGACTATCTGATTATCGGCAGTGGTGCCGCCGGCCTTCTGGCTGCGCGCAGGCTTGCCGAACATGGCAAGGTCATTTTGGTCAACAAGGGCAGCTTCCGGGACTCCAATACCTGGAACGCCCAGGGCGGCATTGCCGGCGTACTCTCCAGCAGCGACTCCGTCGCATCGCATGTTCAGGACACGCTGAAGGCAGGCGCAGGGCTCTGCCATCCGGAAGTGGTACAGGCCATTGTTGCGCGGGGGCGCGAAATCATTGATGAGCTGATCGCCATCGGCACCTGTTTCGACCGTAAAGATGGAGAGCTGCACCTGACTCAGGAGGGTGGGCACAGCAGTCGCAGGGTTGCACATGCGCAGGATGCAACCGGTCGCGCGATTGGAGAGGCGCTGCTTTCAAAGGTGGCGCCGCACCCCAACATCCTCAGGCTTGAGCAACATACCGCGATCGACCTTATCACCACGCTTCGCATCGGCCACGGCACCGACACCGGCAACCGCTGTCTCGGAGCCTATATCCTGGCCCCCGAGGGACACGTTGTGACTGTGGAGGCCGCGCATACGGTGCTTGCCACCGGAGGTGCCGGCAAGGTTTACCTCTACACCTCCAATCCGCATGCAGCCACAGGCGACGGTATCGCCATGGCATGGCGCGCCGGATGCCCAGTCATGAACCTCGAATTCATTCAGTTTCACCCCACCTGCCTCTTTCACCGTCAGGGATCCAACATGCTGCTATCCGAGGCCTTGCGCGGCGAGGGAGCACACCTTGTCGACAGCGAAGGGCGGCGTTTCATGTTTGATTATGATGCGCAGGGCGAACTTGCACCCCGTGATATTGTCGCACGCGCTATCGACCATGAGATCAAGAAACAGGGTGCCGACTGCATGTATCTCGATGCGCGCCCTATCGGACGCGATCAGCTGCTCGCTCACTTCCCCAACATTCACGAACGGCTCCTGAAGCTGGGCATGGACATCACCACACAGCCGATTCCGGTCGTACCTGCCGCCCACTATATCTGTGGCGGCATCAAGGCGGAGATTAACGGCCGCACCGCGATCGATGCCCTCTATGCCATCGGGGAGACAGCCTGCACCGGCCTGCACGGCGCCAACCGGCTGGCCAGCAACTCGCTGCTGGAGTGCCTTGTGATGGCGGAGTGCTGCGCCAGCGACATTATCACTTCCGAGGTGCCCGATGCGCCGCCCATTCCGACATGGGATGATACCGGCATCGTGCCAGAGACTGAGCGTATCCAGATCAAGCAGAACTGGGACGAGATTCGGGCGACAATGTCCCATTACGTCGGCATTGTACGATCCGATGAACGGCTGCGGCGCGCCAAGCGGCGACTGCATGTCATTCGTGAAGAGATTGCCAGCTACTACTGGAAACATCCCGTCAGTCAGGATCTGCTGGAGTTACGTAACATCGAATTGATCGCAGAACTGATCATTGCCAGCGCCCTGCAGCGGCATGAATCCCGCGGCCTGCACTACTCCACAGATCATACCGGGACCGACCCCGAAGCCAGGGACACGATTCTGTGGCCGAACACCCTGTAGCTGAAACCTGCCTTCTCGCAAGGATTTCCGGCCGCGTGCAGGGGGTCTGCTTCCGCCACTATACACAAGTTGAGGCAAACCGCCTGGGGCTGCGCGGCTGGGTAAGAAATGTGGCCGAAGGAGGGGTGGAGGTCTGTTTCGCCGGCCCCGAAGTGCAAATAACCATGATGAAACGGTGGCTGCAACAGGGACCATCCTATGCCAGTGTTGAGCACGTGGCGTATTCAGAGGCCACACTGCCGGAGAGCTGCAACAGCTTCTCCATTCGATACTAAACGGGCAAGGGAACTTGAATGTCATTCAGCGCTAAAGAGAATTTCGACCACGAGCAGGAGCGTGCTACCGGCATCCTGCTAACCAATCTCGGCACCCCCGATGCACCGACCAGGGCGGCGCTGCAGGACTATCTTGCTGAATTCCTCTGGGATCCCCGTGTGGTCGAGCAGCCACGCTGGCTCTGGTGGCTGATTCTCAACGCCATCATCCTCAATACCCGCCCCGCCAAATCGGCTGCGCTCTATGAAAAGGTATGGACAGATGAAGGCTCGCCGCTGCTGGCCACCGGCAAACGCCAACGAGAGAAGCTGGAAGCTGCGCTGCAGGAGAGGGGTATCGGCGCCGTGCATGTGGAGCTGGCCATGCGTTACGGCAATCCCTCTATCCGCAAAGGGCTTGAAGCGCTGCGGGAGAAAAACTGCGACCGCATGATTGTGCTGCCGCTCTACCCGCAATACTCAGCCACCACCACCGGCTCAACCTTCGATGCCGTTGCCAAGGTGCTGAAGGAGTGGCGTCGCGTGCCACGGCTTACCTTTATCGATGCCTACCACGACCAGCCTCTCTATATCGAAGCGCTTGCAGCAAGCATCCGAGATCACTGGAAGGAGAACGGTAAAGCTGAACGGCTGCTGCTCTCATTCCACGGTATCCCGGAATCCTATTTTGAAAACGGCGACCCCTACCCGTGCCACTGCCGCAAAACAGCCCGCCTGGTCAGGGAGGCGCTCGGGCTCGACGAGACCCAGCTGCAACTCGCATTCCAGTCCCGTTTCGGCAAAGAGCCCTGGGTACAGCCCTATACAGATGAGACCCTCGAAAAATGGGGCAAAGAGGGGGTGGAGTCGGTCGATGTGATCTGCCCGGGCTTTGCCGCTGATTGCCTCGAAACCCTTGAAGAGATCGCCATGGAGAACCGTGAAGTCTTCCTCGGAGCTGGCGGCAAAAGGTACAGCTATATCCCTGCCCTCAACGACTCTGATGCCCATGTCCAGGCTCTTACCCAGGTGGTACTGAAAGAATCCTAATCAAACACTCAACTTATTAATATTTGCATTAGCAGCGAATACCTGTTCGTGCAATCGGGGCATTCGTGCAAGCCGCTGTGCAGTTCAACTTACATTGTTGGGCATACTCCTTGCCACAATTGAGTTGAGCAAACCAACTCGCAGCACGCATTCAAGCAGGTTTTCTAGTGCAGTTGCTTGGTGCATCAGTCCTTTATGACTTCTGTTAGAGATGCGAACAAAAAAGTTTATATTTTTTCAACCCTTCATAAACGAGCATTTCTGGCTATAATCTTTTCACTCAATCTGATAATTGTTTGAAGGAGATGTATTATCTACTTTTCAAGGTTAAAGCTGATCCTGTTACTTATTCTGCTTTCTATCTCCACAGAAATAGCATTCGCATCACAACAAACAAAAAAAGTTTCTGAAGTTCCTGCTGAGGGAGCAACTCAGACGCCAGCATTTGACAGGGATAAACTGAGTCCGGGAAAGGGGCTCATTATGCTGGATTATGCAGTAATCCCCGTTCCCGGGTTTAAATCTGTTGATTTACATGGCATTCACTTACTCCATCAAATGAATAGTTGGCTATATTTAGGTTTGGGGCTTCATGCGCCATTGTTGCATGGTAATTACGGTGGTTTCATGGTCTTTGACGTTACTGCCCATGCCCAACAAGCATTAATTGGGAATTCGTTTGTCAATGCTGGCATCTCTCTAGGAGGAGGTGGAGGTGGACCCAGTATAAGGAGAAGTGCCGAATTGACCGGCACAGGAGGGTTTATCAAAGGCTACATGGGAATTGGTTACGATTTTCGCAATTTCTCTGTTGGGGTGAATTATGCCCACTACCAATTTAAAAACTCTCGAATAAACAGTTCCCAACTCAACATGTTTGTTCAAAAGAAACTTTCATACTCAATCGGTTCATATGCGGCTTCAGGGACTAAGACAGAACATGATCCCTCCCACCTTGAAGAGGGAGGAGAGAATATGTTGACGATAGAGCTTAATAATATATTTCAAATCAAACCGAAAGGAAGTTATACAAAACCAATTAACTCGTTGTCTTTGCAATTCTCCCACTTTCTAACCAACAATCATTATGTGTTTTTTGCTGCAGAAGGGGGCTATTACGGTATGCCACTCTATAATCACATATTGGGTGGAGTGGGGTACAGGCATTCAGTTTCCCCTCGTGTCAGCCTATATGGCCAAATAGGTGTTGGCTCGGGAGGGTATTCACCCGATAGAATTGATACAGGCCCGGGACTACTGGTTCACCCTAAATTTTCCATTGAATACTTTCTGAACAACAACTACGGACTGTCATTATCGAGTGGTTATTTATTTGCGCCGAAGGGAAGTTCTAATAACTTCACTCTGGGAGCGGCAATAAACTTCCACCTATCCAACAAAGGAAGTGGAAATCGAAGCCCTGATGCTAAACAGAATTTGTTGTACAGTGGAATCCGCATTCATGTGTTTCAACAAACTGAATTCGGTGTTCGAATTGGCAACATAAGACACCCCGACCTCAAGATGCTATCAACTCAATTTGATTATCTTTTGAATGAAAACTGGTATATCCCCACTCAAGTTAGCTTCGCGTACAATTCGTACTTTGGGACCCCTGGTTATGGCGAGGCACTAACAGGATTAGGTATCCAGACCGGATATTCCACAACCAATAGTCTTCAGGGGTTTTTCCAAGTATTGATTGGCGCAAGCGCAGAAGGGGTCGTCTTAAAGCCTTCGGTTGGTCTCAATTATGAATTAAGTGATCACTATGCACTGTATGGTCAGCTTGCCAAGACAATATCACTTGAAAAAATTAATCTATATCCTGATAGAAAGAGATTTCGTGCTTCTTCCGTAGGAATAGGCTTAACATATCGATTCTCGACACTAAGTGCCCTTTAATAACTGCCCGGGAACAGGGTGTGTCAATAATACAGCCAACTCTCAGATTATGATTTCCCTAGTGCGCTAGAAGTTGAAAATCGGCATGTGACTTGAAAGCAGCCATTCAACCCCACCCCAATGGTGGCCAGATTTGTTATTCAGACCACCCATGGTTTCACCCGGGCAACACGTGTAAATCACCTCTCCTGATGGCTTGTCCGGATCGAGGAAGCATGAAGGACTCCAACTAAAAGACTGCCGAGTTTCTGAGTTTGGCTGCAAGCTTCCGTCGGAAAAATGGCATTTTTCATGCCAAAATTGGGGTCACCATAAAGAAGCCTACTGATACGCCGGATTGAGCACCTTGATGCGCGACTCTTTTTCGATATCCAGGTACCACTGCTCCAGCTGCTCCTGCTCCAGGATGCTGACGATCTCCTCTTTCACCTCTTCAAGCGGTTTCTGCAAGGCAGCGCGACGACCGAGCAGCTCGATCACATGCCAGCCGAACTGCGTTTTAACCGGATTGCTGACCCCCTTCTCTTTCAAAGCAAAGGCTGCGTCGTCGAAAGGCTTGACCATCACGCCGCGCTGAAACCAGTTGAGGTCACCACCGCGGGATTTATTGCTGTCATCGAGCGATTCGCTGGCGGCAAGTGCCGAGAAATCGGCTCCTTTCCGCAACTTCTTGATAACAGCCCATGCCCTCTTTTCGGTGGCCACCAGAATGTGGCGGGCATGGATCTGTTCTGGTACGGAAAATTCGGAGGGGTGCTGTTTGTAATAGGCTGCAGCATCGGCTTCCTCGATCTTCTTCATGTTCGCCATCTGCCAGCGCATGGCCGCCTCAATGAGTATCTGCCTGCGTGCGCTCTCAATATGCTGGCGCGTTGCAGGATCGAGATCCAGCCCGATCGCTTCGGCCTTCTGGCTGACAGCGTGATGCCGAATCAATGTACGAAGAATATGTGCCCGCGCCTTCGGATCCTTTCTGTAACGACTGACCTCTTCGGGCAACATGGCCATTTCAAGGTCGATATCGGACTCATGGATAGGGGTTCCATTTACGGTTGCCACCACCGGACTGGGATTCACCACTCCTGCAAGGGAGGCCTCATCCTGCTGCTGGCAGCCAGCCAGCAGGAGCGTAAACCCTATAACTATCAACCATCTCATTGACGAACCCCTTGTCCAACGTGAGCGCTAGAGTAGCGTCCCGACCTGCTGCAACCAAGCTCCGGGAGGATAAGGAATGACGCCAGTTGTCATGGCCATCACTGTACTCAGTCTCTACCTGATCTTTTTCCACTTCTACGCCAAGCGGATTCTGGCCAGAAGAATCTTCGAACTGGATAACAGCAATGACACGCCTGCGCATGCCCTTCGCGATGATGTCGATTATGTTCCCGCCAACAAATATATCCTCTTTGGTCACCACTACGCCTCGATAGCAGGGCTTGCGCCCATGCTCGGACCTGCCATTGCGGTGATCTGGGGCTGGGTGCCCGCACTCTGCTGGGTGGTTTTCGGCACCCTGCTGGTCGGTGCTGTGCACGACTTCTCAGCGTTGGTTCTCTCCATCCGCCACAAAGGGCAGAGCGTCGGCACCATTGCCCGCGACGTGATCAGTCCACGCACACGGCTATTATTCCTGTTGGTGATTTTCTTCCTCGTGGCCCTGGCCATGGGTGTGTTTGTGCTGGTGATCTCAGGACTCTTTGCTGCGCCCGATGCCGCCAACATTCCGAAAACCTCGCATCCAGAAGCGATCTTTCCGACCTATGCGCTGATGCTGATCGCCATGGTGATCGGCTTCCTCGTCTACAAGAAGAACATGCCGCTCTGGCCGATGATTGCACTCGGCTTCGTACTGATGCTGCTCACCACCTGGATCGGACTGGATATGCCGATCACCGGATTTACTGCCGGCGACTGGACATGGACCCTGCTGATCTACGCCTTCGTTGCCAGCGTACTGCCGGTCTGGCTGTTGCTGCAGCCGCGCGATTTCCTCAACTCGCTGCTGCTCTATCTGGCTCTCTTTTCGATGCTGGCCGGTTTCTTCATCCTCTCTCCCGACTGGGCTGCACCTGCCATTAACCCGAATCCGGTCGGTGCGCCGCCGCTGCTTCCATTCCTGTTCATTGTAATTGCCTGCGGAGCTGTCTCAGGTTTCCATGGCCTGGTCGCATCGGGCACGACATCGAAACAGCTGAACCGTGAATCGGATGCCCCCTTTGTCGGATATGTAGGCATGATCGGGGAGTCGCTGCTGGCACTGCTCGCCGTGCTCGCCACCACTGCCGGCGCATTTTCATCTCGAGCCGACTGGGAGTCCTTTTACGGTTCGTGGGACAAGGCGGTCGGACTGCACCAGAAGCTCGGTGTCTTCATCCAGGGCAACGCCAACTTCATCCACCAGCTCGGCGTGCCGCTCGATTATGCCGCCGCCTTTATCTCCGTAGTCGTGGTCGGTTTCGCCATGACCAGCGTCGATACCGGTGCGCGACTGCTGCGCTTCAATCTGGAGGAGATCGGTCAGACCATCGGCATCAAGGCGCTCGGCAACCGCTACCTGGCCACACTCCTCGCCGTTGCCGCAATCGGTTTTTTTGCCTTTTTCAAGGTGGATGGAAAACCTGCAGGCCTTTTTTTATGGACACTGTTCGGCACCACCAACCAGATCCTGGCAGGATTGACGCTGCTCACCGTCACCATCTACCTCTACCGCAAGAGAAAGCCTATCCTCTACACGCTGCTGCCAATGCTGCTGGTGCTCGGCGCCACGATTTCCGGAATGGTAATGGGGATATTTGGTGCTGTTGAAAAAGGGCAGTGGACCGTTGCTGCTGTCGGCGCTGCCATCTTCCTTCTGGCGGGTTGGGTGCTGCTCGAGGCGTTGCTGGTGGTCAACAAAGTGCGCCGGGAAAGGGCTGGCAGTTAGCCACCCGCTTCTCTCCAGCCCTGTCAATTAGACGGGTGCAAAACTGCCCGTCCGAGGCTACGATAGCCCGATGCATTTTGCTCCATTCGCCCATCTTCATAACCACTCCGACTTCTCCCTGCTTGGTGCCACCACGAGGGTAAGCGAGTTGCTGAAACGGGTGGCGGAACTGAAACAGCCAGCCGTAGCCCTGACCGATTACGGCAACCTGTTCGGCGCTATCGAGTTCTACTCCAAAGCGATGCAGATGGGCATCAAACCGATTCTCGGCTGCGAAATCTTTCTCTGCGATGACCACACCAAACGCATATCTGAGGGGCCGCGCGGACCGCGCTTCCCGCAGCTGGTACTGCTGGCACGCAACAACACCGGCTGGAAAAACCTGCTCAAGCTGATTTCCATCTCCTATATCGAAGGTTTCTACTACAAGCCGCGTGTCGGCAAACCACTGCTGGCCGAGCACTGTGACGGCCTGATTGCCCTGTCCTCCGGCTGGAATGGCGAGGTGGAACAGCTGCTGCAGAAGGGCGACCGTACGGGTGCCACAGCTGCAGCGCGCGCCTACAAGGAGATGTTCCATGAGAACTGCTTCTTCCTGGAGCTACAGCGCCATGGCAATGGCGGCCAGGAGGAGATTAACCGGCAACTGATAGAGATCGCCCATGAGCTTGATATCCCGCTGGTAGCCAGCAACAACACCCATTTCATTGAACGCGACGGTTTCAACTCTTTTGAGGCGATGCTGGCGCTCCAGCAGAACCGCACGATTCACGATGATGTCACCGGCATCTTTACCCCCGAGCACTACCTCAAATCGTTCGAAGAGATGCAAGACCTCTTTTCCGACATCCCCGAGGCGCTGGAAAACAGCATGCACATTGCCAACCGCTGCAATGTCGACCTGCGCTTCGGCAACTATCAACTGCCCGATTTCCAGCCGCCTGAAGATCTGGAGCTCAACGCCTATATGCGCAAACAGGCGCAGGAGGGGCTGGATCTGCGCTGGCCGACGATCCTTGCCGGCGAGCCGGAAGCCGACCGCGATGTCTATGACAAACGACTGCAGTTCGAACTCGACATCATTGAGAAGATGGGGTTTCCGGGATACTTCCTGATCGTATCGGACTTCATCCTGTGGGCAAAAAATCACGGCATCCCGGTCGGCCCCGGACGAGGCTCGGGCGCCGGTTCACTGGTCGCCTATGTCCTGAAAATCACCGATCTGGATCCGATCAAGTACGGACTACTTTTCGAACGTTTCCTCAACCCTGAACGCGTATCGATGCCCGATTTCGATATCGACTTCTGCATGAGCCGCCGTGAAGAGGTGATCCGCTACGTCACCGAGAAGTATGGTGAGGCGAAAGTGGCGCAGATCATCACCTACGGGTCGATGAAGGCAAAGGCTGTGGTTCGCGATGTCGGGCGTGTGCTCGGCATGGATCTGGCCAAGGTAAACCTGATCGCCAAGCTGATCCCCAACGACCTGAAGATGACACTCGAAAAAGCACTGGTCGAGGAGCCGAAGCTGGCCAAGATGGTCGATGATGACCATGAGGTAGCGCACCTCTTTGAACTGGCCAGACGCCTTGAGGGGTGCCACCGCAATGCCGGCAAACATGCCGCCGGCGTTATCATCGGCAGACAGGACCTCGACGAAACCGCCCCGCTTTTCAAGGTGGCCGGCGAAGAGGGAAAGGTGGTCCAGTGGGACATGGGCAACAGCGAAAAAATGGGGCTGATCAAGTTCGATTTTCTCGGACTGAAAACGCTTACCGTTATCGATATCGCCTGCAAACTGATCAAGCGCTATGACCCGCGGCCCGAAGCGCAGAGCTTCGATATCACCGCCATTCCGATGGATGATCAGGCCACATTCAATCTGATGCAGCGCGGCCAGACCGGTGCGGTATTCCAGGTGGAGTCATCGGGCATGCGCGACCTGCTTACGCGCCTTCGCCCCGACTGCTTCGAAGATATCATCGCGCTTGTGGCCCTCTATCGTCCCGGCCCACTCGAATCGGGCATGGTGGACACCTATATCGAGTGCAAGCACGGACGCCAGGAGATCGTCTATCTGGTGCCGCAACTGAAAGAGATTCTGCAGGAGACCAATGGCGTCATCCTCTATCAGGAGCAGGTGATGCAGATCGCCCAGGTACTGGCAGGCTACACGCTCGGCCAGGCCGATATGCTGCGTCGCGCCATGGGCAAGAAAAAACCGGAGGAGATGGCCAAGCAGCGGCAGATTTTCATGAAGGGGGCTGAAAAGAAGAAAGTGCCGCTCGACAGGGCTGAGCAGATCTTCGACCTGATGGAGAAGTTTGCCGGCTACGGTTTCAACAAATCACACTCGGCAGCCTACGCCCTGATCTCCTACCAGACCGCCTACCTCAAGGCGCATTATCCCCAGGCCTTCATGGCCGCAACCCTCTCCTGCGACATGGGCAATACCGACAAGGTTGCAGCGCTGGTCACCGACTGCCGCAACATGGATATCGAGGTGCTGCCACCGCATATCAACGCATCGGATTGGGAGTTCCGCCCCGAGGAGAAGGCAATCCGTTACGGCCTCGGCGCCATCAAAGGTGTTGGAGAAGCTGCGATCCGTGCAGTGGTGGCTGAGCGCAAAGAGAACGGACCGTTCGAATCCTTTGAAGAGCTGATCATGCGCTCACCAACACGCACGCTGAACAAAAGGATCCTTGAGGCACTGATCAAGGCCGCGGCCCTTGAGGGGCTGATCCCGAACCAGCGGGCTGCGATTGAAGGACTGTCCGAAGTGCTTGAGCAGCTCTCCCGCAAACGCAAGGAGTACGCCTCCAACCAGTCCACACTGTTTGAGGTGGCTGAACCGCAATCCGGAGAGGGGGGATTCCCGCTGCTGGCATCGTGGAGTCATGGTGAGCAACTACAGGCAGAGCGTGAGGTTCTCGGGTTCTACCTTACCGGCCACCCGCTTGAGGCCTACCTCAAGCGTTTTAAAGGGCTTGGTGACTGCAACCTCTCCGAGTTGCGGGAGCGTGCGCATGAGAGCCAGATCGTCGTGCCGGTTGGCATTTCAGGCATCCGGCCCTACAACGGGCGTTCGGGAACCATGGCATTTGTTCAGGTTGAAGATCTGCACGGCCAGGCGGAGATGATCGTCTTTGCCAAGCTCTATGCCGAGGTCTCGGAACTGCTCGCTTCTGACGAACCGCTGCTCATCGCCGCCAAGGTGGACACCTCCAAAGATGATCCGGTTCTGATTGCCGAGGCGATAAGCTCGCTCGATGACATCCTGCCGGAACTGGTGCATGAAGTTCAGATCACTGCAGCCAGCATTGCCTGGGATGAGGTCACGCTGGCCCGCCTGAAATCGATGGCGACCGGAGGATCGGCAAGGCTTGCATTCCATGTACGGCTTCCAGACGCTAGTCTTGCGCAATTGATCACCGGTCCGTGTATCAACTGGAGCGAGGCGGTCCGCACCCAACTGGATGCCCGCTTCGGCGTGGATTCGATTCGCGTCCGCTGTAAACCGTGGCAGCCGCCACGCAGCCAGCAGATGCGCCGGGGATAAGAGAGGATGATATGGCAATGAGCTATCTTGAATTTGAACGTCCGATTGCAGAGTTGGCATCGAAGATCGATGAGCTTTCAGGCATGGGCAAAGATTCGGGCGTGAATATTGCAGAAGAGGTTGAGCGCCTGAACAGCAAAAAGGACAAGCTGGTCGAGCAGATCTACAGCAAGGCTACCCGCGCCCAGGTTTGCCAGCTCTCACGCCACCCCGACCGCCCCTACATTCTCGACTATATCCCGCAGATGTTTGATGACTTTCAGGAGTTGCACGGCGACCGCGCTTTTGCCGATGATGGCGCCATTGTCGGCGGCGTGGCCAGTTTCCGCGGCAGAAGTGTCATGGTCGTCGGCCATCAGAAAGGGCGTGATACCAAAGAGAAGCTGAAACGTAATTTCGGCATGCCGAGGCCGGAGGGCTACCGCAAGGCACTGCGACTGTTCAAGCTCGCCGAACGTTTTGAAATTCCTGTGCTCACCTTTATCGACACCGCAGGCGCCTGGCCGGGCATCGATGCCGAAGAGCGCGGCCAGAGTGAGGCGATCGCCCGCAACCTGCAGGAGCTTGCAGCATTGAGAACGCCGGTGATCTGCACCGTGATCGGTGAAGGCGGCTCAGGCGGCGCACTGGCGATTGGTGTCGGCGACCGCATGTTCATGCAGCAGTTCTCCACCTATTCCGTCATCTCCCCTGAGGGTTGTGCCGCAATTCTCTGGCGAGACCGCGCCCATGCCGATGAGGCTGCCGAGGCGCTGAAGCCTACCGCACTCGATCTGAAAGAACTGGGACTGATCGATGAAATCATTCCGGAACCCAAAGAGGGAGCCCACCGCAATATCAAGGAAGCCTCCGAGCTGATGGGTGATGTGCTGGAAAAAGCGCTGAACAAGCTGCTGAACACACCCGTTGATAAGCTTATTGCGGCCCGCACAAAACGACTTCGTAATCTGGGCTCATTCAGCAGCTGAACGCTTTCACCACGGAGAGGTACTCGAAGTGGTCATAACGGCACCGACTCGAAATCGGTTGGGCGGGTAATACCGCCACGTGGGTTCGAATCCCACCCTCTCCGCCATCCCATAAGAAAGGGCCCCAGTTCGGGGCCTTTTCTTTTAAGCCGGTTTTACTCCATTTGAGCATGCATGACACCCGCAGGGTAAAAGGCTGCATAACGGAGTACCAACAGCATCCGGAAAACATTCATGGTTGTCTAATCACCAATTCGGGTAAATGCTGTGACCGTCAAAGGAGTCAACCATGGCCCGTAAACCGTTTTCCGATCTTATCGGCATTGAACTCAGCCCCTCCAGCCATGCCGAGAAGCTGATCTCAGGCCTTGGCGGTTTCATCGCCATATTCATGATCATACTGATCAGTTACACGATTCTGGGTGAAGATGCCTACCTGATCGTTGCATCCATGGGTGCGGCAACGGTGCTGCTGTTTGCAGTGCCGCACGGCCCGCTTTCACAACCCTGGCCGCTGTTTGGCGGCAATCTCCTCTCCGCAATCATTGGCGTGATCTGTGCCAAATTTGTGCCTGATGCGTTTATTGCGGCAGGTCTGGCCGTCGGCATCGCGATTGCCGTCATGTATTATCTGAAATGCATTCATCCGCCGGGCGGCGCCACTGCACTCTCTGCAGTTGTCGGCGGCGCAAGCGTGGAGCAACTGGGATACATGTATGTCGTTACCCCGGTGCTGCTCAATGTGCTGGTTATTTTTACCGTTGCGTTGATCTTCAACTACCTGTTCAAGTGGCGCAGGTATCCGGCAAGCCTGACTACCCCTGCCACTGCTCCCGCAACCACCAGCTTCTCGCATGAGGGGATCGCGCATGCCCTGCAACAGATCGACTCATTTATCGATGTTTCCGAGGATGACCTCAACCGGATCTATCAACTGGCCGGCGAATACGACAGAAAACGCCCCGAATAGTGCTAACCGCAAGACTTGGACAGTCATACGCACCAAAAAAAACACCCCGCCGAGGCGGGGTGTTTAGATTCAGTGAAAACTGATATGTGGTGTCTTACTGAGGATAAACGTTACGAGCCTGTGGGCCCTTCTGTCCATCTTCTACTTCATACTCAACTTTCTGGCCTTCTACCAAAGACTTGAAGCCGTCGCTCTGAATTGCAGAGAAGTGAACGAATACGTCGTCGCCGCCATCATCCTGAGCGATAAAGCCAAAACCTTTAGAGTCGTTAAACCATTTAACTGTTCCTGTTGCCATTTTTAATTGTACCTCAATTACTAATAAATATAGTGCATACATGTTTATCATATGCGATTTTACTTAAGAGAAATCAAGAAGGAAACTTCTGAATCGGCCTAGAAAAACCACCACAATCATGTTCTGCGATCCGCACTGTATGCCAGCCGGATACAATAAGCCAGCAAAATCATAAACTTATTTTTGCCACTCAATCTGAACAGGGGATTGAATCTATCCCGCTTCAGCCCCATCCCTGAAAAGAAAAAGGCCCGGTCAAAAAACCGGGCCCTTTCAGATTCAGTCGCTTACTGAATATCGTTATCGGGAATAATCAGCATCTCGACACGACGGTTCAGCTGCCTTCCAGCCTCAGTATCGTTGGTGGCGCGCGGCTGCATTTCACCGCGACCCTCGGCGATCACCCTGCGTGAATCCACACCACGGTCAGCAAGGTACCATGCTACAGAGTTGGCCCGCTGCTGCGAGAGATTCTGGTTGTACTCTGTGGAGCCACGACTGTCGGTATGGCCGGTGATGCGGATGGTGGTACGCGGATAGCGGTTGAGAATATCGGCCACCTTATCGAGGGTGCTGTTGAATGCAGGCTTCAGCTGTGCCGAGTTGTAGTCGAAGGAGACCTCAGAGTTCATGGTGATCTTCAGGTTCTCATTCTTCAAACGCTCGATCTCAACCTGGTTGGCGCGGCGCTCTTCCGCCAGCACGCGGTTGAATTCGGCCTGCTGGTTATCCATGTAACGGCCCACGCCGGCACCAATCGCACCACCTGCTGCCGCACCGATCAGTGCGCCGCGCAGTGCGCCGCCGGAGCGGTCCTGCTGATGCCCGATCACGGCACCTGCAATTGCGCCGATTGCCGCACCTGCCGCAGCCTTCTCCTTCGTATGCTTATTCGGATCATCCGGGCTGCTTGCACATCCGGCCAGAACCAGGCCTGCCGCAACCGCCATCATCATCATTCGTTTCATCAATCTATCCTCCGTAACACCTTAACTGTTTCAATCACCGGCAGGTCGAACTGCCGGCCGGAAACCTGCATGGCTTCCAACTTCACATATCTGCCTGATCTTCGCAAGCCTACCCGTTTCCCGATGAACATAAAGTAAGTACGGGATGAAATAATGCATCACACTTGCCGGATCGGCGAACTGTATCACTCACCCTCAGGCTAGATTCTATGACGACTATCACCAAGTGTAATTTGCGCACCGCCGGTACAGCTTGCCACCCCCTTCTGTTTTCATAGAGAGTGGGTGCATGGATGAATCCACCCTAAGACTTGCCGCATTTGTCGCCATCTTCGGCTGCATGGCTTTGGCCCAGACAGCTGCCCCGCGGCGCAGGCTCCGCTTCGGATATCGTCGCTGGCCCGCCAATCTCGGCATCGTGCTTCTTAACACGTTTCTGGTGCGCCTGCTCTTTCCGGCGGGCGCGGTTGGCGCTGCACTCTGGGCCGATGCAAACGCTGTCGGCCTGTTCAACCTGGTCGAACTGCCGCCAGCTGCGACCGTTGCTCTCTCGGTGATTCTGCTTGACCTGATCATCTACTGGCAGCATGTAATCTTTCACGCCGTGCCAATGCTCTGGCGCCTGCACCGCGTCCACCATGCCGACAACGACATTGACGTCACCACAGGCCTGCGTTTCCATCCGATCGAAATCATCCTCTCAATGCTGGTCAAAATTTCATTCATTATCGCAGTTGGCGCACCTGCCACTGCCGTAGTGATATTCGAGATCGTGCTTAACGGCATGGCAATGTTCAACCACGCCAATGTACGCCTGCCGAGACAGATTGACTCGGCCATTCGCCTGCTGCTGGTCACGCCCGATGTTCACCGCGTGCACCACTCCGTCATTCCTGCCGAGACCGACAGCAACTTCGGCTTCAACCTGAGTATCTGGGACCGCATTTTCGGCACCTGGAAAGCGCAGCCTGACATGGGGCACGATGGCATGACTATCGGCCTGACCCAGCTACAGCATGCGCCGACCCACAGTCTGGCATTTATGCTGCGCTTGCCGTTCCAAGGGGATTTGGGCCAGTATCCGAGCAGTAACCGGAAAAAGGAGCGGCTGGATGTGTGACGAGAAGGTAAACCGCTGCGAATGCGTGAATAAAACATTCGACAAGCTGAAGGTATTCGAAAACCTTGCCGCAGCCCAAAAGGCAACCGGCTGCGGCATCGAGTGCGAGGGATGCCTGCCCTATCTGAAGCTGATGTTTGCCAGCGGCGAAACCGCTTTCGATATCGACGACTCCCGCCTGGCGGATTTCCAGTAAGTGATGGATTCACGCAGCGGCATGAATATTCTGGTTCCGGCAGCCGCCTTTGTGGTCATTGTTGCCGGCATGCAGGCGGCAACATCCATGCTGGTTCCATTCCTGCTTGCCGCATTCATTGCCATCATCTGCCTGCCGCCACTGAAGTGGCTGACATCGAAAGGGTTCTCCCCGGCACTGTCTGTTCTGTCGATCACGCTGGTGCTTGTGTTGCTGGGAAGCCTGCTCGGTGCCTTTGTCGGCGCCTCTGTTGCCGAATTCACCAACAACCTGCCCATCTACCAGGCCCGTTTGAACCAGCAGACCAGTGATTTGATCACATGGCTTGCCGGATTCGGCATAAGCCTCGACACACAACTGCTTCGCGACAATCTCGACCCCTCCATCGCCATGGGCATGGCTGGCAAACTGCTGTCAGGACTCGGCAACGTGCTGGCCAACACCTTCCTGATCGTGCTGACGGTCATCTTTCTGCTTATCGAGATCACCGCACTGCCTCACAAATGGTCTGCCATGGGCGAACACGCACCCTCGACCGGCGGCTTTGAACGATTCGTCGGCACGGTCAGCTCCTATTTTGCCATCAAGACCTGGATCAGCCTCGCTACCGGCACCCTTATCGCGATCTGGCTCACCTTTGTCGGCGTTGATCATGCGCTGCTCTGGGGCCTGGTCGCATTCCTGTTCAATTTCGTTCCCAATATCGGTTCGATTATTGCCGCGGTCCCAGCTGTACTGCTGGCACTGGTACAACTTGGCCTCGGTGACGCCCTGCTGGCGGGGCTCGGTTTTGTGGCGGTGAATATCGTGATGGGCAATGCCGTGGAGCCGCGTTACATGGGTAAAGGCGTGGGGCTTTCAACCCTGGTGGTGTTCCTCTCACTGGTGTTCTGGGGCTGGGTATTGGGCCCTGTCGGCATGCTGCTCTCGGTGCCGCTGACCATGATCGTCAAGCTGGCGCTGGAAGCGCGTGAGGATACGCAGTGGCTGGCCATATTGATCGGCCCGGACATCGAAGCTCGAGATAGTTAAAGCAGGCTTCTACTTACCCTCTTTTTTCAGCAACTCAGCAAGGCCTGCAAGCCCCTTGAAGGTCGAGCCGCCTGCCTCGTCACGTTTCACATCCCCGTGCGCATCGGCCTCGAGATATCGCTGGTGTTCATTATCGTGGCAGTAGATGCAGAGCAGCTCCCAGTTGCTGCCGTCAGGCGGATTGTTGGCGTGGTTGTGATCTTTGTGATGCACCGTAAGTTCCTTTAACTGTTTACCTGAGAAATCCCGGCCACAGCGGCCGCAAACCCATGGAAACAGTTTCAGGGCCTGTTCACGATAGCTCTCGTTACCCATCAGCCAGAGGGCCCCTAGAAGTGCTGAGGCGTGAGCATCTCAACCTGCCCGACTCCAAACATCGCGCCCATTACCCCAAAGATAATCGATCCAATCACCGAAAGAATAATAAACGCCGGAATCGACGCGATTGCCGCCTTCACCATGAATATCACCATCGACATAAACGGCATCTTGATATCGATAATCGTAACCTCTTTACTCATTTCTCATCTCCTGTTTCGGTTGCAAGTCCGGAGTGACGCAGCAGTGCATCAACCGATGGTTTCCTGCCGCGAAATGCCGCGAAAGCATCCATGATCTCGCGACTGCCGCCAATCGAGAGCAGCTCTCTGCGCAGTCGCGCAGCAGTATCGCTGTTCAGGATACCCTCCTCCTCGAAGGTGGCATATACATCGGCAGAGAGCACCTCCGCCCACTTGTAGGAGTAATAACCCGCCGCATAGCCACCGGCAAAGATATGCGAGAAACCGTTCTGGAATTTATTAAAAGCTGGCGGGATCAATACCGCCACCTCGCCACGCACCCGGTCGAGCAGCGTCTGCACCGACCCTTTCTCCGGCTCATACTCGCTATGCAGTAGTACATCGAAGAGTGCGAACTCGATCTGGCGCAACATCATCATTGCAGACTGGAAATTCTTGGCTGCCAGCATCTTGTTGAACATGGCATCGGGCAACCCCTCCCCTGTTTCAAAGTGGTGGGCGAAGAGATCGACGACCTGCCGCTCCCAGCAGAAGTTTTCCATGAACTGGCTCGGCAGCTCCACCGCATCCCACGGCACACCGCGGATACCCGATACACCGAGTTCGGAGACTGTGGTCAGCATGTGGTGCAGACCGTGGCCGAACTCGTGGAAAAGGGTTGTCACCTCGTCATGCGTCCAGAGTGCCGGGCGGCTACCGACCGGCGCATCGAAGTTGCAGACCAGGTATGCCACAGGCAATTGCAGCGAACCATCCGCCTTCCGCCAGCGCACAATGCACTCATCCATCCAGGCGCCGCCGCGTTTATGGGCACGGGCGTAGGGATCAAGATAGAAAGCTGCGATCTTCTCATTCTGGCCATCGAAGAGTTCAAAGAAGCGGACATCTTTATGCCATTTCGGCACATCTTCCCGTTCACGGATAGAGAGGCCGTAGAGCTTCTCCACCAGTCCGAACATGCCGGCAACCACGCTCTTTTCGGGGAAGTAGGGTTTGAGCTCCTCCTGGCTGATCGCGTATTTCTTCAGCCGCAGCTTCTCAGAAGCGTAGGCGATATCCCACGCATGCAAGCCTTTAAGTCCAAGCTCGCCCGCTGCAAACGCCTTGAGCTCCGCCATATCGTTCTCGGCGGCAGGTCTGCTCTTCTCGGCCAGTTCGCGCAGGAAACCGGTCACCGCATCGACATCGGCCGCCATCTTGCTGGCCAGCGATTTGGCTGCGTAGTGGGAAAAGCCGAGCAGCTCAGCAGCCTCTGCACGAAGCCTGAGTATCTCGTCGATCACCGGCGAGTTATCGAGCTTGCCGGATGATGCGCGCGTAACATATTCCCGGTACATCGTTTCGCGCAGCGCACGGTTTTCGGCATACTGCATGAACGGGATATAGGAGGGTGCATCAAGCGTGATGAGCCAGCCACCCTGTTTACCGGCCTGCTCCGCACGCTGTGCCGCTGCCGCCAGCACCGACTCAGGAAGACCCGCAACATCGGCCTTATCAGTGATGTGCAGTTCAAAAGCGCGAGTCGCATCCATCACATGCTGTTCGAATGTGGTGGAGAGCTCGGAGAGGCGTATCTGGATCGCCTTGAACTGCTCCCTGTCCTCACCCTCAAGTTCTGCACCGGAGAGCTTGAAGTCGCGCAGCGCATGTTCGATCACCTGCCTGCGCTCTTCGGAAAGCAAACTGAAATCGTCACGCTCGCGCACCTTGCGGATTGCGGAGTAGAGCGCCTCGTTCTGCCCGAGTTCCGACGACCACTCGGTCATCTTCGCTACACCCTGCTGGTAGATCGGACGCAACTCTTCCGAGTCGCACACCGCATTGAGGTGCCCCACAGGGCCCCATACACGGGAGAGTCGTTCCTCGATCTCCTCCAGCGGCATCATCAGCGAATCCCAGTCCGGGGCGGCAATCTCCGTCAGCCTTGCGACAGTTTCGCGGGCGCGGGTCAGCTCGGCATCTATCGCCGGCAGCACATGCTCCGGCCTGATCTGGTCAAACAGTGGTAGTTCGGCGGTGATCCCTTTCAGGATCGGGTTGCTGGAAGTCTCATTCATGTCCGGAACGATAAGTCACCCCGCCCCCGACGCAAGCCCTTACGTTCTGCGTGAATCAAGTTAACTCATTGATTATCGAATGACTGTTTCCGGCGCCGGAAACAGCCATTCGAAGCCTCTAATATATACCAATAGAATCATAGAAGTGCGCAGACCTGGCAAACCCCCTACACTTCGGCGCACGGAGTGGTCCGGACGGTCGCGTTGGATGCTTGCATCCACCGAGGAAAGTCCGGGCTGCACAGGGCAGAACGCCGGCTAACGGCCGGTGGGGGCGACCCCGAGGAAAGTGCCACAGAAAACAGACCGCCGTGGCTTGCCACGGTAAGGGTGAAAAGGTGCGGTAAGAGCGCACCGCCCGGTCTGGTAACAGACCGGGGCACGGTAAACCCCGTTCGCAGCAAGGCCAAATAGGGAAGTATTGGCGCGGCCCGCGTTTGCTTCCGGGTAGGCTGCTCGAGCCTGCCGGTAACGGCAGGCCTAGATGAATGACCGTCATCCCGCTTGCGGGAGACAGAACCCGGCTTACAGGGCCACTCCGTATTTTATTCTTCTGTCGAATCCCGCTAGCGTTGGGAAACGATGATGATCAGGGACAAGAGATGAGCTTAAGCTTTACTGATGCGGCCAAGGCAAAGCAACTGCGGGAGTATTTCGCCCGCAACGGTCGCATCTATATTGTGATCGATGCGACCGGTGATGATGTGCAGGTGCCCGAATCGCTGATGGGGGACCCGGCGCTTCGACTGGTCCTCAATGCCCGTATGCCGCAGGCGATCCATATCCGTGACGATGCACTGGACTCCGACTTCTCCTTCTCCGGCACCATCTTCCCGTGCAAGATTCCGATGCATCGCATCTGGGCCGCCTACCTGCCTGAGGGCGATCTCGAGCAGGGTATTATCTGGGACGATGCCGTACCCGAAATGATCAGGGCAATTGTACAGGCGGTGCGCAGCAATCTCGCTGAATCCGAAGCGCAGGATGAAACCGGAGCAGAAGGAGAACAGTCTGCCGAAGGGCTCACAGGAGCCGCCAGCCCGGCAAGTTCGCCCATTACCGTCATCAACGGCGGCGGTGAGCAGAAACAGGGAGCCGAAGAGGCGCAGCCGCAAGCACGCAAGACAGGTCACCTCCGGGTCGTCAAATGATCAAACGTATTATATCCCTCCTGCTGCTTTTGCTTGTTCCGCAGCTTGTGCTGGCGGCAACCGATGCCCGCATGCAGATCGAGGTGGTTGCCAAGGACTCCAATACGGCTGAATTCCTGCGCGCCAATATCGACAAGGCAGCCGAGCTGGCACTGCCGAAGCTGTGGCAACGGATAGTCCTGCAGGAGGCGCTGAACAAGATTCCCGACAGCACCAATGCAATCCGTTTCCTGCAGCGCGCTACGCCATCCCAAAATGGCATGATGGTCACCTTCGATCAACGTCGCGTGCTCTCGTTCCTGAAACAGAACCGTATCCCGCACATCGCCGAACAGCCTGCCTGGAACCTCTCCGTACAACTCTCCAGCGCCTCGGGTCGTGCCATGCCGGAGTCGGCCGCCATGCTTGAACAGTTTGCGGCGGAAGAGGCCGAAACCTGGGGTTATGGCATCAATGCCGCCAAGGCGTCACTTGTGTTGCACTGGCGCTGGCTGGACAGCCGACAGGTGGAACTGAGTGTACGCGGCACTTCTAAGCTGGGTGAATTTTCGGAAACACGCGCGGCCGGTGCGGGCGACCCGTTCCGTCAGCTCAAGCCATGGCTCTCCAGCGTGCTGCTTAGAGCGCGTGATGCCTACGCATCCAATGCCCCCAAGGCCGTGCCTTCAGGAGGTATCGAAGCCGCCAATGGTGTCGCCATGCCGCAGAACAGGAGCGTGTTTCTGGTCGTTGAGCGGCATGCATCCCTGCCAGAGCAGGTGCTGTTTGAGGAGGAGCTTCGGCGTGATCCGCGCGTCCTCGAACTCTCTCTCAGGCAGACGAATCGTGATGGACAGCAATATCGCATGATCCTGAAGGGCGAGGATGAGCTGTGGCTTCCGCAGTGGTTCAAGCGCAGAGGGTTAAGCCTCACATCTTCTGTGGAAGGATGGGTGGCTCGCTAGGCTCGTGAATGGTCCATAACCGAATCCTCAACATCCCGAACATCCTGACGCTTGCCCGCATCGTCATTACCCCGTTTATCATTTTCGCGATCATGGAGGGGGAAGCGGTTTTCGCACTGATCCTGATGGGCATCGCCGGCATCACTGACATGCTTGACGGCGCCATCGCCCGCTACTTCAACCAGCGCAGCATTGTCGGAGCCTTCATGGATCCGCTGGCCGACAAGCTGATGCTGATTAGCACCATCGTGACGCTCTATTTTATCGAGGAGATCCCGCTCTTTCTCTTCCTTGCAGTCGTATTCCGCGACCTTGTCATTGTCGTCGGCGCCATCGCCTATGAAATGGTGACGGGGAAACTCGAGATGGAGCCGACCATGAGCTCCAAGATCACCACCTTCCTGCAGATCACGCTGGTGCTGACAGTGCTGGCTGATATGGCATGGGATTTGCCATCCGAACTGTTCGAGCTGACGGTCATCTGGAGCACCTTCACCTTCACCTGTATCTCAGGCGTCCAGTACATGGTGGTCTGGATGCGTAAGGCGGTCAGCGACGAAGGCGCCGGCTAATGACAACCAAGAAAAACCAGTTACGCCTGCAGCTTCCGCTACCGGTGAGTTACGATTATCACAGCTGGCTGCGCCACAGCGGTGTCGAAGAGGCGTGTAACCGGCTGGCGCTCTGGACTGTGCATGGCGGCCGCGTCTGGCTCGATTCCGTCACGGTGGCCGGCAAGAGCCACCTGCTGCGCACGATGGCGGCGGATCACCCGAGCATCGCACTTCTCGAGATCTGCGGTGATGAATACAGCGGCGCAAGCTGGCACCTGGTACAGCAGTGGATGAAAGGACTGGAGGCCAGAAGTCACTGGATGATCGATATCCAGGCAGGACCTCTGCCGCAGGCCGTGGCCCATGCGCTCTTCCACGTGCTCGAGCGGGCGCGCGATCTGCAGCGGCCGCTGATCGTGGCATGGCGCGGCAATGTCGACCCCCTGCCTCCGGAGCTCTCCTCACGCCTGCTGGCCATGGAAAAGATCACCCTGTCGCCACCGCGGGACGATGCGCTGCTTCTCCAGATCCTTGGCAACAGCGCAGGAAAACTGCAGTGGGATATCCGCGAGCAGGTACTGCAATCGATGCTCACCTACCTGCCACGGGATCTCGATATTCTTGTTTCATCGCTCAGGGAGCTGGAGCGCCTCTCCTTTGAACAGAAACACAAGCCGGGTCCAGCATGGGTAAAACAGCAGCTAATCCGAATTGCCGAAGAGCTGCATCCCCGGCTGCTCTAGCCCTTTAGCCAGCCATCCAGCGCTTCAAGCGCGCGCTCGGAGACCGAACGACGGCGCTCGGCCCTTGAAAAGCGGCGTTTTCCTTCGCGCTTCTTGCCCGGTGGAAGCAGCCCGAAATTGACATTCATCGGCTGGAAATCCGAAGTTCTGGTTTTCGAGATATGTGCCAGCAGTGAGCCGTGAGCCGTGATTTCGGGTGGAGCATCGGGCTCCTCGCCCCTGGCCATCGCGGCAAGAAACCGTCCTGCCATCAAACCCATGGCGGCAGACTCGACATAACCCTCCACGCCGGTGATCTGACCGGCAAAGAGAATACGCGGATCACTCTTTAACCGCAGGGTCCCATCGAGAAGGTCCGGTGACTTGATAAAGGTGTTGCGATGCAGCGACCCCAGCCGGAAAAACTCGGCCTGCTCCAGTCCGGGGATCATTGTGAATACACGCTTCTGCTCGCCGTAGGTCATCTTGGTCTGGAATCCGACCATGTTCAGAAGCGAGCCCATACGGTTATCGCGCCTGAGCTGCACCACCGCATACGCCTTTTCACCGCTCACCGGATGATCGAGACCGACAGGCTTCATCGGCCCGAAGCGCGGTGTATCCTCGCCGCGCTCGGCCATCTCCTCGATCGGCATGCAGCCCTCGAAAAAGGGGATATCCTCGAAATCCTTGAAAGCGACCTTCTCGGCGTCGATAAGCTCCTTGATAAAGGCCTTGTACTGCGTCTCATCCATCGGGCAGTTGAGGTAGTCGCCCTCCTCGCCTTCGGCGACATTTTTATCGTAACGGTTTTTCCAGTAGCAGATATCCATGTTGATCGACTCGGCATCGATTACCGGCGCAATGGCATCGAAAAAGCAGAGGCGATCTTCGCCGGTCAGCTTCTGGATCTCCTCATAAAGCGCATCGGAGGTGAGCGGCCCGGAAGCGATCAACAGCAGCCCCTCCGCCGGTATTTCGGTCACTTCGCCGTTGACGAACTCGATCAGCGGTTCGGCATTCAGCCTCTCCGTCACCATATCGGCAAACTGTTCGCGATCAACGGCAAGTGCGGTACCGGCCGGAATACGTGCAGCATCTCCGCAACCCATGATCAGCGAATCCATGCGGCGCATCTCTTCATGCAGCAGCCCTACGGCATTCTCGAGATGATCAGCGCGGAAGGTGTTGGAACATACAAGCTCGGCACATTTGGACGTGTTGTGGGCCGGCGTCATTTTCGCCGGCCGCATCTCGTGCAGCCGCACCGGCACACCGCGTCTGGCCAGCTGCCATGCGGCCTCGGATCCGGCCAGACCTGCACCGATAATTGTTACGGTTTGAATGGGTGAAGAGGAGTCGTTCATGGGCAGCAGGCTAATCGGAAACTTGCATCAGGCCAGCGAAAGAAACGCCTCCACCCGTTGCGGTTCAGGCATGTGCAGAGAGGGGATGGGAAGCAACGCTTCCTCACACGGATTGACGGCGCATAACAGCGTATGCGCGAATCCGAGGTGCAACTTACTCGATCAGGGAGTAGAGCAGATTGATCTCCTCAGGCCAGATCGTCTCATCAATCGTCTCCAGCACCATGGGGATATCGTTGAAGGCGTCGTGGTTCATGATAAAGCGGAAGGCATCAAGCCCCATTTCACCCTGTGTCAGTGAGTGGTGGCGATCCACCCTCGAGGCGAAGGCGGCCTTGGATCCGTTAAGATGCATGCCGCGCAGATATTCGTAACCGACAATATTATTGAACTCACCGAAAGTGTTCTCACAGTCGTCCATGGTACGCAGATCGTAACCGGCTGTGAATGTGTGGCAGGTATCGAGACAGACACCTACGCGACTCTTGTCATCAACCTGATCGATAATGGCTGCCAGATGCTCAAAGCGGAACCCCATGTTGCTGCCCTGACCGCTGGTATTTTCGATCACGGCGGTGACCCCTTGGGTCTGCTCAAGCGCCAGGTTGATCGATTCGGCAATTCGGGAGAGGCAGGCATCTTCGGAGATCTTCTTCAGGTGCGAGCCGGGATGGAAGTTGAGCAGCGGCAGCCCCAACTGCTCGCAACGCCGCATCTCATCAACAAACGCATCGCGCGACTTCTGCAGCCCCTCCTCTTCGGGGTGACCGAGATTGATCAGATAGCTGTCGTGAGGAAGCACATGTTTCGGTTCGATTCCGGCCTGCTCAAGATTCTCTTTAAATGCTGCGATACTCTCATTCGTCAGCGGCTTCGCCACCCACTGCCGCTGATTCTTGGTAAACAGGGCAAAGGCCTTCGCCCCGATCTCAACGGCCCGGCCCGGCGTGTTCTCGACACCGCCCGCAGCACTCACATGTGCACCTACATATTTCAAAACAGAACTCCGAATCTGGGATCGGGGCAGACTATAGAATCGGCGTGATGATCACACCCCCGCAACATCAAGATCAGCCTCTTCAGGGCAAGGGACACACGACTGCTCAAACTCTTCAGCCGGCAGGGGGCGGGCGAAATAGTAGCCCTGGAACTTCCGGCAGCCATACTGCTTTAGAAGCTCGAACTGCTCTTCGCTCTCCACCCCTTCGGCAATCACCTCCAGTCCAAGGGTCTCTCCGACCTTGATGATCGCCTGCACGATCGATTCATCGCTGGTATCAACTCCAAGGTCGCGAACAAAACTCTGGTCGATCTTAAGCACATCGAGAGGCAGCTTCTTCAGGTAGGAGAGGGAGGAGTAGCCTGTTCCGAAGTCATCCATGGCGAGACTGAGATCCGCCAGGCGCAACAGGTGGAGCTTCTCGATCAACTCCTCCGGATTGGCATGACCGATACTCTCGGTGATCTCCAGTTCGAGATTGGATGGGTTCACCCCGGACTCCTCGATGGTCTGATGCACCTGTCGGACAAAGCCCTCCTCCATAAACTCCTTCATACTGATATTCACTGAGAGCGTGTAATCCTTCATCCGCTCATTCTGCTGCCACTGATTGAGTTTCTGGCACGCCTCCTTCATGAGCCACTGCCCGACAGGAACAATCAGCCCGCTCTCCTCACAGACCGGAATGAACTCGAATGGGGGAATCATGCCACGTACAGGATGCTTCCATCGGATCAGCGCCTCGGCACCGATGGTGCGCCCCTTGTCATCCACCTGCTTCTGGTAGTGGAGGACAAACTGCTCCTGCTCCAAGGCATCACGGAGATCCGACTCCAGCTGGCTGCGCTTCTCCAGCGATGCCTGCATTGCAGGGTCGAAGAAACGTAAACCGTTACGCCCCAGCTTCTTGGCCTCATACATGGCGATATCTGAATTACGGAATATCTCCTCCACGCTCACATCCATACCCTGGAAAAGGGTGGCGCCGACACTGCCTGTGCAGCTGAAGTTCCTTCCTTGCAACCGGTAGGGCGCAGCAAGTGTGGCTACAAGCTTCTCACCGACATGCCTGGCACCCTCCACAGCCTGCTCTTTATCGCTTCCGAGCTCATGCAGGATGATCACAAACTCATCCCCGCCGAGCCTTGCAACGGTATCAACCTCGCGAAGAACCG
Source organism: Mariprofundus ferrinatatus (assembly GCF_002795825.1). Classification (NCBI taxonomy): domain Bacteria; kingdom Pseudomonadati; phylum Pseudomonadota; class Candidatius Mariprofundia; order Mariprofundales; family Mariprofundaceae; genus Mariprofundus; species Mariprofundus ferrinatatus. The sequence continues at coordinate 211,217 of NZ_CP018800.1, read as the reverse complement.
CCTGCAGCCTGTGTGCCACCTCTTTAAGCAGCGCATCCCCCTGATCATGCCCAAGTGTATCATTGATGATTTTGAAATTATCCAGATCAATAAACAGCAATCCGCCATAGTGCCTGCTGCGTGCGCTCTCCTTCAGGTTGTGCTGCAGCTGTTCGACAAGCCGGCGCCTGTTCGGAAGCCCGGTAAGCGGATCGTAGTAGGCCAACCGCAGCACCTCCTCCTGAGCCTCCTTGACCGCAGTAATATCCGAGAACATGGATACATAGTTGACGAGCCGTCCTCGCTCATCCGTCACGCTGCTGATCGTAGCCCACTTCGGAAAGATCTCCCCGTTTTTGCGGCGGTCCCATATCTCGCCCTGCCAGACGCCATACTCGTTAAGGTGCCGCCACATCTCCTGGTAGAACTCATCAGTGTGTCGTCCCGACTGCAGGATGCGGGGATTCTTACCGATCACCTCCTCCCTGCTGTAGCCTGTGACCTGCAGGAAAGCATCATTCACCCTGAGAATATTGGCCGCCGGATCGGTGATAAACATCGCTTCATGTGCGTTAAAAACGGTTGCGGCTATCTGCAACTCCCGCTCGGCGAGCTTGCGCTGGGTCACATCGGAGACCGTGGCAATGACATGGTGATCATCGTTCATGTGAAGCGGGCAAAGCTCAACCTCGACAAAAAACTCTTCGCCATCCTTGCGCCGGGCAACGTGGTTATCTCCCTCACCCATACGCCTGCGCTGTTTCGGTTCTCCCTGCTGATACTCAACACGTCCGTCGCGATGGATGTCGACAAGTTCCGCGGGCATAAGGGCCTCTACCGGCAGCCCCAGCATCTCCTGAATGGAGTATCCGAACAGGTCAGCTGCAACGTTGTTGACTCGAATCATTCGACCATCCGCATCAATCACGATGATCCCCTGGGGAACTGTTTCAATCACGTGGTTGGCGTAGGCCTCACTCTGCCTCAAGTGATCATGAAGTGAGCCGAGCTTCCGCTCCTGCTGTTTGATGCCGTTCAACATCTGGTCAAATGCGTGAACAAGGGTGCCAATCTCCCCTGATGCCTTCTCTGGCAGCTCGACTTCCCGGGAGCCATCGGCAATGGCCATAGCACCATCGGTCAATTTCTCAAGCGGGGCAAACATCCGCCGCAACATGACTGTCATAATCAAACCAAGCAGCAGCAGAATCCCCAGAAACCCGAGCGAAAGCATGTTACGCAGCGTTGCCATCTGCTCATCTATCAGGGCGTCAGGGAGGCTATAGATCAGGGCCAGGTATCTTTCCGGCTGGCTCAGGTCGTAGTGGATCTTGCCGGCGGCCAGATGCACCTTCTCTCCTGCTATCGTGAGTGACTGCGTCTCGATCCCTTTGGGGTATTCCCCCAACCTCGAAAACTCTCGCAATTGCTGCTCGGGATTATGCAGCAGAAGACCGGGCATCTCCTGTTGCCAGCGGTAGCGCTGCCCCAGATCAAATCCGAATGCCTTCCCGGGATCAGGGTGGAAAAGAAAGTCCCCGTCCTGATTGGCCAAGTAACCCTGAACACCGGGGCGAACCGGCTTCATAATTTCGGCAAGGCCAGGGCCGATATCCAGATTCGCCACGACCATGCCGAACAGCTTCCCGTCCCCCGCAAAGACAGGCGCCGAAGCCCTGACTGTCTGAACATGGGGCTGTTGAACCTGGCCATGCTCGCGATTCAGGGTGATGTTGGAGATATATACGGATCCCTCGCTCAGCTTCAGCGATTCCCTGAAGTAGTCGCGATCGCCCTTTGCCTGCAGTTGCGCATCCGCTGCAACCACCAGCCCTTCCTGCTGCCGTTCAACGCGAACCAGCTCCCTGCCATGATCGGCCACACCGATATAACGGAGCTGGTAGTAACCGGGATTGGCCGTCAGGAAAGCCTTGAATATCTCCTGAAGTCGCTGCTTCCAGGCCGCTATCGTGTCGCCACCGTCCCGATCTGCAATAGCACCTCCTGTGGCACGGACAAGGGCCTGCACAGGCGGGGTCTGGGCCAGAAAGCGGGTCTGCTTGCGCAGCTCGTTGACATAAACCTGCAGATGGGCGCTACGGCTGCTTACCGCATCCTCCATCGCAGCCGCATAGGAAGCACGCAATGATTGGCGCTGATCGTTCTGGATCTTGAAGAAGAGAAGTGTCGCGCCGACCAGAAGAATGCCCAGAACGACAAACATCACCCTGCCCCGCAGGTTCACTCTATCGGCACTAGCCATATTTACTCATTCGAGTTTTCATCTCCTGAGGTCGCCTCTGGTCGGTTCGACATAAAAAGTTATATGCAAGCAAACAACATGCCATACCTTAGTTTTATCTGCTAGATAAGCCCCTTGTGGAAATAGCGGTTTAGCATGGTTTCGTTGCCAATCAGGCCACCACTATGAATATAGAGAGTGGGGCCCTCGAGCAAGGCGGGATGCTGCATCAATGTATGCCACATCTTTGCCCCGTAGATCAGGTCGAACGCGATACCCGCCGCTTTAAGCTCCCGCCAGATCGACAGCAGTTCCGGATAGGGTTTTGCAAAGTGCTGTTTTTTACTGCTCTCGATGATGCACAGGTTGTCAGGGATGTCGCCGAGGGCTCGCATCTGCAGATGCAAATAGTCGCTGTCTCCCACGACCGGCGTGGTCAGGATATTCAGATCAGGCAAAGCACATGCCAGGTAATAGGCAGTGGTTCCAGTGCCTGAAGGGGTCACAACATTGAGACTCGCCATCCCCATCTGCCTCTGCCAGCTGGTGATCTCCTCCGCCAGTATGTTGATGCCACGCGCTGCCAGCGGATCAGCTCCGCCCTGCGGCACCAACAGCTCCGATTCCTCCTGTGAATCTTGCAGATCAGATATCGCCTGGTGATAGCGCTCCGGGCTGACCTCATGCAGCTGCATGCCAAGCTCAATTGCCAGCTTGAAGTTGCCGGTTGGATGCTCTTTCAACCGCCCGGGAAGAGCCTTGGCAGTGTAGTGGAACTGCCAACCCTTCTGCCTGCATAGTGCGGCAATGGATAACATGGCATTGGACTGTGTCCCACCGTATGAAGTGAGACGCCGATATCGTTCAGCAGGCATCTGCATCAGGCTGTAGAGCTTACGGTATTTGTTGCCGGAGAGCAGCGGATCGATCAACTCATCGCGTTTGACGAAAAACTCGCGACCGCGAAACATGAAGCGCTCCACCGGAGCAGGCAGTGCGGCCGTCCCGTCCATCAGCTGCGGGTCAGCCGTGCGATAATATCCCGATGCTGCGGGTAGAGTTGCAGCAGGGTATGACGTTCAGCCATCTCGAAATCGTCAAAGTCGAAACCCGGCACCACCGTACAACCGACCAGCGCAAAACCTCCAGATGATACAGTCGCTCCGAACCAGTCGCCTGCCGCCACTACATGATGAAATGCTTCTCCCTGATCCGGATTGCGCCCGAGCTTTTTTCTGCTGTAGCCCCCCGATTTGTCGATCACATGTATGGTCAATCCATCACCATCGTAAAAGTGCCACAGCTCATCCTGGCGGATGCGGTGAAAGGCAGAAAAATCAGAACCTTCGAGCAGAAAATAGATACTGGTAGCAAAGGCGCGTGCGCCACCGAAGCGCGGCGGCAATCCGGCTGGCGGAACCGATTCAGCTGAGCGGTAAATTTCCCGGTACCACCCCCCTTCCGGATGCGGTTTAAGCGCCAGCTGATGAATGATTTTCTGAACCCTGCTCATGGGCCAACCCTATCCAGAGAGATCGAGATGGAAACTGCGGCGAAGTCTCCGGCTTGCAGATTGAAAAAATCGACTCCATACTCGCTTCATGCGACTGGTGCTCTTACTCTCTCTTATACTGCTTACGCCTGTTACTGTGCAGGCAGAGAACGGCCAGCCTGCCGGCACGCGCATCACCATCTCCGCCACAGCAGAGGCAGAGCTGCCCAATGATGAGGTGGTGATTCTCTACCGGGTGGAGAGAGAGGGCAAAGATGTGAATGATATTCGCCGGCAGGTCAACCGGATCACCACGGCGATCCAGAAGCGACTACAGCTCGAGAAAGGTGTGAAGGTCGAAACCACCAGCCGCAGAATGCAGCCGGTATGGCAATATCCGAAGAATAAACCGCGCATCCGCTCTTCATGGCATTTAACCCAGTCAGAACAGGTTACCAGCAGCAATCTGGATGCTCTACCCGAATGGCTCGATGCGATCGAAACCGAAGGGGCACAGCTCTCCAACCTGCAGTTCAGGATCAGCCGCAGTGCCACACGCAAGGCCCAGGATGCGTTGCGGATGCAGGCAATCGAGACATTCAGAAACAAAGCCGCCACTGTCACCAGAAGCCTTGCCGCCAAAAGCTTCCGCATTATTCGTCTGAACAGCAGCAGTCAGGCACCGCAGCCGGTGGTCTATCGGAGCGAGATGGCAATGATGGCCAAGGCTGCTGATGCAGCGCCTCCCTCGTTGTCTTCCGGTGAAGGGATGATCCAGATCACGGTGAATGGTGAAATTGAAGTGCCGTTCACTGATTTTCCAGCGAAATAGCGAGCCCCGCAGCTTGCTCACCTGCCAGATGCCGTATTGTGTGCTATGATCCATGCTGAAGTAGGGAGAGGCGTCAGCTTGAAACATAAAATCCTCATCGTTGATGATCAGGCCTCCCTGAGGGATGCCTACGGTGAAATCCTCGAACATGCAGGGTTCAACGTCTGCAAGGCCAAAGATTACGATGCTGCCATTGCCATGCTCAATGACGGCTCCATCGACCTTGCCCTTCTCGATATCCTGCTGGAGGGGAAATCAGGCCTTGATCTCCTATCCTACATCCGGGGGCATCACCCGATCTGCCCTGTCATTATGATGTCCGGTTATGCGGATAAGAAAAACACCATCGAGGCATTGCGGCAGGGCGCTGCAGACTATCTTGAAAAGCCTATCGCACCGCTTGAACTGGTCCACAGCATCAGGCACAGGCTCAATTACCGCGCCCTGGAAAATGAGAATCAGCAGCTGCAAGAGTATCAGGCGATGCATCATCGGCTGAAGAAGAGTGAAACAGAGGCCCGTATGGCCAATGAGCGCCTCAACTTTCTTCTCACCTCGACTGCAGCGGTCATCTACTCGGCAAAAACCAACCATCCCTATGGCACTACATTTATCAGCGACAACATTAAACGCATGTGCGGACATGATGCCGAAGAGTGTCTTAACACCCCCTCATTCCGAATTCACGCCACCCATCCGGATGACCTTGAGTCTGTGGAGAGTGAACTGGAAAAGGCGCTTGAGCGGGGCAACAACCGTTTCGAATACAGGTTGCGCCACAAGGATGGCCACTACTTCTGGGTTGCGGATGAAATTCGTCTGGTGAAAAACCCGTACGGGGAACTTGAGTTTCTGGGGTTCATGTCCGATATCACAGAGCACAAACTGCATGAAGACAGGATCAGGGAGATGGCCTACTCGGATCTTCTCACCGGCCTGCCGAACCGAAGTCTCTATTATGACCGACTGAAGCAGTCCATTGCACAGGCGCATCGTAACAGAACAGAGATGGCAGTACTGTTCCTCGATCTGGACTATTTCAAGCCCATCAACGACGAGCTGGGCCATGAGTGGGGGGATAAAGCGCTCATCGAGGTGAGCAGAAGGTTGCTGGAGTGTGTGCGTGAAACGGACACGGTAGCGCGTATTGGCGGCGACGAATTCAGCATTATTCTTGTCGATATTGCCTCGGAAGAGGCAGCCGCTGTTGTTGCCGACAAGATTATCAGCCGCATTCAGGAGCCGATGATACTCAAAGAGAACAGCTATGTTCTCGGAGTCAGCATCGGTATATGCATGAAATCTCATCAGGATGTGGATGCCGAGGCCTACATGAGGCTGGCTGATGATGCCATGTATCAGGCCAAGCAGATGGGGCGCAACCGCTACTGCATCCATCGTCCCGGCGACGAAGGCATGAACGATGCAACAACCCAGGAGCTCATGGTAGAGAAAGCGCTGCGTCATGCCATTAGCAATGACGAACTGGTGATTCACTATCAGCCCAAGGTGGGGCTTGCAGATGGCATGATCACCGGCATGCATGCACTGTTGCGCTGGGATCGCGGCAAAGAGGGCATGTTCTATCCCGACCAGTTTCTCCCTGTAGCCAACAGAACAGGCCTGATTGTGGCGATTGGCGAGTGGGTGCTGCGCAACGCCTGTGAGCAGAACCGGACCTGGCAGGATGAGGGGCTTCCGATTGTTCCTGTTTCAGTCAATGTGACGGTCGAACAGATCAGGCATCCTGACTTCAGCGAAGTTGTGGCCCGGATTCTCGAAGAGAGTCGCCTTGAAGCCAGCATGCTTGAGCTGGAGATCAGCGAAAGCACCCTGATGCAGTACGGGGCTTTAGCCATCCCCACCCTGAACCAGCTCAATGAACTGGGTGTCAGAATCACGATCGACAATTTCGGGGCAGGCTACTTCTCGCTGCAGGCCCTGCAGGCCATGCCGGTGCACGAACTGAAGGTGAACCGCTCGCTTATTAAGCAGATTGGAAGCGGCAATGACAGCAGTCAGATTACCAATGCAATTATTTCCATGGGCCATATCCTGAATCATCAGGTGGTTGCCGAAGGGGTGGAAACGGCCGATCAACTGCAATTTTTACGTGAGCATAAGTCCGATGGCATGCTGGGCTACCTCTCCAGTCCGCCTGTGCCTCCGGACGAGTTCGTGCGCCAACTGAAAAACAGAAGGTCGATGCTCGATCATTGAGGTCGTAAAAGCCTGTTACGCATAAAAAAGGCGGAGTTTCCCCCGCCTTTTCTGATCCGCTGAGATAGTCAGTCAGCTGCGGCTGGTGACTTCCAGAAGATGATATCCGAACTGGGTTTTCACAGGCCCCTGCACGGTGCCGACTTCGGCAGAAAACACCACCTTGTCAAACTCCGGCACCATCATTCCCGGGCCGAACTCTCCCAGATCGCCACCGTTACGGCCTGAGGGACAGCGTGAGTTCTGGCGCGCTATCTCCGCAAAGTCTGCTCCGGCTTCAATAGCCGCCTTCAGTTCTATACATCTATCTTCGCTATCCACCAGAATGTGGCGGGCTGTTGCTACTGTCATGAATCACCTCGAAAATTTTCTGCACCCTATCAGTTCATTTTCTTCGTTCAAATTGAAGCAGTTTTTTCTTCCAGTCGATGCCGCAGGCAAAACCGCCAAGGCCATCGGCTGCAATGACGCGGTGGCAGGGAATAAGGATCGGCAGCGGGTTGGCCCCGAGCGCCTGACCCATCGCCCGCGGGGATGTTTTCAGTTCATGGGCCAGTTCACCATAAGTTCGCACTTCGCCTGATGGAATATTCAACAACGCCTGCCGCATGATCTGCTGAAATGGGGTCGCCGGTTCTGCCAGTGGTGGCAGCGAAGTGATCTCGCGATCGAAATATGCAGCCAGCCAGCGCGATACGGGATCTTCACCGCATTCGGCCGAGGAGGAGCTCTCCAGCATAACCCGATGGCATCTATTGCCATCCCACTCATAAGAGATGGGGCCGAGCGGTGAATTGAACAGATAGGTCATCGCGCCACTCTATGGAAGCTGGTGCGCGCTGGCACCCAGAATCCTGTTCAGTGCGTGCCGACTGCGAGAATGCCGACTAGGCTGCCGCAATGGATTGGTCTCTCTTCTTCTCCGCACTGATCTCCTCCACCCTCTTTCCGGGCGGCTCTGAGGTATTGCTGCTCTATCGCCTGAACGAGGGTGGAAACGCAGTGGCGCTCGTATTGATCGCCACTGCAGGCAACGTGCTCGGCAGCCTGATCACCTATGGCATGGGGCGTCTGGGCAATGAAGCCGTGCATAAAAAATGGCTGCGCATCTCCGAGTCACAGACCGAACGGGCCGAACTCTGGTTCGGGAAATATGGCCGGCCATCGCTTCTTTTCGCATGGCTGCCCGTTATTGGGGACCCACTCTGCCTTGTGGCAGGCCTGCTGCGCTGCAGCCTGATTACGTTTGTAGTACTGGTATCGATTGGAAAGCTGGCCCGCTACGCCGTGCTGGCAGCACCGTTTGTTTGAAGCGTTCGGATCTGAAGAAACAGTGGCAGCGAACTTTACCCAGTGGTGAACAGCCCTCGAAGAGCAACCGCGAGCATCGTATCTGCTAACCCTAAACTCGTTTTACCCACATCACGCCACATTAAGATGTTTGGGAATGGTGAAGCTAAACCTGCTGCCCTTACCAAAGGTGCTCTCTAAGGCATGCCCTCCCTTCAATAGATTATGAATAATGAGCTTGGTCAAATACAGGCCGAGGCCTGTGCCACCCGCCACAGTAGATAGAGGGGTATCCAGCCGCTCAAATGCTAGAAACACACGCTCTTGATCCTCTTTCTTGATGCCAATACCCTCATCCATCACATCTACCTGTATGTTTTCACCATCTTCGCTGGCGCAGACCGTGATGACCCCCCCTGTGCTGTATTTCACAGCATTACTAAGATAGTTGAGCAGGCACTTGATCAACCACTCCCTGTCCGAGTGAATGGAGATGTCGCCATTTTGTTTAACATATATCCTGATTCCTTTCCTCTCGGCTGCCGGTTTAACCTTTGCAACCGCCTCATTGATAATCTCAATCATCGAAAATGACTCTGCTTTGGCCTTTACACTTCCTGACTCAAGCAAAGACACCTCGAACACCTCGGTTATTAGTTCCAGCAGCTGTTGCCCCGCAGCCTCAATGCGAGTCACGCGGTCCAGCTGGATATCGGTGAGCTTCCCCTCCATGCCATGCCTCAACATGGAGGCGAAACCGATAATGGCATTCAAAGGGGTGTGGAGCTCGCTCGACATCGTGGAGAGAAACGCGGATTTAAGCTTATCCACCTCTTTGAGTTGGTTGTAGGCGATGGTCAATTCGCGAGTTCGCTCACGCACCCTCTTCTCAAGCATCTGATGTGCATGCAGCAGCCCTTCCTCAGCGCGCTTACGCCCGATGATATTGGTGTAAAGAGAGAGGCGACTGATGAGCAGGTTGTCATCAATAGGTTTGGTCAGATAATCAATGGCCCCCACCTCGTAGCCATGTTTAATGAACTCTTCGGCTTTAAACACAGCGGTGATGAAAACAATGGGTATCTCCCTGGTTCGGCTTGTCATCTTCAGGTGCTTGGCAGTCTCAAAGCCATCCATTCCCGGCATCTGCACATCCATGAGTATCAGATCGACCGGTTGTTCGATAACAATTTTCAGGGCTTTTTCACCCGAGTCAGCCTCTATGACATGAATGTTTTTCACCCGTTTAAGCAATGAGTGCAGCGTAAATAGGTTATTGGGGTTGTCATCGACAATGAGAACATTATAGGGGCTGCCATCAACACCATTGAACTCTTTTAACCCTGCCATCTATAAAGCCTCCTTTACCCATTTCCAGCCCTGAATATCGATTGCCGTCTCACATATTTATCGCCTCTGGGAAAACGTCCCGATACAGAGAGCGCCAGAACACGCGGCATCTCCTCGCCACACGCAAAGCTATCACTCAACAATAGCGGCGAAATCCTATGCGTCTAACGCCCTTCTTATTGTTCTGCCAAGCTCATCAACGTCGTAAGGCTTATAGAGAACGATAGCATCGCTCGAATGAATATCGCCAAGCCGCTCCTCTTCTTTGTTATATCCTGTGGTAAAAACAACCTTAATCTCAGGACGAATCTTCTTCATAAGCCCAACTGCTTCAACACCTCCAAGCTTTGGCATCATGATGTCGGTAACAACGATGGAAACTTCATCTTTATTGGCCTTGAAAACATCAACGGCCTCTGAACCATCCGAAGCTACCAACACCCGATAGCCAATCGATTCAAGCACCTCTTTGCTTGTCTCGAGAATGTTTTTTTCATCATCGACCAGCAGGATTAGCTCACCAACCCCTCTCTCGCTTACCTCACACTGGCGAGGGGAAAGCTCAATCTCTTCTGCCTCCTGTAAGGGCAGGTATAGCAGGAACAGTGCCCCTTCACCTTCAACGCTCTCAACCTCCATACAGGCCTGGTGGGCATGCATCGCCCCACTGACCATTGAGAGGCCGAGCCCTGTCCCCTTGCCGATTTTCTTGGTTGTATAAAAGGGCTCGAGAATATGAGGCAGGTCATCCGGGCTGATACCCGTTCCATTATCTCTTATGGCGAGACAAGCGAAGTTGTCAGCGTCGACTTCAGGGTGCCTGGCAAGAAAATCGTCATCAGCAGAAAACTCACTTAATTTGATAGATATCAAGGGCCCTTCGACCGTCATCAATGCATCACAGGCGTTGTTGATGAGATTGATCAATGCCTGCTGAAGAAGGTTCGCGTCCCATTTGACTGTCATGGGGACAGCTCCAACATCCAAGTCCAGCCGGATATGTTCCGGTAGCGAAACCCGATGTACTTTTATGACCTCCTTCAGAAAGAGAGGCAAGTTGATCGGTGTTTTCTGGATCACCCCTTTACGTGCGAAAGAGAGCAGGTTTTTAATCAACTCAGCACTTTTGAACGAGAGTTTCTCAATAATATCCAGCTTCTCAATCACCTCTGGAAGCTGTGAGGCTAGTTTTTTTGCCAAATATAGGTTGCCTGTAATTCCGGCCAATGAATTATTAAATTCGTGGGCAATTCCTCCCACCAGTGTTCCAAGCGCCTCCATCTTCTGAGCCTGATAAAAGCGATTCTCAAGCTCCTCATTCTCGCTCAAATCCTGCTGAAGGCAGACAAAGCCGGTGGTTTCACTCAACTGGTTCTTGATGGGTGAAATCGTCACCATGGCCGGATAGAAACTGCCATCCTTTTTCCTGTCGATCATTTTGCCATGCCAGACCTGACCGGAAAGTATGGTATTCCACATCTTTTCATAAAAAATCGCTTGTTGCTTGCCACTCTTAAGAACCTTCGGCTTCTGCCCGACAACCTCATCACTGCTATATCCGGTAAGTTCAGAGAAGGCAGGGTTCACATATTCGATGATACCGCTGCAGTCTGTGATAAAGATGGATTCACCAGCTTGCTCGACAGCCTGAGACAGCCTTCGCAGTACGGCTTCCGCTTCCTTGGCTTTGCTGATATCCACTATCATTGCAGTCAGATAATCAATGCCACCCTGCTCTTTGCATACGCTGCGCACTGCGAAATGAGTGTGAACAACTTGGCCGCCTTTGTGAATAAACCGTAGTTCGATCGTATAGCCATCAGTCTCGCCGCTTAATAATGCGTTGATAGAATCCTCATCGAGGTTTTGATCATCAGGGCAAACCAACCCAGACCAGGGCATGTGCATCAACTCATCACGGCTGTAACCCAGCATGAGACACAGGGCATCGTTCACCTCTTGCCAGCTCCTGTCGGGGTTAACAATCGCCATGCCTACAGTAGAGCGTTCGAAATAAGAGCGGAAACGCTCCTGGCTTTCAAATTCGAGTGTTTTTAGCGCCTTTCGAAGTGCCGTTTCACGTTCAAATATTTTACGGTAAAGTCTGATACGGTTAAGCAACTGGTTCTCATCCAGTGGTTTTGTCAGGTAGTCAATTGCACCCACTTCATAGCCATGCTTGATAAACTCAGCGCTCTTGAATACCGCTGTGATAAAAATAATTGGAATATCCCTCGTGCGCCTGGTCATTTTCAAATGTTCTGCAGTTGAATAGCCATCCATCCCGGGCATTTGGACATCCAGAAGAATCAGGTCGATGGAATTCTCAATAGTGGTTGCAAGCGCAGCCTCGCCGGAGGAAGCCTGCACGATTTCACAATCATCCAGTCGCCGAAGCAGAGACTCCAGCGTAAACAGGTTATTTGGATTGTCATCTACAATCAGGATTTTGAAGGGAATATCATTGCCCCCTGTCAGATCAACCATCGATAAACCTTCTTCTCTTTGTTTTCAGCTTTAAAAAAACGATTACCATCACCCAGACTCAGTGACTCTTTATCCCCCAGAGTTAGAAAACCATCGCGATGCAGGGAACGCGAGAAGAGCTGCATCACTCGATTTTGCAGCTTATTTGAGAAATAGATAATGACATTACGGCAGAGGATAAGTTGAAATTCATTAAAGACCCCCTCATCGACCAGCGAATGGCGGAAGAAGAGCACCTTATTGCGTAATTCCGGCGCAATTTCGAAGATGTCGCCGTGCTTTTCAATATAATCCGTAAACTGCCGAGCACCTCCACTTAATCGATAATTCTCCTGATACTCATCCATCTTCTGGCACGAATAGAGGGCATTTTTTGCCTCATAGAGAATGTGTGAGTTGATATCCGTTGCGTAGATGGTGGTCTTTTGCAACAGCCCAGCTTCTTTAAGCAATATAGCCAGCGAATATGCCTCCTCTCCACTTGAGCAGCCAGCCACCCATATCTTGATATGCGGAAAGCTTTCCAGAAACGGGAATGCCTTCTGGCGCAGGTAGTCGAATTGCTCAGGAGACCTGAAGAATGTAGTCACATTGATGGAGAGTGCGCTGAACAGCTGCTCAAAGGCCTCCGGATTGGTCAAAACATCCCGCTGAAGCGTGAAGAAATCAGCAGCGCCGGATGATTTAAGCATCACCTCGATTCGCCGCTGCAGGGTGCCAGATTGATACTCGGTGAAGTCATAACCGTACTGCTCCCTGACAGCTTCTAGAAAGAAGCTGATCGTGTGCAGGTCGGGCAGGCTGTTCTTGATCACAGCACTGGAAAAAAAACTCTGAATTCCTTTCCTGCTAAGAACATGATCGTAATTGCCGCTGTTGATGCCATTTTGTGGCAGTTTCTTTGCCTCGCACTCTTCAGGGGACTCAATCAATACGGTTGCGCCTTTATCGCGTAGAACCTTCAATGCTTCCACACCATCATCGCCATAACCGCAAAGCAGGGCGACCATCAGGCTGGACTCATATTCGTGCGCCAGTGACTCAAACAACACCTGAATCGATGGGCGGGCAAAGCGGACTTTACGGTCGCGCGTCAGATAGACCTGCTGATCATGGATGCGAAGCTGATGGCCGGGAGGGGCGATATAGATGGTAGCCGGCTCAACCGGCATCATATGGTGCGGCATGAGCACGCTGTATTCGGTGCGCATTTTCAACAGTTTATCCAGAAGGTTTGGCTGATCCTCGGAGACATGTTGAACAATAAAAACAGTCAACTCAGATAATTGCAGCGATTCGATGATATGAAGAATTTTCGCAAGGCTGTCTGCCGAGCCACCTAGAGCTAGAGCCTTGAATGCTGGATGCCTTTTGTTCTCACTTATTGCCAGATCATTTCTGGAGTTGATTTTCAGTTTATTCAAATAATGAGAAAGACTCGGATGATGGGTTCGTATGCGTAATGGCTCCTCACCCGAGGAGTAAGATGCCAGCACTTTGATCAGCTTCTCCGGAAGCAGTCGGGCATCAAAGAAGTTAACTTCAGTCGCCATGCCTGCTGAGTCGTTGATGGCACTGATAAGCTCCTTCTGCTCTTCGGGTGCTGAAAGCTCGCCCATAACCAGCAGGCGCCTTTTTCCTCCACCATCATGGACAGATAGGCTCATCTCCCCTTCTCAATCCAGGCATGGCTCAGCTTAATCAGCCTTTCGTATTCGACAGGTTTGGAGAGATAGTCATTGGCACCGATCTGCAGGCATTTTTCACGATCTTCCTTCAGCGCCTTGGCAGTTAACACGATAATGGGAATGCCTTTCAATGCATCATCTGCCCTGATCTTGCTGATCGCCTCATAGCCATCCATCTCCGGCATCATGATATCCATCAGGATCAAGTCGAACTGCTCCTCCTTCAGTTTCTTAAGCGCACTATTACCATTGACTGCATCAACAACCCTCGCACCGTGTTCCTCAAGCGCCGAAGTAATCACAAAGAGGTTTCTGGCATCGTCATCGGCAACAAGGATATTACTCCCCTTGAGTACCTTCTGATCAGCATGAACAGGGTGCGGCTGGGCCGGGATGGCTGGAGCCAATTGCTGATTAGAAGTCGTGCGAAGGAAGTGTTCAATATTTTCAATCAACCGGCTTTGCGCCCCGGAAGACTTGACGATGACCGTATCTGTAAACTTGGCAATAGCTGCCTCATCATCGGCATCTGGGGCTGAGGTGGCGCCGATAACGATAGATATATCGGGCCACCGACTCCTTAACTCGGCACAGATATCCAGCATCGCTCCTTTAGAGGGGACTGCATCAACGATGGCAAGCAGCTTCTCCTCTGCACCTATCGATTCAAGGGATTCATCCGAATCACTCATATCGATGGCCTGAACGCCCATCGTTTTCGCCAACTCCAATATTTCCACATAAGAGATCGCTTCGCCTGCATAAACAAGAATAGATTTCACCCCGCTGCTGATCGTCTGAAGAATGGCATGGGCCACATCGGTGATGTCATCACTTGTGACCGGCTTCTGCAGGTACTCCAGAGCACCTTGCTTCAGCAGGGCCTCGTCTTTATCCCGGCCGGACACGATATAGACGGGAATAGTCTTGGTATGAGCGTTCTTCTTTAGGCGGGCAAGCAGGTCAACGCCATCCATGTCCGGCAGTCCAAGATCGAGGATGATGCCAGCAGGGTGGTATTTGGCGACCATCTTCAACCCCTCTTTACCGCTATGCGCAACCACCGTTTTGCAGCCATTTTGACGGTTAATGTCGATAACAGCTTCACAAAAGTCGCTGTCGTCATCGATAAGAAGAATTGGACGATCTTCATCACGGAGCTCTGCACGATCATCTCCTGCTGCCTCTGCATAATCCCGCGCATCTACGGAGGCAGGAGCCTTCGCCTGTTCCATTTTCCCGGGCAGGTGAACGGTAAATGTGCTCCCCACGCCCTCTTTACTCTCCACGCTCACCTTTCCGTTGATCAGCTCTGCAAATTTCTTGCTGATGGAGAGTCCAAGACCTGTGCCTCCGAACTCTCTGGAGATGGAGCCATCCACCTGCTGGAACTCATTGAAAATAAGCTCAAGTTTATCTTCAGGGATGCCAATGCCGGTATCGCTGACCGAAATTTTGATCGGCAGCTCTTCATCCTCGATCATTGCAGCAGTAAGGGTTACAGATCCCTTTTTGGTGAATTTCATGGCGTTGGAGAGAAGGTTGCGCAGGATCTGCAGAAGTTTGTTTTTATCGGTGTTTAGTGATCCATGCAGCCGATCGTCAACAATAAGGCTCAGCCCTTTATTTTTTGCGCTATCCTCAAACTGGCTCCTCAGCTCATCCAGCAGCTGAGTGGAGTCAAAGCTCTCCTGAATCAGTTCGAACTTACCGGCCTCCACCTTCGAGAGGTCGAGGATGTCATTGATCAGGCGCAGCAGCTCATTGCCCGAGTGGTGGATAACATTGGCCCGTTTGACATCCTCATCATCGAGATGCCCGTTCTCATTGCGCATCATCATTTTGGAGAGAAGAATGACCGAGTTGAGAGGGGTGCGCAGCTCATGCGACATATTGGCCAGGAACTCCGATTTATACTTATTGGAGAGCTCCAACTGCTCAGCCCTTAGGGTGAGTGCCTCTTTTGACTCCTGCAGCTCTTCTGTCTGCATCTGCAGTTGCTGCTGCTGCTCCTCCATCTGGGCATTGGTCTGCTGCAGCTCCTCTGTCTGTTGCTGCAGTTGCTGCTGCTGCTCCTCCATCTGGGCATTGGTCTGCTGCAGCTCCTCTGTCTGTTGCTGCAGTTGCTGCTGCTGCTCCTCCATCTGGGTGTTACTCTGCTGAAGGGCACGGCTCTTCTCTTCAGAAACCTTCAGAAGGGTCGAGATTTTACCACTCTGGATGGCCATGTAGATCAGCGATGCAATGATACTGGCTGATTCGTCAAAGAATTGCTGTTTAAGCTCGGTGAATGGCTCAAATGAGGCGAACTCAACAACGCCACACAGCCCACCCTCATAGATCAGCGGGAAGGTAAAGGTATTCAGCGGGGTCTCACTGGTGGTGCCTGTACTGATCTTTCTCTCTTTGGGGATCTCCTTGAGCAGGATCGCTTTGCGCTCACGTGCAACCTGGCCAATAGCCCCCTCTCCCAGCTTGTAGTGGGAGGAGAGGTTGGCTCGCTCGGTAAACATATAGGAGCCTAGAAGATCAAGCGTCTCCCCTTCATCTGATTCACTGTAGAGATAGATTACACCATGGCCGGCATCGACATAGCGGCCGATAAAGGAGACAGCCTTTTCCGCCAATTGCTGCAGGTTATTCTCACCTGAGAGCTCACGGGCAAGCTGTGTAAGCCCGTCGGAGAGCCACTCCCGGATCTCATTCTCCTCCCTGTTTTTCTTCAGGGTGGCAGTCATATTATTGATAGCCATGCTCAACTTGTCCTTGTCGGAGAGAACGTGAACCTGCTGTGAATAATCACCTGAGGAGATCGTGTCGACCTGTGTGGTCAGCGCCTCCAGGTTGGCTATTACGCTGTCACTCGATTTAAGCATGGCACTGATCTCATCATCCGCCCTGTAGTCTATCTCCTCACGTCGCAGTTCACCCTGACTCAGGCGCTGCATCTGGCGGGTAAGGGTTATCAACGGGCTCAGCAGGCTGTTGATGGAGAGACGGCCGGAGATAAACACGAGCAGAAGCGTCATAACAAAGATGATGGCTGATATGGTGACGAACTGGTTGAGCTGGGCCAGCACCACATCTTCATCAATCATACCTAGCAGATACCAGTAGTTGGTTTTGTCCTGGGGGTTGGGGTAGATCTTGGTAAAGCTGATAACCTTATTATCCAGCTCAATAAGACCGCTCTCCTTTCCGGAGATGGCGGCAAATATTTCGGGGTGCTCGCTGGCAAAGCTGACATGGTGACCCAGAAGGTGGCCCCATGACTTCTCCGCATCGGAGTTGTAATAATAGAAGCCATCTGCCGAGATCAGCTTGTAGTCGCCATCACTGCCTTCATCGACGCTTCTGACAAACGAGAGAATGTAATCGGCATATATATTGATCACCGCCACACCGTACTTCACATGGTTGGCACCATATACCGGACGGGCATACCTCAGCACCGGGATGTGGGGCTTCTCGATTTTGCCATACTCCCTGTTAAGGTCCAGTGACGAGGTGTAGAGCCCATCTTCTTCCATCATATAGGTTTCACTGAAGTAGGCCTCATGGTGCCTGTCCTGAAGGTTGCGCCCTTTCTCAACCTGCACTTTCCCTGCTGCCCTGTCACTACGGATACTGATGACCTCAGCCCCGTTGTTATCCAGGAACCGGATCTTGTAGAGATAATCGTAGTTACGCATAAACGCTTCGAATGCGTCTGTCGTGGAACTTTTCCAGATGGCGGCACTGCCGGGAACCTTCAGATCCTGCCAGTAGAGGTATCGTTTCAGCCCGTAATAGCTGGATATAAAGTTCATGTCATTGGCAACCAGAGACAAGAGCTCCATGGTGCTGCGGGAGACATCGTCCGTCTTCTCCACCACCTGCGCCAATGCATGCTGGCGATAGGCCTCCCTGGCTGACTGATAGCCGTAATAGCCGACAACCGCGATAGCGATCGTTACAACCAGATAGAAGAGGGTGAACATTTTCCTGCGGATAGCCAGCTTCTCAATGCCGGTTTTGCGCAATATTGCCTCACTCCATCTCATCTCAGGCTCCTATCTTAGCTGTTCGATCAAGCGCAGCTTTCTGGTCACCCAGCTTATGAGCTGCTGCACATCGGCCGGTGTCTTTCCTTCAAAACGCTCTGCAGGAGGGGCAATTGTAGTGATATCAAGGCTTGCCTTGAGCGTCTGCAGCTCGGCAAAGGCCATCCCCACCATATTGAAAACATCGGATGGCTCTACATCTTCACTCTGCTCAAATGCTGAAAAGTCGGTGCGCCCGATACCAACCTGCCCCTGCAGCCGCTGAATCTCACCCATTAGTGCAAACACGGAGGCCAGTGTATCGACAGGCTTGGCACCTTCGACCTTTGCTGGAGGGAAGGTCTGATCATCGACAAGGCGCTGGCGAAGAATGTCATCAACATCATGATCAATCTTCATGACAACAGCGAACACATGATTGGGTGAAATCGGCTCTTGATTAAGCAGTTCAATATTCAGCGATATCTGGTGAAGCTTGTTGAAAACATCAATCGGCCTTTTTCCTGAATAGCTTTTTGCGGCAGAAACCTGAGCTGAGATGCCCAGACGGGTCTTGATAATTCTAAGTTCTGTGAGGATTCTCTGGGCCTGTTCATAAACCAGCTCTGAGTCCACAGACATCTTCGGTTCCAGAGAAACTATGCTGAAACGGGAGAAGCCGTTCTTTTCCCGCAAAATCTGGACTTTGGTCAGTACAACATAGGCCTTCTCAAAAACGTGGCGCGGTTTCAACTCAGCCTTGTAGGGCTTCGGATGAATTCTTGCGGAGATCTTGAAGTGCTTGAGCAGAAGCTCCACCTCTTTCTCAATCTGAACCGCCTCTGCATAGGCCTGGGATGGGCTGATAAATACCGACATCTCCTGAGCAACAGTCGTACCTGCATACAGGAATAACAGCCCCACCAGACAAACGAGGTACTTCATCATAACTCGGAAACAGATCATCGATCACCTCCAAGCCAATTTTTCCTCTGCAGAAACCAGTAACCGAGCAGAAGCGCCACAATGGCACTAATGAGGGTGTATAACAGTCCGAAATATGTAAGCGCTGAGGCTTCCTGAATACGCCCTACTCTCAAGCGGCGCTCCACATCTTCAAAGGTGGCCAGCTCGACGCGGATCTGATCCATGATTGACTTCCCGGTACCCGCCTTCACCATGTTAATTACTTCACCCAGTTCCACCAACTTCTCATTCATCTTTTTGCGCGCATTGATCTCGGGAGTGCCTGCCATAATCTGCCATTGACTGGCATCCTGAAACAGCGCCTCAACATGAGGAATAGCCTCCTGTGATTGCCTGCGGCAATAGCTGGTTAATTGATCAAAATACTTAATAAGCATTTCGCGGCCACTGTCATATGGCTCGAGAAACTCATCCTGACCAGTGATCAGAAAACCGCGTTCGCCTGTCTCCATATCAACCATGGCCTTGGTGACCTGAAGCAGCAATAGGCGTCCTTCAGTCAGACCATCCCGTTTGAAAACCTGATCAAGCAGGTCTGCCCGAACTCGAATGCGATCTAAAATCTTCTTACCTGTGCGCTCAACCAGCATAGCCTGCAGCCTTGCCATGCTGCCGCCTGTTACATCTACCTCGCGACGCTTATTTATCTCGGGTATGGCGGCCTGTTCCTTCCATTGATTGATTAGCCGTCCAATCTTCCGGGCTTGCTCTACCTGAGGTGGATTGTCCGCCACCAACTCTGAAAGATAGCCAATGGCATTATCGATCTTGTTATCAGCCAGATTGTAGGGTTCGAGAAAACGCTCCTCACCGGTCAGCAGGAAGCCGCGCTCGGAAGTTTCCATATCGACTATCAATTTTGCAATCAAACCGGCCTGCTCTATCACCTGATCAGTATGATGAACCCACTCATTTTTTTCTTTTATGAGTATCATTGAAACCGAACTAACCAACCCAATAGCAAGAACCAGTAAAAAGGGAGCGGATGCCTTGAGCCAGGGTCTTCTTGTGTCTGGAATCATGTCGTCTTATTGACAGCCACGGTCAATAAAGGGAGGGGCACGCCATTAAGAAAAACCAAGCACCGGCAAGAACCTAAGCGAAACATTAGCACCCCCAAGACAACCAGGCCGAACCTGCCCATAGGCCATTTATGCATCTCGTGACAATACATATTAATTATAGATGAATAATCCCTCTGTTTCTACAAGGTTCTATTATCAGTCATGAGTCAGCCTTCGCTAAAGGCCAGCTTTTCTGGTTTTGTAAGCAAAGAGGGAGAGGGGGGTGGTAACTACACAGAAGCGCCATTGAATTGCATGAGTGCGGAAAACAACAATAGCGGCAACTCCTGTTCATGCTTCAAACTCCCGAATCACCCTGTCATGACAAGAGCTGCAGCCAGAAGGGCAGTGTCAGCAGCGACAGCGCAGTGGTCAGCGTCACCGCTTCGGCATAGAGAGCCACATCGAGCTTGAAACGGTCACAGATCACAAGCCCCAACACCATCGTCGGCATGGCACCCTCAATCACAACGGGGGCCAGGTATTCATCCGGCATACCGGTACCGATAGCTGCACTCCATGCAATCAGGGGCATCAGAATTAACTGAATCAATATAACCGGGAGCAGAACCGGAATTCGTGCCATCCAGCCGGACTGCCAGCGCAGTGCCATGCCGACGGAGAGCAGCATCAGGGGAACTACGGCAGCCCCCAGCGTAGATAGCGTCCCATCAAACCAGACCGGTATCGGCACCTTGGCAGCACTTAATGTGAGGCCAGCCAGTGCAGCCCAGACAGCCGGTACCCGGAAGAGGCTGACCAGCGGATGCATACCCTCGCCGGAGCCACCATAATATCGCGCCAGAATGATACCGATGGTGAACAGCAGCGGGGTTGAGGCCAGCAGGTCGAAATGAATCGCCACCACCCGGGCCCAGTCACCGAATGTTTGTGAGAGAACCGGAAGGCCCAGATAGGAGAAGTTGCCGAAGGCACTGGCCAGCAGCAGTGCGCCGACAGCGCGATTGGCCTGTCCGGGAAGGAATGCACGAACCAGCTTGCCATTGCCATAGAGCAGGAAAGCAGCCAATAGCGACAGCAACACGCTAAGCAGTGCCACGACAGGAATACGAATCGTATTCAGCCCGACAGGGAACTGCCACAGCACATGCAGTACCAGGGCAGGCAGGAAGATATGGTAGACCGATTGTGCCAGATGAGAGCGGATCGTCTCGGCGGATTTCCCGCCAAGCACCATTTTCCAGGCAACACCGGCCACAATGATAAGGGCCATTCCAAGCAGGACATTCAACATGGGGAGAGACTACACCTTGGGCCGGATCGTCACTATGCCGGAATAAGTGGGGGTATCAGACTTTGTAACGACGCTGGAGATCGCGTTTGATATCGCGCTCTTTCACATCCTGGCGCTTGTCGTGCATCTTCTTGCCACGGGCGAGTCCAATCTCGAGTTTGGCAAAGTTGCGCGCATTGAAATAGAGCTTCAGCGGCACCAGCGTCAGCCCCTTCTCCTTCAACTTGCCGAGCAGGCGCTCCAGCTCTTTCTTGTGCAGAAGCAGCTCTTTCGTCCTTGCGGGGTCTGCAGGGTTGTTCTGGTAGGCGGGCTTGTAGGGGCTGATATGGCAGCCGATCAGCAGCACCCGGCCGTTACGGATAATGCAGTGCCCCTCGGCCAGATTGGCCTGGCCGGCACGGATCGACTTCACCTCGGGGCCGGTCAGAATGATGCCCGCCTCAAAGGTTTCCAGAATATGATATTCGTGCCGAGCACGACGGTTAACAATAGCCATGGACGGGATGCTAACCCGAATTCCTCAAGTGGCCAGCAATGCTGTTGTGATCAGGGCCTAATACCCACCCCAGCGCTTCTTACGGCGAACCCGCACATAGGGCAGCAGCAGCCCGAGCAGAACACCGGCCAGGATTGCGCCGCCACCAAGCATAAACCAGCGCTGGTGGGCACTGTTGGTCAGGTCCTCGGTATTTTCGCGATACTCCTCAAGCGCCCGTTTTGCCTCAGCCGAGTCGGCCTTCAGCGACCGGTTCTCCTCAAGCATTTCGGCTGTCTCGGCAGAAGCTTTTTTCAACAGCGCAAGTTCTGCCTCAATCCTGTCCTTCTCCCCTCTCAGGTTATCCCTGTCGGATTCAGCTGCAGCCAACCTCTTTTTCAGTTCACCCAGCTGATTCAACTCCTTCTCGAACTGTGCAAGGCGATCTCTGGCTGCCGGTGTATTCATCAGATAGCGGCTGAGAATCCACCCCTCCTTGCCATCGGCTGTCCTGATATGTGCGTAGCCGTCCGCAGATTGGCCCAGCAACTCCACGGCCGTACCGCTGGAGAGCATGCGAACAATCTTGTGGCCGGTGCTCTGCCCTGCACGCATCGGCAATTTGGCCTGATCAACGATATAACGTGTTTCAGCCTCGGCCGCCCCAGCAAAGGCGACGAAAAATAGTAGTGTGATCAGAACTCTCATGAAACCCATACCCCTGAAAAATCAGCCCATTATCGCGATTCCTGTGGCAAAATCCAAGTTTTTAGGCGACCCTTTCACAACTCTCCCTGTATCCGGAGGGAAGAAGGAGGTGCCTCTTGCCTGAAGATCACAACATACCATGGTCAAATCCCGATGACAGCACCATCGCCCGCCTGCTGAGGGATGCGAAAACAGTTGCCGTCTATGGCTGCTCGCCAAAAGAGCATCGCACCAGCCATCAGATCGCGGCATTCCTGATCAAGGCGGGATACCGCGTTTACCCCGTGCATCCGAAAGCCGACTCGATCCTCGGCCAGAAAGCCTATCCGGATCTCGCCTCGATCCCTGAGCATGTCGATATCGTTAATGTCTTCCGCCGGGCTGAGTTCACCCCTCCGGTAGCCAAAGAGGCTGTTGCAATGGGTGCCGGCTGCCTCTGGTTACAGCAGGGCATTATCAATGCGGAGAGCTGGAAAATCGCGACCGATGCAGGCGTGGAGTGTGTAATGGATCGCTGCATCGCAGTGATGCACCGGCTACTGCTGAGATAGACCTTTCAGGTATTCGCGGCGAATGGTCTCCACCCTTTTCCGATTGGCATCGAAATCGGAGTGGCCAACACGGGAAGCAGAGCGCAGATGAATCACCCCCGCCTGCCGGTCAAGCCGCGCTTCGAAATCATCGATAAAACGGAAAAGCCTGGAGCTGTAGGTTGCATGCAGGTAACCATCTCTCTCCTGTTCAATCGTACCGCCAGAGTGAATAACAGCCTGCCTGAGCAGTTGCCACGCCCGCTTTTGCGAGTGGCCGCTGAAGATGGCAATGGGTTCACTTCTGTTTCGCACGTTGGCGGACAGGATGGCTTCACTGCAGAGGCAGTTCGGCTTGTCCGGGCAGGCTCGAAGCATGCCATCCTGCAGCCCTAATGTTTTCGGTGGTGACTGCGACTGGATGGCCATGGCTGCAAACGCAGTCAGCGCCAGAAGCAGAATGGTGATCACTGCAATTGCCATTTTTTTCAGTTTCGCCTCCCTTGTCGGGGTATCTGACCGTTCCCTGTGATGCCTATCATAGCCATCTACAGGCGCGCTGTGAAAAGTTTGCTATAATCGAAGCATCGTTCCAAGGAGGTCTGTATGAAAGCTGCATCCATTCGATTATTATATCTGTTTATAGCACTAAGCCTGCTCTCTTTGCCCGCCACCGCCAACGCGGCCAGCAAAGAGGAGATTAATGCCAAGGTCAGGGCAACCCTGACCACATTTTACTCACAGGTTAAATCCGGCAAGGAGCTTGCAAACAAGGCTGTCGGCATCCTCGTCTTCCCCGAGGTATTCAAGGCCGGCATCGGCATCGGCGGTGAATATGGCGAAGGTGCGTTACTTGAGGGCGGAAAAACCACCGGCTACTACAACACAGCTTCAGCCTCCATCGGCTTCCAGCTGGGGGCGCAGATGAAATCTCAGATTATCATGTTTATGACCCGGGATGCGCTCACGAGCTTTAAATCCAGCGACGGCTGGAAGGCCGGTGTCGATGGCAGCGTTGCAGTGGTCACCGTTGGAGCCGGGGGTGATGTTGACACCAACACGATCAAGGATCCGATTATCGGCTTCATCTTCTCCAACAAGGGACTGATGTTCAACCTCACCTTTGAGGGCTCCAAGATCACCAAACTCGACAAATAGCATCTCAACGACCAGATCAGGGGCCCGCCTGTGCGAGCCCCTGTTGCTTTGACAGCCAGCCGTTACAATCGGCTCATGCGAATCCTTCTTCTCTCCGCCTATGATGCGGCCAGCCATCGCCAGTGGCGACAGGGGCTTGCGAACAACCTGCCGGAACATGAATGGTGCGTATTAGCACTCCCTCCCCGCCATTTCTCATGGCGGATCCGTGGCAACGCTTTTTCCTGGGCCGGCGAACAGCGACAGATGCTGAACGAGCCATACGACCTGATCCTTGCAACATCGATGGTCGACCTTGCCACCCTGCGCGGCATCGTCCCCGGCCTTTCCACAACACCCGCCATCATCTACTTTCATGAAAACCAGTTCGCCTATCCTGAATCTGGCCATGCGCACCCGAGTGTGGAGGCACAGATCACATCCATCTACTCAGGACTCGCCGCCGACCGGCTCGTCTTCAACTCGGCATATAATCGCGACAGCTTCCTGGCCGGGGCCCTGGCGCTGATCAGGAAGATGCCGGACCACGCCCCAACCACCCTGATCGATTCACTGGCGGCAAAGAGTCTGGTGCTGCCGGTGCCGCTGGATGAGGCATGTTTTGCCCGCCGTGAAAGAAATAAAGAGGGGCCGACGACCCTGTTATGGAACCACCGCTGGGAGTATGACAAGGGGCCTGAACGGCTTCTCCTGCTGATGCAGAAGCTGGAAACAGCAGGCCTGGACTACCGCATCCACATTATCGGCCAGCAGTTCAGAGCTATGCCTGAGAGTTTCGATGCCATGCGCATGCAGTTTTCGCACCGCATAGGCAAATGGGGCTATATCGAGGATCGAGCGGCTTATCTACATATTCTCCGCAGCAGTGACATCGCAATCTCGACTGCCCTGCACGACTTTCAGGGCATTGCCATACTGGAGGCAGTTGCCTGCGGCTGCACTCCTGTCGCCCCCAGGCGGCTTGCTTATCCGGAATTTATTCACGCGGGTTATCTGGCCGAATCATGCGCAGATGACGCCGACAGGGAGGCTGCAGCGATGGCGGATAGAATCATCGCCCTTTCAAAACATACGGAACCGGCAGCCATTGATATCTCGAAACTGGCATGGCGCCACATGAAGCAGCGCTATCGGGCGCTTCTCGCCTCTGCATCGACCTGAATCAAGACATCAGAGAGATGCCTGTGAAGTGAGCATGCATCATCATCAGGGCGACATAGATAATTGAACTCACCACCAGCGCAATGCCATCCTGCATCAAGGCCATCTTGCGGCCAGAAGGCCTTGCTCCACGCCGGTTTGCAGAGGCCATGGCAAACAGGGAGTAAATCAGGAACGAACCGAACAGCAGAAGCGACGCGGCATCGCCGTTGGCAAACAGGTGGCCCGTTGCCCAGAAGGTGATGCCCCAGAGCATCGGGTGGGCGGTGATTCGTCTCAGACTCGTCTCCAGCTTGAAAGAGACCAGGGCAACAAGTGCGAGAAGCATCATCAGCCCGGTGACATGCATACCCCACGAAGGCGGTTCATACACCTCTATGAAATCAGCATCTCCCTTGCCGAGCACGATCAGCACAAGGCCCGCCAGCGAAGCCAGTGCAAAGATGCCCTTATAGCCGTTGTCGCCAAACTTCCCGACAAGAGAGGAGCGCAGTGACCCCATCGCCGGTATCAGGTGGATGGCAAAAAAGATGACCAGTCCGACAATTAACAGTTCCATATAAACATCTCCCCTTCGCTTGAATTTATCTGCTCCGAAACGTTATGGTTCCTGCGTTAAGAATATATGAAAAGAGGAGACATAACAGAGCAAATGCGCATATACATCCGTTCTCTGCTGTTTCTTCTGCTGTCCACGCTTGCCGCCTGCTCGCTGGAGAGCGGGGCACCCGTCTTAACGCAGACTCAGCTACTGGATGCCATCAATAGCGGAGAGAAAATTCTCATCCTCGACGTCCGTACGCCAGAGGAATATGCGCAAGGATATATTCCCGGAGCCAGGCACATTGACCACCGCGAAATCGATGGGCGACTGCATGAGATTGCCGGTTACAGACAGCATCCGGTTGTGGTTTACTGCCTCTCCGGCATGCGGGCATCCATGGTGGAATCAGCCCTGCTGGAAAATGGATTCGAGCGCGTATTCCATCTGCAGGGCGACTGGTCGGCATGGAAGACAAACAACCTTCCGGTCGCAATACCGGAGCCTCAGACGGGTCAACTGTGAGTACTCATCCGCACCAATTTAGATTATAGTTCCGGCCTTTATTGCTGGACTAATATTTTCTGACTGAGAGAAGCAGCCCATGAGTTCTAAGAAATACATGACAGGTAGCCTTGACCTGACCAAACACGATACCGGCACCGGCGCCCACCGCTCCCGCAAGCCGGTATATATGGATTTCCTGCCGCCATGTAATCATGCATGTCCTGCCGGCGAAGATATTCAGGCATGGCTGGCTCTTGCACAGGCCGGCGAATATGAGGCTGCCTGGCAAAAGCTTCTGGAGAACAACCCGTTTCCTGCGATCCATGGTCGCGTCTGTTACCACCCATGCGAAACCGCGTGCAACCGCAACTACACAGATGACACGGTAAGCATCCATGCCGTCGAGCGCTTCCTCGGCGATCTGGCAATGGAGAAGGGGTGGAAGCCCGAGTTTACGCCGAAACCAGGGGGTAAACGCGTTCTGATTGTCGGCGCAGGCCCTTCCGGCCTCTCGGCTGCCTACCATCTGATTCGGCTGGGCCATGAAGTGGAGATCCGTGAAGCGGGCCCGGTGGCCGGCGGCATGATCCATTTCGGCATTCCCGCCTACCGTATGCCGCGTAAAGAGCTCAACCAGGAGATTCAGCGCGTTGTCGACATGGGCGCCAAGATCGTTCTCGACTGTCGGGTCGAGGATATCGAGAAGGCAAAAGCTGAAGGTGGCTTCGATGCGGTATTTATCGCAGTCGGTGCACATCTGAGCAAGAACATTGAGATCCCCAGCCGCGATGCACGTAAGATGATGGATGCGGTGAGCTTCCTGAAGAGTGTTGAAAACGGCGAAGACCTGCAGCTGGGCCGCCGCGTTGCCATCTACGGCGGCGGCAACACCGCCATGGATGCAGCCCGTACCGCCAAGCGCCTGGGTGCCGAAGAGGCCGTAATTATCTACCGCCGCGACCGCGCCAGCATGCCTGCCCACGATTTCGAGGCGGATGAGGCGATTGAAGAGGGCGTGAAGATCAACTGGCTGCGCACCATCAAGGAGATCGACTGCACCACCATGACCGTTGAGGTGATGGAGCTGGATGCGGATGGCCGGCCGCAACCAACCGGCAGGACTGAAACACTTGAAACCGACGCACTGATCATGGCCGTTGGCCAGGATACCGATACCGGCTTCCTGAAAAAGGTGGAAGGCATTGAGTTCAACTGGGACGGCACAGTGATTGTCGGCCCGAACATGATGACCGGCGCGGACGGCGTATTTGCCGGCGGCGACATGGTGCCGAGCGAGCGTTCCGTGACCATTGCAACAGGCCACGGCAAGAAGGCAGCCCGCTATATCGATGCATGGCTGCGCGGTGAGAGCTACCAGCCGGCAGCCAAGCACCCGATCGTCGAACACGACAAGTTACAGCTCTGGTACAGCACTGAAGCGCCGAAACGCAAACAGGGCGAGCTGTCGCCTGAAGCACGGCTTGGTGGCTTCGAGGAGATCCTGCAGGGCTACTCGGAAAAAGAGGCGCTGTTTGAGGCCAAGCGCTGCCTCTCCTGCGGCAACTGTTTCGAGTGCGACGGCTGCTATGGCTCCTGCCCGGAAGATGCGATCATCAAGCTGGGCAAAGGCAAACGTTATCTATACGACTACGACAAGTGCACCGGTTGCGCCGCATGTTTTGAGCAGTGCCCGTGCCACGCTATCGAAATGGTCAAGGAATAAGGACGATCCCACATGACAGAGAAGAACAAAGCCAAACAGGTTACCTTTGACGGCGGCAGTGGTGTCGCCCATATCGCCTACCGAGTAAGCGAAGTCTGCTCGATCTATCCGATCACGCCATCCTCTGACATGGCCGAACAGTGCGACCAGTGGTCTGCCCAGGGAAAGAAGAACATCTGGGGCCAGGTCCCCGATGTGATTGAGATGCAGTCCGAAGGCGGTGCAGCAGGCACCGCTCACGGCGCACTGCAGACCGGCGCACTGACCACAACGTTCACCGCATCACAGGGACTGCTGTTGATGATCCCCAACATGTACAAGATTGCCGGCGAGCTGACATCAACAGTCTTCCATGTGGCCGCACGTTCGCTGGCCACACAGGCACTCTCCATCTTCGGTGACCATCAGGATGTGATGGCTGCCCGCTCCACCGGTTTTGCCATGCTCTCGTCAGCATCGGTTCAGGAAGCGCACGATGCCGCCCTGATTTCACATGCCGCCACCCTTAAGGCACGCATTCCGTTCATGAACTTCTTCGACGGCTTCCGCACCTCCCACGAAATCAACAAGATCAGCCTGATCTCCGATGAACAGATCAGGATGATGATCGACGATGAACTGGTTTACGCGCATCGCCGTCGCGCCCTTGATCCTGACAACCCGTTTATCCGCGGCACCGCACAAAACCCGGATGTATACTTTCAGGGCCGCGAGAGCGCCAACCAGTTCTACAATGCAGTCCCCGGCATCGTGCAGGAGACCATGGACAAGTTTGCCGATCTGACCGGTCGTCAATATCATCTTTTCGACTATTTCGGCGCCGATGATGCCGAGCATGTGGTCATTATCATGGGCTCCGGAACCGAGACGGTTGAAGAGACCATCAAAGTTCTTAATGCACAGGGAGCAAAACTTGGCGTGATCAATGTGCGCCTATACCGCCCCTTCTCCCGCAAGCACCTGATTGCAGCGCTGCCTGCATCCGTGAAGAAGATTGCAGTGCTCGATCGCACCAAGGAGCTGGGAGCCTGCGGCGAGCCACTCTATCAGGATGTGATGGCATCACTTTCCGAGTCGGTGATGATTGGTGAACTGGCGGCACTGCCACGCGTAATCGGCGGCCGATACGGCCTCTCCTCCAAAGAGTTCACCCCAGCCATGGTTAAGGGTGTTTTCGAAGAGCTGGCGAAGGATAATCCGAAAAACAGCTTTACTGTCGGCATCAATGATGACGTTACCCATACCAGCATCACCTATGACAAGCGCTTCAATATCGAGCCAAAGCATGTCACCCGCGCCCTTTTCTACGGCCTGGGCTCTGACGGCACCGTTTCGGCGAACAAGAACAGCATCAAGATTATCGGTGAGAACACCGATCTGAACTGCCAGGGTTATTTTGTTTATGACTCCAAGAAGGCGGGTTCACAGACCGTATCGCACCTGCGTTTCGGTTCCGACCCGATTCGCGCCCCCTATCTTGTTGATTCGGCCAACTTTATCGCCTGCCACAAATCCACCTTTATTTCACAGGTTGAGATGCTCGACAAGGCGGCAGAAAACGCCGTATTCCTGCTCAACAGCCCTACACCTGCCAACCAGGTATGGGATGAACTGCCGAAACAGGTCCAGCAGGCGATCATCGATAAAAACATCGACTTCTATGTGATCGATGCCTCGACCGTTGCCCGCGATGCAGGCATGGGACGTCGCATCAACACCATCATGCAAACCTGCTTCTTCGCCCTCTCCGGCGTGCTGCCGCGTGACGAGGCGATTGCACAGATCAAGGTTGCCATTGAAAAGACCTATGCCCGTAAAGGCATGGATGTCGTTCAGCAGAACTTCAAGGCAGTGGATGCAGCCCTCGACCATCTTCACAAGGTGGAGGTCTCTGCAGTAGTCAGCAGCCACCGTGACATGGATTTGATGGTGCCGGTTCAGGCTCCGGAGTTTGTCCAGAATGTGATCGCACCCATGCTGGCCGGCAAGGGTGATGATCTGCCTGTTTCCATGATTCCGGTTGATGGCACCTACCCTTCTGGCTCGGCACAGTGGGAAAAACGCAACGTTTCCGATTTCGTACCGAAATGGGAACCGGATGTGTGTATTCAGTGCGGCAATTGCAGTTTTGTCTGCCCGCACAGTGTCATCCGTGCCAAGTTCTACCATGAAGATCACCTGGAGAGGGCACATGACGGGTTCCCGTCCGCACCGGTATCGGCTCGCGGCTTCCCGGAAACACGCTACACGCTGGAAATCTACCAGGAAGATTGTACCGGCTGCGAAATGTGCGTGCATGCTTGCCCGGCATTCGACCTGACTGATGAAACGAAGACAAAGAAGGCGATCAACATGACGGCCAAAGCGCCGCTTATGGAACAGGGGCGCAAGGATGTGGAGTTCTTCGAAAGCATCCCTTACAACGATCGCGCTACGATCGACTACTCTTCTGTTCGCGGCGCCCAGTTCCTTGAGCCTCTGTTCGAGTTTTCGGGTGCATGCTCAGGCTGTGGTGAAACACCGTATGTACGCCTGCTGACCCAGCTCTTCGGTCCGCGGCTGCTGGTTGCCAATGCCACCGGCTGCTCCTCTATCTACGGCGGCAATCTGCCTGCAACACCCTGGACATCGAACAAGGATGGCAGGGGACCAGCATGGTCGAACTCGCTGTTCGAGGATAATGCAGAATTCGGTCTCGGCATGCGTATTGCCGCCGACCACCATGCCCATATGGCCAAGCAGCAGGTGGAGGCATTGAGCGAATTCCTTGATCCGCACTTTATGGATGAACTTCTTAATGCCGACCAGTCAATCGGCTATGAAGTTACCAAACAGCGCGAACGTGTTGAGAAGCTGAAGCTGGTACTCGAAGGCATCGACGACCCGCGTGCCAAGAACCTGCTGACGGTGGTTAACCATCTGGTTCGCCGCAGCGTCTGGCTGATCGGTGGCGACGGCTGGGCCTACGATATCGGCTCAGCGGGCCTCGACCACGCGCTTGCATCTGGCCGCAATATCAACGTACTGGTGCTCGATACCGAGGTCTATTCCAACACCGGTGGCCAGGCCTCCAAGTCGACGCCGATCGGTGCAACCGCGAAGTTCGCATCGGCTGGTAAGCCGGTTGGCAAGAAGGATCTGGCACTGCAGGCAATCTCCTACGGCAATGTCTACGTTGCGCGAGTAGCCATGGGTGCCAACCCTCAGCAGACACTGCTGGCGATGCGTGAAGCGGAAGATTATCCGGGCCCGTCCATCATCCTTGCCTACAGCCACTGCATTGCTCACGGCATCGACATGACACAGGGACTGCATCAGCAGGATATGGCTGTGGCTTCCGGCTACTGGCCGCTGATCCGCTACAACCCGATGCTGCGCCAGGCCGGCAAGAAGCCTTTCGTACTCGATTCCCCTACGCCAACAATGAAGGTGCGGGATTACGCATACACCGAGATGCGCTACAAGCTTTTGCAGCGCAATCATCCGGAGGAGGCGGAGCGCCTGATGAATCTGGCTCAGGAGTCAGCCGATCTGCGTTGGGCAACCTACGAGCATATGGCTGAACAGGATCCTTCGGAGTTCCAGCCGATGAAGTAACAGCGCCTCCCCGGTTTTCCGGGGAGATGCCTGTTGCATCAGCCTTCTAGTGTCAACTGACAGGAGAGCAAGTTATGGACTATGACATCCTGATCGTCGGTTCCGGTCCTGCCGGACAGCATGCCGCGTGGCAGGCTGCACGCATGGGCAAAAAAGCGGCTATTGTGGAGCGTAAGCCGAGCATCGGAGGCGCAGGCCTGCAGACCGGCACAATTCCATCCAAGGCACTTCGCGAAGCAGCCTACCTCGCATCGCGTGCCAGCGACCACGGCATGCGCATCGCCTCCGGTGCACTCTCGACAACCCGCTACGGCCTGCTTGCCGATGCTGTTCGCCGAAAGGAGATGGTCATTGCACAGCAGGAGTCGGTGATCGTTAAAAGGCTGCTTAAATCCGGGGTATCGGTCATCCCGGGCGAGGCCTCTTTCTTCGATGAGCACACCCTTGAAATCATTGACGCCAAAGGCAGGTCCAAAACCCTTTCAGCCGAGGTGATCGTACTGGCCACCGGCTCCAGGCCGCGCCGTCCATCGCACATCCCGTTCGACAAGAAAACCGTGCTCGACTCAACCTCGATTCTTAATCTCAAAAAACTGCCGAAAAGCCTGCTGGTGGTCGGCGGCGGCGTTATTGCCTGTGAATTTGTTTCGATCTTTGCCGCTCTGGGCGTAGAGGTCACGATTGTCGATTCTCACGAACAGCTGCTCTCCTACCTCAGCGAGGATGTTGTCGGTGTGCTGGCCGAATCATTTGAGAATATGGGTGTGCAACTTCATATGAAAGAGCGGGTGGCTGCCATCAGCTGCGAAGAGGGGCGCACCCTTACACTTCTGGAATCAGGAAAGAAGCTCTACTCCGAAGCAGTACTTTACGCACTGGGCCGGGAACCGAACTCCCAGAACCTGAATACCCCCAAGATCGGCATCGAACTGGATAACGGCTGGATTGCCGTTAATGAGGATTTCCAGACCAGTATTCCCCACATCTATGCCGTTGGCGACCTGATTGGCAGGCCCGCGCTGGCCTCCACCGGCATGGAGCAGGGGCGCGCTTGTGTGCTGCATGCCTTTGCGGGAAAGACACACGCCATGCCAGAGCACCTGCCGATGGCAATCTATGCCATCCCGGAACTCTCCTGGGTCGGCAAAACCGAGAAAGAGGCCAAGAAAGAGGGGCTCAATTACGTGGTCGGACGCGGCTACTTCAAAGAGAGCGCCCGCGGCCAGATCAGTGGCGATACCATCGGATTGGTAAAACTGATTGTCGATGCCGAATCGCACAAGCTGATCGGTGTCCATATTGCCGGCGAGCATGCCAGTGAACTGATCCATACCGGCCAGTTACTGATGCATTTTGGCGGAACGGTGCATGACCTGGCAGCCAATGTATTCAACTACCCGACACTTGCCGAGTGTTACAAACTTGCGGCTCACGACTGTCTGGAAAACCTGAACAGCTGACATCCGCTGCCAGCAAGGGGCTGCAACTCCGAAAATAAGGGTGTATAGTGGTGCTTCTATGGAAGACACCATGCACAGACCCGCTGCATGGACAATGTTCACTGCGGCCCTTCTGCTTGCCCTCTCCGGCAACATCCAGCATTCACAGGCTGAAGACGCCGCTTCAAAACCGTATCCCGAAACCCTGGCGGTGATGCAGATGCTCTATGGCATCGAGACTCGCGCAGAGTACCGCTTCAACCTTTTTTCAGAACGCGCCAAAGAGGATGGCTATGGGAGAACCGCCCATCTCTTTAAGGCCATCTCCCTCTCCGAGAGTATCCACGCGGCGCATTTCAAAGCGCTGATCGAAGAGCTGGGTGGCACAGTTGCCATGGTTGATTTCTCTTCGATTAAGGCTGAAAGCACGAAAGAGAACCTTGAATACGCTGCGACAACAGAGCTTGCCGAAATCAACAACCAGTATCCCAGATACATCGATCGCATTAACCCGGAAAATCATCAGCAAGCGATGGAATATGTTCGCTTTGCATGGGAGGCGGAGAAACATCACCGCGCCCTGATCGTGAAAGTCCATAGCGGCGCCGATCTCTTTTTCGACAAGCTCTTATCCAGCATGGATGCAACCAGCTCGCGTTATTACGTCAACCGGAACTGCGGCACTACCGTCAGCAAACTGCCGCCGGATGCGTGTCCTGTCTGTCACCTTCCCATTAATAGCTATGTCGAGGTAGCCCGCCCCTGATCTGCACGACCTGTAAATAAACTCAGTCTGAAACATTTTCTGTTACAATAGGGTTATGCCACTTCCCCCCTCGCCCGGCCGGCTTCTGCTGCTTATCGTACTTTCGATTCTGGCCGGTACGCTGCTGCTCTCGCTGGTCCAGCTGGGTGTGATATCCCTGATGGTGGAAAAACTTGGCATTTCTCCAATGCAGGGCATCCTGTTTCTGATTTTTTCACTGATAGGCAGCGCGCTGAATCTGCCACTGGTGTCGATCAAGGCGATCATGCCGGATAACGGCATCAACGTTGAAGTGGCCCAGAAGGTGCTGGGCATTCCGGTACCGAAATTTCAGGGCAAGACCATGATCGCCATCAACGTCGGCGGCTGCATGATTCCGATCGTCTTCTCGGCAAGCCTGATTTACCGCTTCCCGATCGGCACGCCTGAACTCCTGCTCTCGGTCGGTATCTGTTCAATCATCTGTTATCTCTCCAGCCGGCCGATCCCCGGTGTCGGCATCGGCATGATGCCACTTGTCGCTCCCGTCACTGCCGCCATTATCGCAGTGAGCTTTGGCGGCGAATATGCTGCCCCGCTTGCCTATATCACCGGCACACTGGGCGTACTGGTCGGAGCTGACCTGATGCATATCCGTGATATCGCCCGGCTCGGCACACCCGTCGCCTCCATCGGTGGTGCCGGCACCTTCGACGGCATCTTTCTCACCGGCATCGTGGCTGTACTGTTAACTTAAGCAGCAACAAAAAAGGCTCCCTCGGGAGCCTTTTTCAGTTCATCAAAACCGTTAAATGTGAATCGCCCGGTCGTCGGAATCGAGCACCGACTCGTGGATCATCTCCGACAGTGTCGGATGCGGGAACATGTGGTGTGCCAGCTCCGCTTCAGTGGTTTCAAGCGTCTTGGCAACACCAAGCGAAACGATCATCTCGGTCGCCTCTGCCCCTACGATATGTGCACCGAGCAGCTCCCCGGATTCGGCGTGGAAGATCGTTTTGACCATACCCTCGGTCTCAGCCAGCCCCATCGCCTTGCCGTTGGTGCCGTAAGGCATTCGGCCGACCTTGTAGGGGATTCCCTCATCCTTACACTGCCTCTCGGTCTTTCCGCATGACCCCACCTGCGGCTGGCAGTAGGTGCAGCCCGGCACATTTCCATAATCGACCGGGTGCGGATGTTTACCGGCAATAGCCTCGACGCAGACAATGCCCTCATGGCTTGCCACATGCGCCAGTGCAGGGGCCCCCACCACGTCACCGATCGCATAGATGCCCGGATGATCGGTACGGTACCAGTCGTCAACCGCAATGGTGTTGCGCTCAATCTGCATGGCGGTGTTCTCCGCACCAATGGCATCGGTATTACCAATCACACCGACCGCCACCAGGCAGACATCGCCCTCAACCGTCTCTCTCTTGCCCTTGGACTCATACTCGACGACTGCCTTGCCATCCACGTTCTTAGCCGAAGATACCATGGCGCCGGTAATGATCTTGATCTTCTGCTTCTTGAAGCTGCGCTCAACCACACGGGAAATTTCGTGATCCTCCAAAGGCAGAATCTGATCTGCCGCCTCAATCACAGTCACATCGGAGCCCATCGCCTTGTAGAAATAGGCGAATTCCATGCCGATGGCACCGGAGCCGATCACCACCAGCTTTTCGGGCAGTGCCTTCGGGGCAAGTGCCTGCTTATAGGTGATGACCACCTCATGGTCGACCTCCATACCCGGGAAAGCGCGGGCGCGGGCTCCAGTCGCAACAATCACATGCTTGGCCGTGACCTGCTGCGAATTACCTTCGCTGTCTTTGACCATCAATCTGTTGCCGGCCTCGAATGAGGCGTATCCCTCGATATGGGTCACCTTATTCTTCTTAAACAGGAAACCGATTCCCTTGTTGAGCTTCTCGGAGATGGTACGCGATCGTGCCACCGCCTTGTCGAGATCGGGGTTGGCTTCGCTCACCCCGATACCCAGCACATCACCACTATGCTTGATGATGTTAATCACTTCGGCAGTGCGCAGAAGCGCCTTGGTCGGGATGCAGCCCCAGTTCAGGCAGATACCGCCCAGATGGGTCGACTCGATACATGCCACCTTCATGCCAAGCTGAGCAGCCCGAATCGCAGCCACGTATCCGCCTGGCCCGGCACCGATCACCACAACATCATACTCTCCATCGGGATTGAACAGACCGGCAGATTTTAGATGCAGCGTCTCCGCCTCATCAGCATCGTGCACCGCATGCGAGGTAATGGAAGCCGGGTGCATGTCCGGCACCGACTCAGCCCCGAGTGTGTCCGCCTCTTCAGACTCCTCATCCTCCCTGATCTCGATCGCCCGGTCAGGGGTCAGGCCGTCAGGCTCATAATCGTCGGCGACATCTTCATCCTCTTCGCGAATTACGGCGATCGGGGCACCCACTGCGACGATCGAACCTTCAGGCTCAAGAATCCTGTGCAGGATACCCTCGTCGACAACCTCCATCTCCATGGTCGCCTTGTCGGTCTCGATCTCAGCCAGCACTTCGCCGGAAACAAGTTCATCGCCCTCTTTCTTCAGCCAGCGGGCAATACGTCCTTCGGTCATGGTCGGGGACAACTGGGTCATAAACAGATCAATCGGCATACGCTTCCACCTCATGGAAAATCACCGCTTCGACACTAGGGCACAAGACGGTTCGAATCATATTTTTCAGACAGTTGACCTAGATAAGCACACTGGCAGGCATTTCGATATGCTTCTTCAGGGCGGCCATGAATTCGGCTCCGACCGCGCCATCCACCACGCGGTGATCGCAGGAGAGGGTCAGTGTCATCATCTTCTTTACGCCAACCGCGCCATTTTCAACCACAGCGCGCTCTTCGGTAGCACCAACAGCGAGAATCGCCCCCTCCGGCGGGTTTACAATCGCAGCAAACTGACTGATGCCATACATGCCGAGATTTGAGATCGAGAAAGTGCCGCCCGAATACTCCTCCGGCTGCAGTGCGCCGGCTCGCGCTCGCGTAGCAAGCTCTTTCACTTCGGCAGAGATGTCGGCAATCCCCTTCTGTTCGGCGAATCGAATCACCGGGGTAATCAGGCCACCCTCTATGGCTACCGCCACCGAGATATGGGCATGTTTGTGTTGCAGGGTATGGCTGTCTGTCCAGCTGGCATTGGCAGCAGGCACGTCAGCCAGCGCTTTTGCCACGGCTTTGATAATAAAATCATTCACGCTGAGCTTGAAAGCACCATCTGCCGCTTCATTGAGCTGCGCCCTGAGATCCATCAGGCGATCCATTGCCACATCGAGGCTCAGGTAGAAGTGCGGCACCTGCTGCTTCGACTCGCTCAGTCGACGGGCAATCGCCTTGCGCATCATGGAGTTCTCAATGCGCTCGAACTCATCTTCGTGGTAGGGCAGTGGCCCCGCCGGTAATGGCCTCGACGGAGGTGCGACAACAGCAGGAGCATTCCCCCCGATATTGATGCCACGCCTGACCGCACTCTCGACATCGGATCGGGTGATACGACCATTTGGGCCTGTGCCTGTAATCGCGGCCAGATTAATACCCTTCTGTTTGGCAAGCCTGCGCGCCAGCGGGCTGGCCTTGATACGACCTTTTTTAGCTACGGGTGCCGGTGCAGCAGCAGGAGCCTTCCCGGCCACTGCAGCAACAGCTGGCGCTTCGACCTCTGTCTGCGCGACCGGGGTTTGCGCTGCAGCCCCTCCTCCTTCCGGAACATAATCGGCAGGTACATCTTCACCCTCTTCCGCAATCACGGCGATCACACTGCCGACGGGAACCACGGAACCTTCGGGGGAGATGATTTTGTGCAGGACACCCTCTTCAACCACCTCCATCTCCATGGTCGCTTTATCGGTCTCCACCTCTGCCAGGATCTCTCCCGATTCCAGTGTATCCCCCTCCTTCTTCAGCCAGCGGGCAATACGCCCTTCGGTCATTGTTGGAGAGAGCTGAGTCATAAACAGATCAATCGGCATTATTTCCCCTTACGCTTTTCCGCACGCCACACGGGCGGCTTGGACTATTTCGGCCACACTCGGCAGCGCCATCGCTTCCAGGTTGGCGGCATACGGCATCGGAACATCCTTGCCGGTCACCCGGATAACCGGCGCATCAAGATCATCAAAGCCCCGCTCCATAATGCGCGCGGAGATCTCGGCACCGATACCGGCAAAACGCCACCCCTCTTCGACGACTACGGCACGATTGGTCTTGGCCACCGAGGCCAGAATCGTATTCTCATCAAGCGGCCTGATCGTTCGCGGATCGATCACCTCGGCCTCGATACCCTGTCCGGCCAGGATTTCGGCTGCCTGCAATGCAAAACCGGTCATGCGCGAATGCGCTACGATGGTGACATCGCTTCCTGCCCGTTTCACATCAGCCACGCCGAGCGGAATAATGTACTCCTTATCGGGAACCTCTCCGACATCACCGTAGTTGATCTCGTTCTCGATAAACACAACGGGATCATTGTCGCGGATTGATGCTTTTAGCAGCCCCTTCGCATCCGCCGGATTGGAGGGCATCACCACCTTCAGACCGGGCACGTTGGCCAGCCAGTTCTCCAGACTCTGCGAATGCTGGGCGCCAACGCGGGCCGCGGAACCGCCCGCACCGCGAAATACCATCGGCACATCATACTGGCCGCCGGACATGTATTTCATCTTTGCTGCCGCATTAACAATCTGGTCCAGTGCCAGAATGGCGAAGTTCCAGGTCATAAACTCGATAATAGGTCTCAGCCCGGCCATGGCAGCACCTACGCCCAGGCCGGCAAACCCGAGCTCGGTAATCGGTGTATCAATAACACGCTTTGGCCCGAACTTCTCCAGCATCCCCTGCGAAACCTTGTAGGCGCCATTGTACTCGGCCACCTCTTCGCCCATGAGGAATACGCGATCATCGCGTTTCATCTCCTCGACCATTGCCTGGTTCAGTGCTTCACGATAGGTCATCTTGCTCATCTTCAGTTCACCTTGCCTGGATAGGGATATGCATTCTCGATCGGGTCGTTATAGATATCAGTCCACAGTTCGGAGACGTCCGGTTCCGGCTGCGCCTCCGCATCTTTGGCAATCGCCGCAACCTGCTGCTTGATATCCTTGTCTTTCTGTTTGAAGTGCTCTTCGGTAGCCAGCCCGGCATCGATCATCTGCGCCTGCAGGCGTGCAATCGGATCGCGGCCGCTACGCCACTCGTCCACCTCTGCGCGTGTCCGGTAGGTTGCCGGATCGGACATCGAGTGCCCGCGGTAGCGGTAAGTGATCGCCTCAACCAGCATCGGCCCCTTGCCTGAGCGCGCATGCTCCATCGCTTCTCGCATCTTCTTCTCGAACTCCAGCACA
Organism: Mariprofundus ferrinatatus; assembly: GCF_002795825.1. Classification (NCBI taxonomy): domain Bacteria; kingdom Pseudomonadati; phylum Pseudomonadota; class Candidatius Mariprofundia; order Mariprofundales; family Mariprofundaceae; genus Mariprofundus; species Mariprofundus ferrinatatus. The sequence goes on along the minus strand of NZ_CP018800.1, from coordinate 172,341 downwards.
TCCATGCCGTCAATCTTCATGCCGGGAATCTTGAATGAGATGCCACGCTTGAAGAGATGGGTCTCTGCCGATGCGCGATCCAGCGAGGTGCCCATGGCGTACTGGTTATTTTCGACCACGAAAACGATCGGCAGCTTCCATAGCGCAGCCATGTTGAACGATTCGTAAACCGCACCCTGATTGATTCCGCCATCGCCCATAATACAGATGGTCACACGGCCATCATCCTTGTACCAGCTGGAGAAGCCGAATCCGAGGCCGACAGGCACCTGCTCGCCGACAATGCCATTGCCACCGGCAAAGTTCCTGTCGATATCAAACATATGCATCGAACCGCCCTTGCCTTTGACTATGCCGCCGGAACGGCCCAGCAGCTCTGCCATCACGGCCGTCGGGTCTGAGCCGCGCGCCAGAATATGGCCATGATCACGATAGCTGGTCATCATGTAGTCGGTTGGCTCGGAGGCCTGATGCAGGCCGACGCAAACCGCTTCCTGCCCATTGCAGAGATGGCAGAATCCGCCGATCTTTTTCAGGCCGTAGAGCTGGCCTGCTTTCTCTTCGAAGCGGCGGATAAACAGCATCTGGTCATGGATCTCATGCAGCCTCTCTTGCGGAAAAAAAAGACCATCGTGAGTGATACCAGCTTCCGATTTCTGCTTTGCAGACATGATGCCTCCGGCAAATAGTAGTTGGCGAATGCTGCCGCCAGCTCACAACTCCAGCAACCACAACTGTTTTATACACATTTTTGCGACATGGCTCACAGAGCTGCGGCGTATTGAGGGCAGCGTGAGAGGGCTCTGAGCAACCATTATCAATTTAGAGGAAGGTAACAGCCATGACAAGAACCGTCTCCTTCAATAAAGGTGAATCACTGATCAAACAGGGAGATCATGGAACCACCGCTTACCTGATCCAGAGTGGCTGGGTCCTTATCGAACAGAAAAAAGAGGGGGGAACCATCTTTCAGACCAAGATAGGAACCGGCGAGATTATTGGTGAACTGGCACTGGCTGGACTGGTAACACAACGCAGCGCTTCGGCAACAGCCATCACTGACGTGACAGCCGAAATCATCGACAGAGGGGCCCTGATTCGCATGGTTAACGGCCCGGCAAATAAGCTGACGCCTATACTGGCCGCATTTCTTTCGCGGCTGAAAAGTACCATGGTTGATGAAAAAGATGCGCTCAAAAACAGTGCCGGCGAAAGGCCGCACGCCTTGGTCGTCGGCCTGAACAGCATCTCCAGGCAGGCTCTTTGCAATCTGCCTTGCACTATCTCACACCTTCCCTGGACACTGGGTGCCCATGTTCCACCACAAAGTGTGACAGATCTGTTTCGAACAGCATGCGAAGCTGATATCCAGCTGACCAAAGCCAACAGAAGAATTCGTGAGCACCATATCAGCATTGAGGCAGGCGAGCAGGCGAGCCTGCAACTGCGTTTAATGCAGCATGGCGATTATTGCGAAGTGAATGAGAAACGTGTGGGATATGGTGCATCCAGCAGTATCGAACCCCTGCCAACCGGTTATCACATGATCCGCTTCGGTGACCCCATTGACCCATATGAGTTCGGTATCGAGGTTTTAGAATAAGGGGCTTTCAGCAGCCCTGATCTACGAAGAGGATCCCATGAACAGTGATCGACGGCTCGTCTATTCAACCGAAAATGGCCCGCTCGACAAGCCGATGCGGGGCAAAAAAAGCGGGCGCAAAAAAATGTCGCCGCAATCGTCCTCGCCTGCAATCACAAGCCCGGGCAAACAGGGTGTTCGTATCCGACGCGAGTCAAAGGGGCGCGGCGGCAAAACCGTTTCGATCATCGACGGCCTGGCACTGGATGGAAGTGAACTGAAGGTGTTGCTGAAAAAACTGAAAGCGCAGCTCGGAACAGGCGGCGCGGTTAAAAACGGCAGCCTTGAAATTCAGGGTGAACATCGCGAAAAACTTATGCAGCTGCTGGAACAAGAGGGCGTCAAAGCCAAGCTCTCCGGCGGGTGAGTTCAGGAGCCAAAGGATTCAGCACAAAAGAAAAGGCGGAGTTTGCACTCTCCGCCTTTCAGGATATCTGTTGAGGAAACTTCTTACTGCTGCTGACAGTGTGTGATAACTTACAACACGATGATGACAAAACCGTGACATGGCTCACAACTGGAAAGATTCCCTTCAACGTTATTTATGCACACTCTCAAATAGCGGAAAATCCTCGAACACCTGGTGGCCATTTCGCTTTGCTTCGGCATTCGCCTCTACAATCTGATCCAGCGGCATGGAGGCATAAGACTCGCAGGATTTGCGGTGCCGACAGTCGCAAGCAACACAGGCTGTCAGCTCATTCTTGAAGCCGCGGCCTTTGCCATGCTTGAGGCACCAGATCAGCCCCATGGCTTCAGAAGTTCACGACCAGCGTAATAGCCGTCTCTACATCCAGCTTCTTGATGCCGGCAGGAACCTTGCTGTTGTGTTCAAGCTTCACGGCAATCTTGCTTGAAAGATGCGAATTCAGGGCATGTTGCAGGCCGGTAATCGATTCAGTAGCCCAGCCGCTCTTGCCACCTTCGGTCGAGATTTCCTGCGTAAACAGGGCCGAATCGCTCACCTTCCAGTTCAACCCGGTTGCAGAGCGGATAATAGCCTCACTCTTCTTGGTACGGTCGGTGAACCGGGTCTGCCTTAAACCGCCACCCAGCTCGAACTTCCAGAGCAGGGCATCTGTTTTTACCAGATCACGGCCATAACCGACTGTTTCACTGAAGCGGCTCCGAAACCCTGCAAAGCGGTCGCTCTCGAAACCGAGGCGGCCAAAGACGTAACCGCGCTCTGAGAACTTCCAGTCCTCCTGCAGACTGGCCTTGTAGGTTTCGGCCGTCGTTCTGTTGCGATCAGTAGAGTTATTGGCACTGCCGGTCAGTGTGCTACGCACTATTTCGCCATCGTGCACTGACTTGGCCTTGGCATTCACGGTCAGGGTCTGGGTATTGCCCGAGGTCTGCACTGCGCCAAGTTCGACATTGTTTTTCCAGGCGCTTGCCTCCTCTTCTGCAATGGCGGCAATCGGAGAAATCATCATTATGGATAGAAAGGGGATAACTGTCTTTTTCATCATGGCGCGCAGACTAGGGGCACAAATCCATAATTCCAGCTAGAAATGCTTGCTTACAGTGTAATTCAAGATTAGAGAGCTATCATATCGTCGGCAGTTGGCATGATTGCCCGGCAGGCAGAGAGGGGGGAGCAAATTGGGGAGTTCTGAATGAACAGCGTGTTGATCTCGGTCACGCTGTATCTTATTTCTGCCAATATCATGGCCGGGGTCATCTATGTGTTCGGCCAGAAAAAAGTGGGGCTGTTGTGGCTTGAGTATCCGTTCATCTATACGCCGCTGATTATCTTCCAGTTCCTGATGCCTCAGTTTATGTCTATTCCGGATCTGGCTGAAACTGAGAACGCCCTGAAATACTTCCTGTTTATGCTGCAGGGGTTCAGTTGCGGCGTTATCGGGGCGATGATTCTTCTTCCCCGCTTCTTCATTCCAGCCACCACAACGATAGAGAAGCTGAAGGTCACAGCGCTGAGCAGCCTCGCCATGGGGGGAGTGTACCTTATTACACGCTGGATCTTCTTTGAGGCACTACGCTTTCTTATCCCGCAAATGCGCGGCGGTTAAGCACTTTGTGGCGGCTCGGAGTGAGTAGTCTATAATCATAGCAGTGGAGGCAGTGTATGGAAGACCTCAAAGGCTCAGAATCATGGCGCATTTTCAGAATTATCAGTGAATTCACTGAAGGCATTGAAACCCTCAACAACCTGCCCTTCTCGATCACCATCTTTGGGGCGGCGAGGGAAAAACCCGGTGACAGCTACTATGAAGCCACTGTGGAAATTGCCCGGAAACTTTCACTGGAGGGCTTTGGCATCATCTCGGGCGGTGGCCCCGGCATCATGGAGGCGGCCAACAAGGGGGCAAGAGAAGGGGGCGGCAGATCAATCGGGCTGAACATCTCGCTTCCAGAGGAGCAGACCCCCAACAGCTACCAGAATATCTCCATCAATTTCCGCTATTTCTTCGTTCGCAAGGTGATGTTCGTTAAATACTCGATGGGTTACATCTGTATGCCCGGCGGCTTCGGCACGCTCGACGAGTTTTTCGAATCGTTGACGCTGATGCAGACGCAGAAGGCATTTCCGCTACCGCTGGTGCTTTTTGGCAGCGATTTCTGGCATGACCTTCTCGAATGGGTGCGTAACACGGTACTGGATGCCGGTTATATCTCCGAGGGTGACCTGCGGCTGGTGACCGTCACCGACGATATTGATGAAGCGGTTGCGATCATGTGCAGGCACCGCACCTGGAAACAGCATCAGGTTGAGATCGCCGCTACCGACGGCCTGTAACTGTCACCCCTCAGAGCGTGATGTAATCTCAATCAGGTGATACCCGAACTGGGTTTTTACCGGCCCGTGCACCTTATTCAACTCAGAACTGAACACCACATCATTAAACTCTTTGACCATCTGGCGCTCGCGGAATGTTCCGAGATCACCGCCACGGCTGCCTGACGGACAGCTTGAGTGCTGCTTCGCCAGCTCGGCAAAATCACCCCCGGCTTCAATCTCCGCCTTCACTGCCTCGCACAGTTCACGATCCGTCACGAGAATATGGCGCGCCGATGCTGTTTTCCTCTTCCTGTTCCATCCGAACATAATAACTCCTTACTGCTCTTGCTTTTCAATTAACTGTTTGATGACGAAACCTGCCAGCATAAAACCGAACAGGTTCGGCATATAGGAGATGGTTCCATTCACAGCTCGCGGAAGCCTGTTTGCATCATTGCCGACAGGTTCCTGAGGCAGCGGCTTGATCGGAAACTCGCCTGAAAAAACCACCGGGTAGTCCAGTGAGGCCCCGGCCCGGCGCAGCTTGCGTCGAAGGTTGACCGCCAGGCCGCAGTTATAGGTTCGGTCCAGCGTGGTGATCTCGGCTTTCGTAACATCGAGTCTGCCGCCTGCGCCGAGGCTTGAGGCGATGGGGAGCCCCATCTTCTGGCATGTGGCCACCAACAGGGCCTTGCAGGCCACCGAATCGATACAGTCGATCACATAATCGAAATCACCAGCGGCAAGAAATGACTCCATATTGTCATAGCCGAGAAAACCGACATGGGCATTGAGTCGAATCTCCGGATTGATATCCCTGATTCGCTCGCCCATCGCCTCTGCCTTTGCCTCTCCAATAGTGCTATGCGTACAGACCAGTTGCCGGTTCATGTTGGAGAGGCCCACGGTATCATGGTCAACAATCGTCATGGCACCAATACCAGCGCGGGCAATCGCCTCGCTCGCCGCACCTCCAACGCCGCCAAGACCAACCACCAAGATGTGCAGCCCTTCGAGATAATTGAGACCCTCTTTTCCAACGAGGATTTCGGTGCGCTCCTGTGCGTGAGTCATATTCTGAACAGCTCCATGGTGTTGGCATTGCAGGTGCGTACAAGCGCCTCTGCATCAATGCCGCGAAGCGTAGCAATATGGTCAACTATTTCGATCAGAAAAGCAGGCTCGTTTCGCATACCGCTGCGGGCACAAGGTGGCTGATCAGGCGCATCGGTTTCGAGCAACAGTCGCTCAATCGGCAGCGCCTTTACAATACCCTGCAGCCTGGTCGCCCGCTCATGTGTTACGGCCCCGCCTATACCGAGATAGAAGCCCAGATCAAGCAACCTCTCAGCCTGCTGCCGGGAGCCTGAAAAGCTGTGTACCACGCCACGCAGGCCCGGATAACTTTTCATTTCATGGATAACCGTATCAACGGTTTTATAGGCGTGAACAATGACCGGCAGTTCAAATTCGGCAGCCAGACGAAGCTGTCCCCGAAACCAGGACAGCTGTTCATCCACGCCAAATTTGCATAATCCGGCATCGAGACCGCACTCTCCGACAGCCACAGCATCTTCAAGAAACGCCGGCAACAACTCCAGGTCATCATCGCTGTGCCGGTCGCAGAACCAGGGGTGCATGCCGAAGGAAGGAAGGATCGATTCATGCTTTGACGCGAGCGTTTTCAGTTTATCCCAGCCCTCCCGGCTGACCGCAGGAACAATAAACCGCTCAACCCCTGCCACTCTGGCCCGCTCGACCACTTCTGCTCTGTCGACATCAAAGCGCGCATCATCAAGATGGCAGTGGCTGTCGATCAGCTGCATCACCCCCATCTCCGCTCACTCACCGTGGAGGATTAAAACAGGCTTTCGCAACCGGACCACGTTGCCGACTCTTCACTTGGCCTGCCGTCAAGCAACCCCTGACACGCATCATTGCCGCTGCCGCCATCCATCATATCCTGACCATCGCGATCGAAGAGCTGGTCGTCGCCGTCACCACCATTCAGCTTATCGTTTCCGTACCATCCATATAAGCGATCATCGCCGCCGTTGCCGAATAGCCGGTCGTCGCCATGTTCGCCATAGAGGGTGTCATCGCCGTCGCCACCCTCAAGATGGTCGTCTCCCGGGCCGGCACTCAGTTTATCCTTGCCGGGGCCTCCCGTGAGCTTGTCATTTCCCTTATCACCCGTGAGTTTGTCATTACCCTCACCGCCATCAAGCTGGTCGTCACCGTAGCCACCCAGCAGCTTATCCTCGCCCGCCTCACCGAACAGGCGGTCATTGCCACGACCACCCTTGATCTCATCATCGCCACTGCCGCCACAGATCACGTCGTTGCCGCTTTTTCCGTCGATCTTGTCGTTGCCGCCAAGAGCTGCAATCACATCATCCCCTTCCGTACCAGTGATCCTGTCCTCTTTCTCAGTGCCGACAATCGTCGCGGTAAGTCCGTCACACGTTTCGGCGTGGGAAAGTGACGGCATCAGCATGATTGCTGGCAGTAGAAACAGATGTAACAGGGGTGTTTTTCTCAAGGAGACCTCCTTTGCCGGAAGCAGAAGCATAAACAGGAAGCATGCCGATTGCATACTGCCTCTGTAGAGCGGCACTCATTGCGATATTTTCAGCAGCATGATTAAAGGGGCATGCCCCCTTCTCAGCTCAGGCCTCCGCAGCCTGCATCTTGGCAACCTCGGCATGCACCTCCTGCATGTCGACCGCCCTGATCTGTCCGATCAGCTCCTCCAATGCCGGTTTCGGCAGCGCTCCGGCTTCGGAGTAGAGCAGCACATTCTCCCGAATCACCATCAGGGTCGGAATGGAGCGGATATTGAAGTGGGCACCCAGCTCCTGCTGCTGCTCTGTATTCACCTTGCCGAAGAGAATATCGGGATGATTTTCCGATACGGATTCGAAGGTCGGCCCGAACATCTTGCAGGGGCCACACCATGGCGCCCAGAAGTCGAGCACCGTGATATCGCTTGCATCCACCTTCTGCTTAAAATTCTCTTTGGTCAGTTCTACCGTAGCCATCTAGACCTCCTTAAAACAGCTGTATCATCCCTGACTTACCCTGACGTTTATCGGCCAGCCAACGTCAGGCAACTCTCAGGAGTCCGCATTATATTATGATTTGCTAATATATCAACCCCCGGCAGATATCCGGCGCTGTTGATTGGCACAGAAGCAGCTGCTCTGGCAAGCTGCGGGGATGACATTATACGCATCCGATCTCCCCGAAGTGCCATTCCGGGCCATGCATGACGTTCACCTTGAAGAGGTGGAGATGATCAATGCCATCGATGCCTTGATTGAAGACCTCGAGGCGGGCGATGCTGCTGCATATACCCTTGATGAAAGGCTGGCCGGGCTTCTTGCCCATACGAAAGCGCATTTCTCCAATGAGGAGCGGCTTATGCTGGAGGCCCGTTTCCCGCCCTACCCGGTGCATAAGGGTGCGCACGATCTCTTCCTTCGCGAACTTGAGGCTGCGATTGCTGACTGGAACGCGACACATCGGATTGTGGCGATCGCCGCCTTCATGCGCGGCCGGCTCCCCGACTGGATGAAGGATCATATCGGCAGCATGGACTTTGTAACCGCGCGCTTTCTCGCCATGCGGGAATAAGCGGCTGATGCGGGCATGAACAGCCTTGAACAACTTGTTATCGATAACGCCTATACCCGTGCCCTGCCGGGTGATCCGGAGCGTGCGAACTTCACGCGTCAGGTAACAGGTGCCTGCTATTCGTTTGTTCAGCCGACCGCTGTCAAAGCGCCGGCATTGCTCGCCTGCGCAGATGAGGTGGCAGAGCTGCTCGGTATCTCAAAAGAGAGTTGTAAATCCGTGAAATTTACAGAGCTCTTCTCGGGCAACCGGCTGCTGCCGGCCATGGTGCCCTACGCCAGCTGTTACGGCGGCCACCAGTTCGGCCACTGGGCGGGGCAGCTGGGCGACGGCCGCGCCATCAATATCGGTGAAGTGATCAATGCAAAAGGCGAACGCTGGAGCCTGCAACTCAAAGGGGCGGGTCTCACACCCTATTCGCGCAATGCCGACGGACTTGCCGTTCTTCGCTCCTCGCTGCGCGAGTTCCTCTGCAGCGAGGCGATGTTCCATCTCGGTGTTCCGACCACGCGGGCACTGTCACTGATCACCACGGGCGAAGGTGTACTGCGTGACATTCTCTATAACGGCAATGCCGGTTATGAGCCCGGAGCCGTGCTGTGCCGCGTCGCCCCCTCCTTCACACGCTTCGGAAACTTCCAGCTCTTTGCCGCACGCGGTGAAATCGAACTGCTGCAAAAGCTGCTCGACTACACCATCCTCACCGATTTCCCCGGGATTGGTGCACCTGCACCGGCAGTATACCTGGCATGGTTCGAAGAGGTGTGCCGGCGCACCGCCGAGCTGATGGTGCACTGGATGCGGGTCGGATTTGTGCACGGGGTGATGAATACCGATAACATGTCGGTGCTGGGGCTGACGATCGATTACGGCCCCTACGGCTGGCTGGAGGGATACGATCCGGAGTGGACCCCCAACATCACCGATTCCGAGATGCGCCGCTACCGCTTCGGCAACCAGCCTCAGATTGCCGGCTGGAATCTGGCCCGGCTTGCAGAGGCGCTGATCCCGCTGACCGGATCAGTTGAACAGTTGCAGCAGGCGATGCAGGTCTATTCAACCACTTACGAAAACGGCTGGTTCTCCATGATGGGGGATAAACTCGGGCTCTCGAAAATCACCCGGGAGGATGAACCTTTGATCAGGGAGCTGTTGGGTATTCTGCCGCTGGTTGAAACCGACATGACCATCTTCTTCCGCAAGCTCGCCGATATTGAAACCGGCCATGATCCCGAACTGCGCAGCGATGAACAGTTGATCGCACCGCTGCTGGATGCCTACTACGATCTCGGCGCACTCGACGAGAGCTACCGCACACGCTTTGCGAGCTGGATGCGCAACTACATTACGCGCCTGTGCCGGCAGGGGAGCGGTGATGCCGAGCGTCGCCAGAAGATGCATGCGGTGAATCCGAAATACGTACTGCGCAACTACCTGGCCCAGCAGGCGATCGACAGGGCCGAATCCGGCGACAGCTCGATGATCCACGAACTGCTGAACCTGCTTCGCCGCCCCTATGAGGAGCAGCCCGAAAACGAACATTTTGCCGCCAGGCGTCCCGAATGGGCGCGCAACCGGGCAGGCTGTTCCATGCTCTCCTGCAGCTCCTGAACGACCTGTCGGCTGCAGCTGCTACAGGTTTCTTATTCCCCTGCTATGATCATATATGATCAGGTGGTTCACAGGCGGAAGTGCTGCGGGAGGCTGGTATGGTGACGAATATTGCAAAGGCGATCCTGTCCGTTCTGCTGGCGGCAGTGGTCAGCGGCTGCGCCCTGGGCATCTCCGAGATTCCGGTGGCCGAACTTGAGAAGAGGTATGCCAGCAACCCGCCCCTCTATATCGATGTTGACGGTCTGCAGGTTCACTACCGGGAAGAGGGAAAAGATAACGATCACACCCTTGTGATGCTGCACGGCATTCTCGCATCACTGCACAACTGGGAGGTATGGAGCCGGGAGCTTGCAGGCAGATACCGGGTGATTTCGCTCGACCTGCCAGGCCATGGCCTGACTGGCCCGGCCAATTTCGAATACAATACGGAGAATTACATACAGTTTATCAACAGCTTTGCGTCCAGGCTCGGGCTTGAAAAGTTCACGCTGGTGGGCAACTCGCTGGGTGGCTATTTCGCCTGGAACTACGCCATCAGATATCCGCAGCAGGTGGAGAAGCTGGTGCTGATCGATACCGCCGGCTTTCCGCTAAAGAAGATCCCGTTCCCCGTCAGGGCATTTACCGCGCCGCTTCTGGGCGAGATATCCATGCATTTCACACCCCGCATTGCCTCCTCCATACTGCTGCGAGAGGTCTATGCCGAACCCTCCAGAATCAGCGAAGCGATGACGGAGCGCTACTACGAACTGCAGCTGCGGCCGGGAAACCGCAGGGCTTCTCAAACACTGTTTAAACGTAACCTTGAGATACTCAGGCAGGAGCCTTCGGGGCTGGAGCAACTGACCATGCCGACCCTGCTGATGTGGGGCGAACAGGATCACTGGATTCCCGCCGACCCTCATCTGAAGCGGTGGCAGCAGGCTCTGCCCCATGCAAAGGTGGTTATCTATCCCGATGCCGGACATATGCCGATGGAAGAGATCCCGGTGCGTTCGGCCCGCAATCTTCACCAGTTCCTGAGCGGAGCGGAGATTACTGACACATCCGAATAGCGGTCAGATCAGCGTCAACTGCTCCTTCGACGGCTCTAGTGCCCAGTCAACAGATGCCATGCCATGGGCCTCAAGATAGGCATTGGCACATGAAAAGTGCCGGCAGCCGAGAAAACCCCGATGGGCGGAGAGCGGCGAGGGGTGTGGCGCCGTAAGGATCAGGTGCTTGCCGCCCTCTATCAGGGCCGCCTTGGATTGTGCAAAGCTGCCCCAGAGCATGAAGACCAGATGCTCGCGGTTTGCGCTCAGGGAAGAGATCGCAGCATCGGTAAACTGCTCCCACCCCTTACCCTGATGGGCGCCGGCCCTCTTCTCCTCCACCGTCAGCGTCGCATTGAGCAGCAACACCCCCGCATCTGCCCAGGCGGCGAGACAGCCATGGCCGGGAGTCACGATGCCGAGATCTGAAGCCAGCTCCTTGTGGATATTGCGCAGCGAGGGAGGAACAGCCACACCATGCGGCACCGAGAAGCTGAGTCCGTGCGCCTGATTCGGCCCGTGATAGGGATCCTGCCCCAGAATCACCACCCGGACCTTTTCGAAGGGTGTTGCTGCGAAAGCAGCAAACCAGTGACTCCTGGCCGGATAGATCGTGCCCCCCTCCGCCTGTCGGGCCTTGAGGAATGCCTGCAGCTCCAGCATGTAGGCTTTGTCGAACTCAACCCCCAGATGGCGCCGCCATGACTCGTGCAGCATCATTTTCACTCTTTATTCACCTCAACCGTTTCCGGATTCCCGGCCTGTTTCCAGCCGCCGCCAAGAGCCTTGTAGAGCTGCGTCAGGCCCGTGTGGATTCTCACATTGCTGATGACAATCTCCTCACGCGTTGTGATCAGGGCACGTTCAGCATCGAGCATGACCATAAAATCCTCTTCTCCGGCCTCATAACGCAGGCGGGCAATCTCAAAGGCGCGTACTCGCGACTGCTCTGCAAGCCGCAGCCCCTTCAGGGTAAGCCACTCGTTGCCATATCGCGTCAGTGATGACTCGGCATCCTCGAGCGCCAGCAGCAGGCTCTGCTCATAACGGGCAAGCGCTGCCTTCGCTTCGGCTTTTGCCACATCAACACGGGCTGAGATCGCGCCACCGGCAAAGAGCGGCCAGCCCAGTGCTGCCCCAAGCGAACGGGTCATGGTGGCCGGCGTAAAGAGGTCGCTGAACAGGCGGGCACTGCTGCCGATCGCGCCGGTCAGCGAAAAGTCCGGAAAAAGATCGGCTGTTGCAATACCGATGTTGGCCGTGGCAGCAGCAAGTTCGCGCTCCGCCAGCTGAACGTCAGGCCTGCGCATGAGTATCTGAGAACGCAACCCCACGGGCACCCGATCGACCACATCGGGCATCGGGCCTGCCTCAGAGAGTGCCTCGGCATGAAATTCCGGTGCCTCACCGGTCAGCACGGAGATACGGTAGATTAGCGCCATCGCTTCCGCCTCAAGGCCCGGCAGCTTTGCCTCGATGCTTTCGCGCTCTCCCTCTGCCCTCGCCAGGTCGAGCCCGCTGCTTGCCCCAAGCTCCGATTGCGCACGCGCGATCGCCTCCACCTCGCCGAGCAAGGCAATGTCGCGCCGGGTCATGGCCAGACGGGATTGCACTCCGCGCAGTTCGAAATAACCGGCCGCAACCTCGGCGGCCAGCGAAAGCGTGAGCCCCCTGTGGGCGGCTTCAGTGGCTCCGACCCGGGCCTCGGCCGCCTCTACGCTGCGGCGGGTGCGTCCGAAAAGATCGATCTCCCAACTGGCATCGAGCGCTGCACTGAAGGTGTTTCGTGTTCCGGTCGTTGCCCCGAACACATTCTGTCGGCTGTACCGGCTGCGGCTGGCTGAAGCGCCTGCATCAATGCCCGGATAAAAACCGCCGGCCGCTTCGCGCCGCAGCGCTCTGGCACGTTCAACATTGGCGAGAGCCACTGCCATGTCGCGATTGTTCACCATCGCCTTCTCAATCAGCCCTGTGAGAAGCGGATCATTAAACTGGCGCCACCATCCGATATCATCGGCCGCAACGCCTGCAACCCGGAGGGCCTGTTGGCTATGCCAGCTGTCGCTGTGCTTCTGAGCAGGGGTCTCGTAATCGGGCCCGACCGCACAGCTGTTCAGAACAAGGATTGCCGCCAGCAGGGAGAATCGTTTCATATCCTCTCCTCATGCTCGACAAGTTCGGCCTCAAGCCGGCGACCCGTGGCCCTCGGTGATGAGGTGTGGCTCGACCAGAGTCGATAGATCACGGGTACGATAAACAGGGTAAAAAAGGTCGTGACCAGAACACCGGCCAGAATCACCGTGCCGATCACCAGCCGCGTTTCGGAACCTGCCCCTGAAGAGAGGATTAACGGTACGGCACCCATCGCCGTGGTCAGCGCAGTCATGATGATCGGACGCAACCGTTTGCCGGTCGCCTCGATGATGGCGTCGCGGAACTCGACACCCTCGTCACGCAACTGGTTGATAAATTCGACTATCAGGATGCCGTTCTTGGCGGCTATACCGATCAGGATAATCAGGCCGATCTGGCTGTAGATATTGAGGCTCATGCCGAAGCCCCAAAGGGCAGCCAGCGCACCGGTAATCGCCAGCGGGACGGTGAGCATGATGGTCAGCGGATGCAGGAAGCTTTCGAACTGGCCGGCCAGAACGAGAAAAGCGACCATCAGCGCCAGCGCAAAGACGAGATAGATCGACGATTCGCTGTCGATAAAGTCCAGAGATGGCCCCTTGTAATCAATCGTGGCTCCCGGAGGCAGCTCTTCGCGCACCACCCCCTCGAGATACTCCAGCGCCTCGCCGAGCGAATAGCCGTCAGCAAGGTTGGCCTCCAGCGTAATCGCGCGCTGCCGGTTGTAGCGGTTGAGCGTGCTGCTGTCAGCGAATTCGCTGATTTCGACGAGACTGGCAAGTGGGATCAGCTGGCCGCTGCGTTCAGAACGCACCCGGATGTTGGTTATGTCGGAAGGCTGCTGCTTGAGCGCCTTCTCGCTCTCCAGCAATACATCGTACTCCTTGCCCCGGTCGATATAGGTGGTCACCCGACGCCCGCCCATCAGCGTCTCCAGCGTGCGATTGATCTCGCTCACCGAAACACCAAGCGCATCGGCCCGATCCCGGCGCACCTGCAGGCCGATCTGCGGCTTGGTCTCATCGTAGTCATGATCGAGAGCGACAAGTCCCGGGTTTTCAGATGCCCTGGCGATCAGAATATCGCGCCAGCCAGCCAGCTCCTCGTATGTCGGGCCACCGATCACGAACTGCACCGGCTTACTTTCACCGCCGCCGAATGCCTGCCGCACGGTAGAGAACACACGTACGCCGGGAATATCTGCAGTGAGCCTTTTCACCTGCTCGAGGTAATACCAGATCGGTTGGCGGCCGCTGTTCCAGTGGCTTAACACAACAATACCGCGGGCGTCGCTGTAGTTGGCAGTGGTGCCGAAACTGCCTGGGGCGCGCATCAACAAACGCTGGAACTCTCCGGTCTCGGTAAACGGCATCAGGCGCCGTTCGATCTCATCCATATGTTCACGCACGTAGGCATAGGAGGCCCCTTCAGGTCCCTTGATCATGATGTAAAAGACTCCGCGATCCTCTTTCGGCGAGTACTCCTGCGGAATCTGGCGCAGCAGCAACATCGCCAGCAGCAGCATTACCGCGATGACCAGCAGCGCCAGTGCGGGGCGATCGAGCAGCGTATTGAGCTTATGCAGATAGAACTCGCGCAGGCGTGAGAAGGAGCGGTCAATGCGCAGGCTCAGGCCGCCACTTTCACTGCGCCCCTGCAGCAGTTTGGAGGCGATCATCGGCGCAATGGTCAGCGCGGCAAAGGTGGAGAAGACAACCGCAGCGGTAATGGTGATGGCAAACTCACTGAACAGTCGCCCGATATCTCCCTCCATAAAGGTGATCGGTATAAAGACCGCGGCCAGAACAGCGGTCGTGGCGATCACGGCAAAACCGACCTGGCGGGTACCGCGAAAGGCCGCGACCAGTCTCGACTCCCCCATCTCCATGCGGCGGTGAATATTTTCCACCACCACAATCGCATCATCCACGATCAGGCCGATGGCAAGCACCAGCGCCAGCAGGGTTAGCAGGTTAATCGTATATCCGAAGGCATAGAGCACTGCGAACGTTGAGATCAGCGAGATCGGCACCGTGACCGCAGGCACCAGCGTGGCCCGCACATTGCCGAGAAAGAGGTAGATCACCACGACCACCAGCAGCACGGCAATGAGCAGGGTTTTAAATACTTCGTTGATGGCGTTGTCGATAAACAGGCTGGAGTCGTAACTCTGCTCCATATGCATGTGCGGCGGCAGCACCTCGTTCACACGCTGCATCTCTGCCTGGGCGAGCCTTGCAACCGACAGGGTATTGGCTTTCGACTGCTTGACGATTCCGATACCGACCATCCGGATACCGTTGCCGCGCAAGGTGCTGCGCTCCTCGGTCACGCCGAGTTCTACCCGTGCCACATCGCCAAGCCGCACCAGATAGCCGTCGTTTCCGCCTCTCAGCACCAGACCGCGAAAATCATCGACGCTGCTGTAGCTGCGCTGCATGCGCACCGTAAAATCACGTTTTTCCGACTCCAGAACACCAGCAGGAAGCTCGACATTCTCCTGCCGTAACACCTGCTCGATATCGCCCGCCGTCAGCCCGAATGCCGCCAGCCTGTTGCGATCCAGCCAGATGCGCATCGCCTGCTCCTTGCCGCCACCGATTCGCACACGCGCCACACCATCGAGAGAGGCAAAGCGATCCTCAACATAGCGTCTGGCATAATCGGTCACCTGCATGGTGGTCATGTCCTTGCCGGTCAGGTGCATCCATTTGATGATCCGCTCGTCGGCATCGGACTTGCGGATATCGGGCGGGTCAGCGCCATCAGGAAGCTCATCCATGATGCGCGAAACACGGTCGCGGATATCATTTGCGGCGTCATCGATATCGCGACTGATGTTAAAACGGACCGAGATATCGGAGCGGCCATCGAGGCTTTTCGAGGTGATCGAACGGATCCCCTCGATGCCGGCAATGCGTCCCTCGATCACCTCGGTAATGCGTGTCTCCACGACATTGGCGGCAGCACCACGATAGTCGGTGGTGATCGAGACAATCGGCGGATCGATGTCCGGATACTCGCGCAGCGGCAGATTGCTGAATGAGAGAATGCCGAAGACAACCAGCAGCAGGTTCAGCACCACGGCCAGCACAGGCCGCCTTACGCTGGTATCAGACAGCCACATCACTGCCTGCTGTCAGAAGATATTTGAACATGTCGATCATGCCGCTGATTACCGGGCCGCTTCCGCGGCACCATCACGCTCCGGAATCGCCGTCCATGTTTCGCTGATGCTCACCGGCTTACCGTTCTGGACAAAGCCCATGCCGCGTACCACCACCAGCTCACCGGCCTTAAGCCCCCTGCTGATCTCAACCAGACCACCCGCGCGCAGACCGATCTCTACCGCCCTGATCTCCGCCCTGCCGTCAGCACCGACCAGGGTAAGGAGATGCTTCTCCTGCTTCTGCGTAACCGCCTCTTCCGGAACCACAACGGCCTGCCGCTCATTCTTGCGCAGCACCACCCGCATCAGACTTCCGGGCAGCAACAGCCCCTCCGTATTGTCGATCACGGCACGCAGGAAAATGGAACGGGTCACAGGATCAATCCGCGAATCGATGGCGGAAACCAGGCCGGTGAAACGCTTGCCGGGTTGCGCCTCGCCCGTCGCCTCAACGGCAGAGCCTGCCTTCAGCCCCTGCAGCTGGGTGGACGGGATGGTGAAATCGAGCTTGATCGCGCCGGCCGCGTCGAGGGTGGTAATCACCGTGCCGGGCTGCACCAGCGCGCCGGGACTCACCCGGCGGATACCGAGCCTGCCGTCAAACGGTGCGGTAAGGGTCAACTCGGCAATGCGTGCCCTGATCTCCTGTATGTTGCTGGCCGAAATCGCGGCAAGAGTTCTGCGCTCATCCAGATCGCGGCCTGCCGCGGCCTTGCGTGAGAGAAGTGTTTCAAGCCGTTGGATCTCCCGCTTGTGCTCGGCAAGCTGTGCCTCGGCGGCGGCAAGCTGCGCCAGCTCCTCATCCTGATCCATGCGTACAATCAGATCGCCTTTGCGCACCAACTGGCCGTCACTGAAAGCGACCTCTTCGAGCCTGCCGGCCACCCGTGCGGTAATCGTGACAGCTTCGCCGGCCTGCGCTGTTCCAAGCGCTTCGACCCGGTCGTGCAGGGTGACAGCATATGTCTTCAGCACCACAACCGGCTTGCCGGTGGCCTCTCCGGAACCACTCCCCTGCTCCGAACAGCCGCCTGCCAGCAGTGTCAGCAGTGCTGCAATCAAAAGGGGGGGAGAGAACCGGCAGAGATTCATATCGTGATGCTCGCAATAATATGTGACATATCAGCGTACTCTATGGCTAAAAAACATGCATGCGAAACTACTTTTACAATGATCATCGAAAAGCGACAAATTGTCGCATGGATGCAGCCACCTCCTCCGGCTTGGTCTATAATAGTCATACAGGAGGCGGCCTATGCAGCGACCTTTACAGATTACCGTCCACAATCTCTCACTCTCCGATGCAGCCGAAGCGCGCATTCAGGGCAGGGCAGACAAACTGGAGCACTTTTCAGAACGCATCATCGGCTGCCGTGTCACCGTCGATGCCCCGCACCATCACAAACAGAAGGGGGAGAGCTACGAAGTCCGCATCCTCATCACGCTTCCCGGCGAAGAGCTGATGATCAAACATGAACCGAATGAGGATATCTATGTCGCCATCCGCGACGCTTTCGATGCCGCAGAGAGAAGACTCAAGGAGCACAGCGAGAGGCGCAGCGGCGAGGCAAGGCTGCACGGCGGCAGCTAAATCCGATAACGGAAGCGACCATGCCACTGCATGATATGGTGCGCGATCAGATCGAGCATCGCGGCGTACACGATGCGCGCGTGCTGGAAGCGATGCGGACGGTGCCGCGCCACCGCTTCGTGCTGCCGCAAGACAGATGCGACGCCTATGGTGATTTCCCGCTCCCCATCGGCTTTCACCAGACCATATCGCAGCCCTATATCGTGGCCTACATGTGCGAGCTGGCCCGCCTTGAGCCGAGCGATCACGTGCTCGAGCTGGGTACCGGTTCGGGTTACAACGCCGCCGTCATCTCCCGGCTTGTCGATCACGTCTATTCCATTGAAATCGTTCCGGAGCTTGCCCGGCGCGCTGCTGAAAAGCTGCGCCAGCTGCACTACGACAATATCACTGTCCGCCTCGGTGACGGCCACGATGGCTGGCCGGAGGCAGCCCCCTTCGATGCCATTATCGTCACCGCCGCGGCAGAACAGGTTCCACAGCCACTGCTCGACCAGCTCGTTGAGGGGGGGCGACTGGTGATTCCCGTCGGCAGCCCCTTCTCGTCACAGGAGCTGATACTGCTGGAGAAACGGCAGGGGGTGATCAGGGCCGCACCGAAGCTTCCGGTCCGTTTTGTACCGCTGACCGGAAAAGGGCAAACGCAGGATTGATGTTGTCCGATAGCAGAATATGATTTCGCTGCTAAGATAAGAGTTAGCAATGGATGCTTCGGGGGCATGGAGCAAAGCAACCCCGCTCGTGACGGACCAATGGCAAGAAGAGCAAAAACATGGATAGAGACTATTTTGGCCCTCCCCTGGTGGGCTACCGGTGTGCTTGCAGCGGGATCTCTGCTTATCCCTTACTTCATACAGGCGATTTTCCCTGCCGGTGCGACCCAGGCGGGTTTCGCCTTTAAGCGGGGCATTGTCAGCGGCGCCGAGCTGCTCTCTTATTTCCTGGCGGCAAGCCTGTTCATTGTCGCACTGTACGGTCTCGGAAAGGCACTCTTCGCAGGCCGCCCCTCCGGCAATAGAGCCCGCACAAAAGCTGCTCCGGCCACCCCCGATGCGGCTGTGAAGGCTCCGGCAGAAGCAGCAGATGTTGCCGGGGAGGCTGCTCAGGAGTGGAGCCTCGAGCTGTTGCAGTCGCTTTCAAAAGGCCGCTTTAAAACGCTCTGCAGGGCGCTGTTCGAGGATCTGGGGCTGCTTGCCCGGGAGAGCGACTGCGGCGCCGATCTCGACCTCTATGCAGGAAATTCGCCGGAGTCGCCTGTCGCCATTGCCAAGTGCAAAGCGAGCAGTGATCCCGTGAATGCCGGCGACATTCTGGAGTTCTGTGGCATTGTCGATCAGACCGGTATCGGCAAATCATATTTTGCCACCGCCTCGTCGTTCACCGAAGATGCACGCAATTTTTCAGAGACCTGCGACGTCTCTCTGATCAGCGGCTTGCAGCTGCTCAGGCTGATCACCTCACGCTCTCCTGCAAAATCCGCCGAACTTTTCGAGCTCGCCACCGGTGAAGCGGCCGGAAACCTCAACAACTAAACGCTCACTCAGGTTTACGCCAACCCCTCTGAAGCGTTCACTTCCCGTTCACTGTTGAGGAGCTCTTCCCTACGGTCCCTGGCCAGCAGCATGTAAACGGCCGGCACCACAAACAGGGTGAACAGCGTGCCGATGGAGAGGCCGGTAAATATCACCAGCCCCATGGAATAGCGCCCGGCCGCACCCGCACCACTGGCCAGTACCAGCGGAATAACCCCCAGCACCATCGCTGCCGTGGTCATCAGAATCGGACGCAGACGCACACTGGACGCTTCGATGATTGCATCGAGTTTCGACCTGCCTTTGAGCTGCAGTTCGTTGGCAAACTGAACCATCAGGATACCATGCTTACTGATCAGCCCCATCAGCGTCACCAATCCTACCTGTGTATAGATATTGATCGAGGCGAGGCCGACATTGATAAACAGCAGTGCCCCCAGCAGTGCCAGAGGAACGGAAACCAGAATCACCAGCGGATCGCGGAAACTGTTGAACTGGATGGAGAGCGCGAGAAAGACAATCACGATGGCGAACAGCATGGTGAAGACAAATCCGCCCGACTCCTGCATATACTGGCGCGACGGCCCGGCATAATCGGCCGTGTAACCGCTGGGCGCCTCCTCATTCAGGATGTTGCGCATAAAATCGAGCACCTGCTGCTGCGATACACCCGGCGCATACACGCCCATGATCGTGGCTGAATTGAGCTGCTGGAAACGGTTGATCGACTCCGGCACCACCTCATAGGAGATCGATGCGATGGTGGACGCGGAAATCATATCTCCGGCCGGTGTCCGGATATAATAATCAAGCACCTGCTCGGGATTCAGCCGGAACTCCTGCCCGACCTGCGGCATCACGCGATAAGAGCGGCCGCCTATAGAGAAATAGTTCACATAACCGCCTGCAAGAGCTGCACCGAGGGATGCGCCGATATCCTGCTGGGTCAGGCCGAGGCTGGTCGCCATGTCACGATCCACCACCAGTGTACTCTGCGGTTTATCGATCTTCAGATCGGAATCAATAAAGAAAAACATGCCGCTGGCCTGCGCCCTGGCCAGCACCTTGCCGACAATCTCATTCAGATTCTCGAAGGACTCGGTGGTTTTGATAACAAACTGCAGCGGCAGACCGCCGGAGCCGGGCAGGGCCGGAAACTGAAATGCGGCAACATGTGCACCGGCAATCGTATTCCACTTCTGCTGCAGAATCTGCTGCAGTTCTGCAGCGCTGCGGTCGCGCTCATCCCACGGCTTGAACATTACGCCGCCAATCCCCTGGTTGATCGTTGGCATGCCGGTGAGCTGGAACATCTGGTCATATTCGGGCAGATCCCTTGCCAGTTCGAAGGCCTGATCGGCATAGACCCCCATCTGCTGGGCGGTGGCATTGGGGGCGCCGGCAACATGGGCCAGTACAATGCCCTGATCCTCCTGCGGCGCCAGCTCCGCCTTGGAGGTGGCAAACAGATAGACCACTCCGACCAGCAGCAGCCCCCCCATCACCACCATCACAGGCCATGTCGCCAGTGTGCCGGTTAACCTGCGCCGGTAGGCGTCGTGCAGGCGTGAAAACTGGCGATCAATAAAGATCACCAGCGGGCTCTGCTGCTGTTTGGGCCTGAACATCTTGGAGGTCATCATCGGCGAGAGGGTGAGCGCCACGATGCCGGAGATGGTGACGGCACCGGCCAGGGTAAAGGCGAATTCACTGAACAGGGCGCCGGTAAGGCCGCCCTGAAAACCGATCGGCACATAGGCGGCGATCAGAACCACGGTCATGGCGATAATCGGACCGCCCAGCTCGCGCGCGGCCATGATCGCCGCCTCAAACGGGCTCTTGCCCTCATGGTGCATATGGCGATCGACATTCTCCACCACGATAATGGCATCATCGACCACCAGCCCGATGGCCAGCACAAGCGAGAGCAGGGTGAGCAGGTTGATGGTGTAACCGAGCGACTGCATAATAAAAAATGCGCCGACCAGCGAGAGCGGAATGGCCACCAGCGGCACAATGACCGCACGCCAGTTGCCGAGAAAGATGAAGACCACAAAGGCGACAATCAGCAGCGCCTCAACCAGTGTTTTGATCACCTCGTCAATGGAGCTTTCAATAAACCTGGTACCGTCATAGACAATCTTGCCGGTCAGGCCGTTGGGCATCTCTGCCTGTATGGCCGGGAAGGCGTCGCGCACGCGCTTGATCACCTCCAGCACATTGGCATCGGGAGCCACCTTGATACCGATAAATACCGACTTCTTGCCGCCAAAGGCCGTGGTCAGGTTATAATCCTCCGCCCCCAGCATCACATTGGCGACATCCTGCAGGCGTACGATGGCGCCGTTGCTCTCGCGGATGGCCAGCTGTTTGAACTCATCCACCGAGTGCAGGCTGGTGGCCGCATTGAGTTCAACGCTGACCATCTGCCCCTTGCTGCTGCCCAGGGCCGCGAGATAATTGTTTGCCGCCAGGGCCGCGTAGACATCGGAAGCTGAAATGCCAAAGGCCGCCATGCGGGCGGGATCGAGCCATGCTCGCAGGGCAAACTGGCGTGCCCCGATAATCTCGGCGCGCTGCACCCCCTCGATACCATCGATCTGCGGCTTCACCACGCGCAACAGATAGTCCGTGACACTGTTGCTCGCCAGCACATCACTGAAAAATCCCATGTACATCGAGGCAATGGTCTCGCCGACCTGCACGGTGAGCACCGGCTGCTGCGCCTCGGCAGGGAGCTGATTCAATACGGCATTCACCTTGGCGTTGATATCGGTCAAGGCCCGGTTGGAGTCATGATTCAAGCGCAGGGTGGCGGTGACAGTGGAGGCCCCGCTGACACTGACGGATGAGAGATAGTCAATGCCTTCAGCCTGTGCAACGGCACTCTCCAGCGGCTGGGTGATAAAGCCGGAAACCGTCTCGGCATCGGCACCATAATAGGCTGTACTCACCGTCACCACGGCATTCTGCGTTTCCGGATATTGCCGAATCGGCATATCAAGAATGGCCTGCAACCCCAGCACCAGCAGCAGCAGGCTGATGGTCGTGGCCAGGACCGGCCTGCGGATAAAGATATCGGTGTAGCGCACCCTACCTCTCCTCCGGCTTCGGTGCCGCTTCGTTGGCAGGCAATACGGCATTGTTAATAATCAACGGTGTGCCGTTTTTCAGCTTCAACTGGCCGGAGGTCACGACTGTATCCCCCTCCTCGATCCCCTCCAGGATGGCGACCTGGTCACCGCGTTTTTCACCGGTCTTCACAAACACCTGTTGTGCCAGCAGCCGGGGCTGAGAGTCGGGCTGTTCAGCACCCTTCTCAGCCCTGGCGACAAACAGGGTGGAGCCGTAGGCGTTATAGCTGATGGCCGTCTGCGGCAGCGTCAGCAGCCGCTGAGGTTCGCCGCTATTGATCCTGACATTGACGAACATGCCGGGCAGCAGCATGCCGTCTCTATTGTCGATCCGCCCTTCGATGCGCACATTACGCGTCGAGCTATCCACAGCGGCATTGATGGCGCTGATCGTGCCGGCGACCTCAGCCGTCTCATCCTGAGCCCGGGAGACGCTGATACCCTGGCCCGGCTCCAGCAGCGGAATGAATTTCTGCGGCAGATTGAAATCCACATAGAGGCTCCGGCTGTTCTGCAGGCTTACAATCGGCTCGGCCGGATTAATAAACTGCCCCTGGCTGATGCGACTGACTCCCAGCCGCCCTGAAAATGGCGCCCGAATATGTTTTTTATCTATAACGGCCTGTTGCTGAGACTCCTGCGCCCGGCGACTGGCCAGCTCCGCTTGCGACGCATCCAGCTGTGCCTGACTGATGGCGTGAATCTTGAACTGTTGCTGGTTACGTTTGTGGTTGATCTCCGCCAGCTTGCGGCTTGCAGTCAAGGCCTGCAGATGCGCCATCTCCTCGGCGCTGTTCAACTCCAGCAGCAGATCGCCCTGTTGCACCTCATCACCGGATTTAAAATGGATCTCCTTCACCATACCCGACACCTCTGCGCTGATATCGACGCCTTGCACTGCACGCAGGCTGCCCACCGATGCGAGCCGGGGCTGCCATAACTGCCGCTCCACCTGCACTGCCGTAACCGTGGCGGGGGGCTGCGCATTGGCCGACAGGAACTGCTTCATCATGCTGGCGACAAACAGCTGATAACCGACAATCGCAGCGAACACGCAGCCAACGCTGATCAACATAATAGTCATGCGTTTACTCATAGTTTTTCTCATTGCTGTTTCTCCATCACATCCGCATTTCCACTGCTATGGCCCTGTTGCCAGCCGCCGCCGAGCGCAAACATCAAGGCGGCTGTGTCGTTAAACATCGCAGCGCGAGCCCTGATCAGGTTGATGCGCAGCTGCTGATAGCGCTGCTGGGCATCGAGCAGCATCAGCAGGCTGACCGCCCCCTGGCTGTGCTGCTCCCGCACTATGGCGAGTGTCTCGCCAGCCAGTTTTTCCGCCTCTGTTTCCAGCCGCAGCAGCCTTCCATCCAGCGCAATGGCGGAGAGGGCATCCGCGACATCTGCAAAGGCTGTAAGAACACGCTGGCGATAGTCAGCCGCCGCCTGATCGAAATCGGCCAGGGCGGCGCGTCTTCTGGCGCGCAGCTCCCCGGCCCGGAACAGCGGCTGGGTCAGGCCTGCCCCCAATCCCCAGACCACCGAGCCGGCATTGAAGAGATCGGCGATTTTTGTTGCCTCTGTTGCGTAGCTGGCGGACAAGGCGAGCTTGGGATACATGTTGCTCGTTGCCACGCCGACCCGGGCATTGGCCTGGTGCAGTGCCGCTTCGGCGGCCAGCACATCGGGGCGCCTGCGGGTCAGCTCTGAAGCTATCGTCAATGGAATCTCATCGGGCAGCACCAGCTCATCCATCGCCATTTCCGGCTGGCCCTGTCCATCCGGCATGTTGCCGGTAAGCACGGCAAGCTGGTGGCGCATGGAGGCCACGGCCTTCTGCAGGGGAGGCAGCTGGCTGCGGGTTTGCGCCAGCGTGGTGCGCTGGCTGAGCAGCTCCGCCTTGCCGATGACACCAAGTTCAAACTGCTTTTCGCTCATCTCCAGCAGGCTGGTGGCATCCGCAATAATCGCTTCGGTTGCCTTGACCTGCTCACGCAGCGATGCCTCGGCTACTGCTGCCGTAACGATATTGGTGATCAGCGTCAGCCTTGCCGCTTCAAGCTGACAGGCCTCATATGCAACGCCCGCTTCACCCAGCTCCAGGTAGCGCTGGCCGCCGCCAAATGCATCAATGCTATAGCTGAGCTGCAGCGCGGCATTATGCACCGTGAAGATGCGCGGGTTGCCGGCATTGCCGAATGAGGCCCCTGAGATCCTCTGCCGTGAGCTGTTCAGTGCGGCGTCGGCCCTGGGAAACAGTACCCAGGCGCTGTCGGCATCCAGCGTTTCACGCGCCGAGATCAGTCTCGCTTGCGCTGCCGCCAGTGTCGGGCTGTTGGCCAGCCCCTGCGCAACAAGTTGCGACAGTGACCGGGATTGAAACAGCTGCCACCACTGCTCCGGGACGGCATCGCTGGTCACAAGCTTCGGCGACGCCCCGCCATCGTGCCCGGCTGTGACTGCGCTGCCGTAGGTTGCATCCTTTGGCGGCTCCGGCGCCTTGAAGTCGGGGCCCACGGCACACGCTGAAAGAAGCAGCATGCAGGTCAGATAGGGGGTGAAGGGCTTCACGACTGCGGCCCCTGGCGGGCATCAGAAAACCAGGTGGTCTGATCTATGCACTGCTGCGCCATGCGCCGGCAACGTGCAAAGACCGCCTCTGGGTTCTCCTCCTGCCAGCCGTAACCTTTGAGGAAATTGCTGTAGTTGGTGTAAAAGTATCTGTCGCTCTCATCCGCACCATCGGGACAGAGTGTGCTGGCATATCCGGACTGCGCGGTGCTGGATAGCCCTACACATAACCCCCACATGCCATGGGTAAGGTGGCTCGCCAGCTGCTCAACCTGGTTCCGATCCAGCTGCTCGTAGCCGCTCAGGCTCGTCTCGATCGCCTCAACCACGATGCCGAGAAACATCCCGGCCAGCTCCACATGCAGCTGATTCAGCTCATTGGCCCTCTGCTTTGTCGCCCTTCGCCAGACCGACGGCATCAGCGAGAGGTTATCAATCTCAATCAGGTCGGGGTGGCGCATGGAGATCTGCCAGCTGCAGAGCGCCGTGGTGATGATCTTCTCTATAGCGCTGACGGGCTGATCGGCGATGGCGTTGAAGACGATCCTGTGCTCCAGGACCAGCGTCAGCGCACAAGCGACCAGCAGATCCTCTTTGCTCTCGAAGTGGGAGTATATGGTGCCCATCGAATATTTCGTTTCGCTGGCGATATCGGCCATGCGCAGATCCAGGAAGCCACGCTGGGAAAGCAGCGCAATGCTCTTCTCGATGATCTCCCTCTCCCTGAGTTCACGCTTTTCTCGCCGCTGCATAGCCACCCCGCCGGATTTCCGAATAATATTCGAATATTAATCGAACATTGCTCGCGGGTTCAACTGCTTTATTTCTAAGGGTTATATCTATTGAAGAAATGTATCAGGCTATTTCTTGCACGGACCAAGTCGTTTGCCGGTGATCCGGCTTGTAATCTCCATGCCTTGCGTTGTTATCTGCATCGAGCCCTGCATCGAATCGCCTGTATAGGTTGAGCTACCGTTCATCTCGGAAGGGACACCCTGACTGCTGCAGCGCATGTGCCATGTCACCGTGTTACCGGAGACGGTCTGCTCAACCGTTTCGCAACTCTTATTACCTTGCTCCTGCGTGGGAACCATCATCTCGTTGGTGAGGCACTGCCGGTAGATTACAGGTGGCATGGCAGGCATCCCTTCAGGCATGCCACGCATCTCCATCTGGCTTGTCATCTCCCACTCGCCCTCTTCGAGCAGTTGATCGTCAGAGCAGGCCGTGGCTGAAAAACAAACCAGCAGAGTGAGAGAGAGCGCATTGAAATGATTCATTCTGGCCTCCGCTGATAATCGTTACCTGAAGTTACTATAGCAGAAAATGGAGCCATTCGGCTTGCGATTCATCATTTCGACTGGCCGGTATGGGTGAAAAGATGGATAGATTCGACGCAAAGGCGTAACGTGCAGCCAGCTGGCCAGTTGGAAGATACGGCTAGCGTCCAAAAAATGACCCTTCTTCAGCAGTCTGGCTGACAGGCATCCCACCACCGAACTGAGTCAGCCCATCACTGCAGACCGTTCAGTGGCTTGTAAAGCATTGCCAGGAGCAACCATCATGAGCAAAGAACATAAAAACAGCAGAGAAGGTAAGAAGCACGCAGTTTTGACGAATAAAGAAAAGAGAGCAGCAAAGAAGGCCAAAAAATCGGCCCAGGCCCATTCAGGAGAGCCGCAACGTATTCAGGCTGACCGGGTATAATAAAAGGGAGCCGAATGGCTCCCTTTTTAACTGATGCCTGAGAAGGCAAAAGCCTTTATTGCTCTTCAATCCAGCCGTTAAGCGCTTCGACAATCATCTTCGCCTGCTTGGCGTTGGTGATATTGAACTTGGAGCGGGGCACATATTCGCCGTTACGCTTCTGGTAGCGGCGGATGGTGAACTTGTCCTCACCGTAGGCTTCGGTTTTAAAATCCCAGTTCGCATAGCGGAACATAATCGTGGTCCATGCCCCCTTGCTGAGGATTACTTTGTCCAGCTGCTTGGTGGTAAGGATACCGCCCTCTTCAAAATCGATGGTCAAATCATCAGGTGTCATAGGGTTCTCTCTCTCGTGTCGCGGGGTGGAAAATCGGGCGAACCCTAACGTCCCGCCCCTGTTTTGCACTGGCCGATTCGGGCCGGGCCGCAAAATACCGCTTCGCGAGTGCGTTGACCGCCCCCATTATCTCCATTCCCGACAAAAACATGTGGTTGAATAATCGTCCGATTGAGAAGACCCTGAAGAGATGTTTCATATAGTGGATGATGATAACTATATTCGCGAGTTCCTCAGCGAATTACTCATCCTTCTAGGCCATGGGGTCGAATCGTTTGCCTGCCCGCTACAATACCTGAGCTACATGGAAAGCCCGGGGTTCACCCGGCCCATCTGTGTATTCACTGATATCAGGATGCCGGAGATGAGCGGCTATGAGATGATTGAAGAGATCCACAGGCGTTATCCCGAACAGCGCATTGTCACCATCTCCGGTTATTCACAGGAGAAGCCCCCCGGCCTGCGCACCTGTCAGTTTATCGGCAAGCCTTTCAACCCTGCGGACATTGAACAGCTGGTGACCACGCTGGCCAAGTGCCATGCGATGGATGGCGCCCCTGACGCGGGAGGGGATGTTCGCGGCGGCGCACCGGATGAGTCCTGGAAGTGCCCTATAAACTGTTTCGAGTGTGACAGAAACAAACGACCCGCATAGCGCCTGACACACAACAACCCATATATAGAGCTCATCACCTTTGTCCCGATATTCCGGAAGAATTGAAATCCTGTCGCCTTTTTTCAACATCGCGCACCTCCTTGATAAGGAAGGTTATATTGTACCAGGCGAAATACCCTTTGCCAGGCAGAAATTTCAATGAAATTCCCGTTTATGATAAGACGAAAAAAGGGGAGCCGATGGCTCCCCTTTTTCTTTGCACTGGCTACTGATCAGACGATCAGCCGCGAGTAACTTAGCCGCACTTACTGTCGCCGCACTCGAGACAGCAGTTGCAGTTATCAAGCCTTACAACCGCCATGGCGCCGCACTTTCACATGACGGATGTTCCCATGCTATTCAGCCGCTCTAATCCATTGATGCGATTGCCTCGAACTTGCGTTCCAGGATCGAGTACCTGCTTTGACTGACTGCATCAGGAGGAAGCTGCCCGGCCAGAGCGATAAACAGATCGGAATCTTCCGCCCACTGTTTGAAGGTGTATGCAATGAAGCGGCGTAGTAATGCATCGCTTTCTTCGATTTCGGCGTATAGCTCTTCACGGCCATCGATCAGCGTTACGATATCCTCGAAATCATGGCTGGCCAGATAGTCTCCATTACCGCGACCATTAAAGGCCTCAATCTTGGTTGCGATGAAGTAAGGGGCGCTCACTCGCCTGATAACGGCGCCATCGGCCAGCCGCTCCTCAACCGCATGGACTATGGCATCGCTATACCAGCGGTTGCTGAACCCAAGTATCTCTTCATCATCGGGCATCAGGTCGATAATAAGGTCACCGCTGCGCCAGCGACAACGGATGCCACTTTCAACATCCGGAGTGAACCCTCTCTTTTGCATCTCTGCTTCAATATCGTGAAATTCCAGAGCGCTTGCCACCTCTACAATCAGATCAACATCCATCGTAGCGCGCACATCAGGCGCAGCTGTATCGGTAATCAGCAGGCCGGTTGTGCAACCGCCCAAGAATACCACCTGCTCCCTCAGATCACCCAACCTGTCAGCGACCAGCCCTAGCATAGCCAGGTTAGCGTTCCTGTTCAGGCCCATGCATTTAACCGCTGTCTCAGCAGATTTTCAGCGATTTCGCGCTCGCGGACCCGCCCGTCCCGGATAGCATCGACCAGTGCGAGTAGCTCATAGAGCGCCGCATCCCGCTCTGCAGCCATCGGCACTGACCTGTAGAGCGGCGAAAACGATGGGCCGCGATCCTTACCCTCAGCATGAGGCCATACGGGTGGATTCTCATCGTTCAGGTGCAGCTGATCGGCCACCGGCGAAACCGCATAGGCAGTCTTCATACCCCGGACAATTGCGCCGTGATCCGGTGGGAAGGCGT
This sequence comes from Mariprofundus ferrinatatus, assembly GCF_002795825.1. NCBI lineage: Bacteria > Pseudomonadati > Pseudomonadota > Candidatius Mariprofundia > Mariprofundales > Mariprofundaceae > Mariprofundus > Mariprofundus ferrinatatus. The sequence continues at coordinate 143,483 of NZ_CP018800.1, read as the reverse complement.
ATTTCACACCATGAATCAGAAACTCCCCCAACGCCTTGCGATTAGGCATTGGTTGCTTATCCGGGCCAAGCTGCACAAGCAGGCGCGCCTGCAGGGCACGCTTGACTCCGGCATTGATCTCCGATGCGCTCATAGCCAGTTCATTAGCTAGCTGTACGTAACGCCATGGCCGCCCCTTAAGAGCCACCAACTTGAGTACAACAACGATATCCTGTGGTTTAAGAATCATGATGCATACGCTATTCGCGATTCGCGAATCGTGCAAGAGGCCTAAAGCACAGGTACAATCTCGACAAATAAGCGGTAAAAGATTGCGTTCTCGCCTTTACGAAAAAAGGGGAGCCGATGGCTCCCCTTTTTCTTTGCACTGGCTACTGATCAAATGATCAGCCGCGAGTAACTTAGCCGCATTTGCTGTCGCCGCACTCGAGACAGCAGTTGCAGTTATCAAGCCTTACAACCGCCATGGCGCCGCACTTGTCGCACTGTTGCCCTTTGGCAACGGCATCGGTGCCCAGCTTCTCTTCGGCCTCCTGACGCTTGGCCTGCAGCTCGGCGTTGTTGAGCTGCCCCTCCATCATGCCGATGGAGATCAGGTGCTGCTGGATCACCTCGCCGATCTCGGCCACGATCGAGGGCATATATTTGCCGCCGCGCTTGTAGTAGCCGCCGCGCGGATCGAATACCGCCTTCAGCTCCTCGACCAGGAAGGTGACATCGCCGCCCTTGCGGAAGATCGCCGAAGTGATGCGGGTCAGCGCCACGATCCACATGAAGTGCTCCATGTTCTTGGAGTTGATGAACACCTCGAACGGGCGACGGTGGCGGGAGCCATCCGGCTCGGTCACCCAGACATCGTTGATGGTGATGTACATGGCGTGCTCGGAGTTCGGCGTTTTGATCTTGTAGGTGTTGCCTTCGAGGATATCGTCGCGCTCGAGCAGTGGCGCGATATGGTGGACCGTCGCCTCCTCCTTTTTCGCCTCACTCTCGGGCTTCTTCACCTCGTAACCGGTGATCTTCTTCTCGATTTTAATTGCCATCATTTACCTCCGTGCATGCGCGGGACTCTCTTCCCGGTCGTGCCCAAAATGTTGCAGCGTGTTCTCATGGTTGCCTTTCATGTCCGGACGCTGCGGCCGGTGGTTGCGGGTGTTCTCATATCCGCCCGAACAAGCGACGGGAGAACCAGCCAATACCCACAGATTTCTGGCGGGAGAGGAGCCATCCGTAGCCCCTCCCCCGTAACTTCACAACTGCGACACAGGAGGTGTCGCCAAAGATGACAAGCGCGCTTTTCATCTTTGTGAGGATCGGGAAAAGGACGCTTTTGCCGATCCGTAAAAGGGGGCGGGCAGGAGCCCGCATCCCGGGTCAAACCATCAGAACTTACCGTAATACCCCTCTTTCAGTGCATCGAAGAGGTTGGCGGCCGTGTGCATCTCGCCGTCGTACTCGACCTCCTCGTTGCCCTTCGCCTCGATCTCGGTGCCATCCTCCAGCTTGAACTTGTAGGTGGTGTTGGCGAGATCGGTCTCCTTCACCAGTACACCCTGGAACGCCTCGGGGTTGAAGCGGAAGGTGGTGCACCCTTTCAATCCCTGCTCGTAGGCGTAGAGGTAGATATCCTTGAAATCCTCATACGGGAAGTCGGTCGGCACGTTGGCGGTCTTGGAGATCGATGAGTCCACCCAACGCTGTGCTGCGGCCTGGATATCAACATGCTGCTTCGGCGTCACCTCATCTGCGGAGATAAAGTAGTCCGGCAGTTTGTTCGCCACATCATCGGTAAACGGCATCGCGTCGGCATTGACCAGCTCGCGGTAGGCGAGCATCTCGAAGGAGAAGACATCCACCTTCTCTTTACTCTTCTTGCCCTCGCGGATGATGTTGCGTGCATAGTGATGCGCGAAGGAGGGCTCGATACCGTTGGATGCGTTATTGGCCAGCGAGAGCGAGATGGTGCCGGTCGGGGCGATCGATGAGTGGTGGGTAAAACGGCACCCCTTGTCGATCATCGCCTCGATCATCGCCGCATCCTCTTCCGAACCGGTGGCGAGGAACTTCTGCATATATCTGGAGTACTTCGCCCACAGGACCTTACCGGCCAGCCTGTCGCCGATACGGATGCCGTCGTTGGCCATCTCGGGACGCTTGGCCATCATCTCCGGCGTCACCTGATACTCCTGCTCAAGCGCGGGGGCAGGCCCCTTCTCATCGGCCAGCGCAAGACCTGTCTGGAAACCGGTACGCGCCATCTCGTAGGCGATCTGCTCGGTGAACTGCAGCGATTCCGGGGTGCCGTAGGGGGTGCGCAGCATGGTCAGGGCGGAACCGAGACCGAGGAAACCCATACCGTGGCGACGCTTGGAGAGAATCTCCTCGCGCTGCTTCGGCAGCGGCAGGCCGTTGATATCGACGACGTTGTCGAGCATGCGGGTGAAGATCGCCACCACCTTGCGGTAGGCCTCCCAGTCGAAATGGGCGCTGTCGGTGAACGGCTCGCGCACGAACTTGGTCAGGTTGACCGATCCGAGCAGGCAGGCGCCGTAGGGCGGCAGCGGCTGCTCGCCGCAAGGGTTGGTGGCACGCACATCCTCGCAGAACCAGTTGTTGTTCAGATCGTTCACCTCATCGATCAGGATGAAGCCGGGCTCGGCGTAGTCGTAGGTGGAGGCCATGATCACATCCCAGAGCCGCTGCGCCTTCATGGTGCGGTACACCTTGCAGGCGACATGACCGCGATCGTCCTTCACCGCATCTTTCGGCGGGTTGGCCACATGTTTGAATACGATGCGTGTCTCGGCATCGTCGATCTCGGTCTGGCTGGCCGGGAACACGAGATCCCAGTCGCCATCGTTCTTCACCGCCTCCATGAAGTCGCGGGTGATCAGGCAGGAGAGATTGAACTGACGCAGCCGCCCGTCCTCGCGCTTGGCACGGATAAAGTCGGTGATATCGGGGTGGGAGATATCGAATGTCCCCATCTGGGCACCGCGGCGGCCGCCGGCACTGGATACGGTGAAGCACATCTTGTCGTAGATATCCATGAACGAGAGCGGGCCGGAGGTGTAGGCGCCGGCGCCGGACACATATGCCCCCTTGGGACGCAGTGTGGAGAATTCGTAACCGATGCCGCAGCCGGCCTTCAGCGTCAGTCCCGCCTCGTGAACCATGGAGAGAATACCGTCCATCGAATCGGGGATGGTGCCGGATACGGTACAGTTGATGGTGCTGGTGGCCGGCTTATGCGCCTCGGCACCGGCATTGGACATGATACGGCCGGCAGGGATCGCACCGTTGGCCAGCGCCCAGGTGAACTTCTCGAACCACTCGTCGCGCTTCTCCTCATCCTCGACCGCAGCCAGTGCCCTGGCAACGCGCTCATAGGTTGCTTCGATATCCTCATCGACGGCGTTCCCGAACTTGTCCTTGAGGCGATACTTCTTATCCCATATATCGAGCGATGCCGGCTGGAAACCGATCTCTGTCACCGCTTTATGCTGCGCCCCGTCAACCGACGCGATCTTCAAAATATTCGTGTTTGCACTCATGCTAGTCTCCCTCCGGCACTGCTCCGGCAAGCGCGCCGGAATACGAAATCTGCGGAGGAGTGTAGGCACTATATCTAGGGTGTCAAGCAATCTTGTTGCACTAACTGTAGTGTTTTTGCATGCACATCTTATGCACTGTTTATCCACAGGTTATGCAATAAAAAGGGGCGTAGCCCTATATATATAAAGGCTTTGTTTGGAGACTCGGCGTCGGCCTGATACGATGCGCATCCCATGAACGAGACAACCCGAAATATCGACAGCGACACAGCATCCGGCAGCCCGGAGGGCACAACCCACTTCGGCTTTGAGACCGTCAGCGGAAGCGAGAAGGTGAACCGCGTGATGGGCGTATTCTCATCTGTGGCCAGCCAGTACGACATCATGAACGACGTCATGAGCGGCGGCATGCACCGGCTCTGGAAACGGCGCATGATCGCAACTGCCGCCATCGGCGCAGGAAGCCGCGTACTCGATGTGGCGGCGGGCTCCGGCGATATCGCCATTGGCCTTGCCAGGAAGATGGGGCCGACCGGCCGCGTGGTACTCACCGACCTGAACGGCCCGATGCTGGCCGAGGGTGCGCGCCGGGTGATCGATGAGGGGCTGCTGCCGGGCCGCGCCGACTGCATCCAGTCCGACGGCACCAGGCTCGCGTTTGCCGACAACGCCTTCGACTGCGTTACCATCGCTTTCGGCATCCGCAACTTCCTCGATATCGAGGCTGGCTTAAGGGAGTTCTACCGCATCCTGAAGCCGGGGGGACAGTTCATCTGCCTGGAGTTTTCACGCCCCGTACTGCCCGGGCTCGACGTCATCTACGACGCCTACTCCTTCAATATCATTCCGCTGATGGGCGAGAAGGTGACCGGTGACCGCGACTCCTACCAGTACCTGGTCGAATCGATCCGCCGCTTCCCCGATCAGAAGCGCTTCGACAAGCTGATCAGCAGGGCCGGATTCGACCTCGTCAGGCACGACAACCTGACCGGCGGCATCGTCGCCCTGCACCGCGGGTATAAGGTTTAATTCATGATACGGACTCGGAACATCCTGTCCTCGCCTTATGACGCAACCCCAAAAGCGCGGTTTTGCGGTTGCTCACTAAAGCCGCACGTCCTGTGCGGTAGTGGAGCCCGCACGTGAGCGTGATGTTTTTACCATTGCGACTTATACCGGTGCCTGTGCAGTGCGTGGTCATGACCACGGTGCTCGACCTGGTCTTCTCTCGCGACGCAAACCTGAAGCCCTACATGGCCGATCTCGAGGGGCGGGTTTTCCGCATCCATGTCTCTGACACCGATGCGATCATGTTTCTCGGCTTTTCGCGCGGCAGGGCCTGGGTCCACTCCACCTATGACGGCACCCCCGATGTGCGCCTTACCGGCACCACGGCAGGCTTTGCACGCATGTGCTTTGCCCATGAGGACCCGGACGACCTTGTTTTCCAGCAGGTGCTGAAACTCTCCGGGGACTCCGATGCGATGTTGCGCTTCAAAAAGCTTTTTGCCGCTGCCGATCTGGACTGGGAGCGGGAGCTGCGCGCAAACTTCGGCGACTTTTTCGGCACCCGTGTCGCCCGCGCGGCCCATGCACTGGTCGCCACTGAGCAGAAGCTGGCCGAGGGTACGAGAAAGATGGTGCAGCAGAACCTGCAGGGGATGGATATTCCCGACCGTGAGCGCCTGCAGCAGTGGCAGGCGGGTGTCGAACACCTCTCCCACCAGATCAGCCGACTGAAAGGGCGCATCACCCGCCTCGAGCACCGGCACGAACATCTCATCGAAGAGAAGGTCGACTCCTGAACGTGGCATTCACCCCTATATGATCCGACTCCCCTCCAACCTTCGGCGCAACCTTCGCCTGATGCGCATCGGCCACATCCTGGCCACCCACGGCATGGCAGCGCTGGCAGTGCGCATGCGGCTCTTCTATCCCTATGTATGGCTTGTACAGCTGTTCAGGGGCGATGATCTGCCGAAGGATCTCGGCGCCCAGATCAGACTGGTGCTTGAGGAGCTGGGCCCCACCTTTATCAAGTTCGGGCAGATGCTCTCCACCCGTGTGGATCTGCTGCCGCTCGATGTCGCCCTGGAGCTGAAGAAGCTGCAGGACAATGTGCCGCCGGAACCGATCGCAAAGGTCCGACGCGTGATTGAGCAGAGCTTCAAAAAACCGGTGACCGGCGAGGGCGGTGTGTTTGCAGCCTTCGATGAGACACCGGTTGCCGCCGCATCGATCGCCCAGGTTCATTTTGCCGAACTGAAAGATGGCCGCCATGTCGCCGTGAAGGTGAGGCGGGATCATATCAGCCGCACGATCGAATCGGATCTCGCCATCCTTAAACTGCTGGCCGGCCTCTTCGACCGCTACTTCCCCGAATACCACCGCCTGAAGGCACCCCAGGTGATCGAGGAGTTCGCCGTGACCATCCGGGGGGAGCTGAATCTGCGTGCCGAAGCGGCCCACGCCAGCCGCTTTGCCGAGAACTTTGCCGGGGTTGAGGGGGTACGGGTTCCCGAGGTGATGTGGGACTACACCCAGACCGAGGTGCTGACCACCGAGCGCATCTCCGGTATCCCGATCGATGAGAAAGAGAAGCTGGAGGCGGCGGGGCATGACTGCCTGAAGCTCTGCGAACGCGCTGCCACCCAGTTCTTCCGCATGGTGTTTGTCGACGGCTACTTCCATGCCGACATGCATCCCGGCAACATCTTCGTTGCCGACAATGGCGATCTCATCTTTATCGATTTCGGCATCGTCGGTCGCCTTGATATCAGATCGCGCCGCTATATTGCCTCGATGCTTCTGGCCTTCCTGCAGGAGGATTACCGGCGCGCCGCCGAGGTGCATGTCGAGGCGGGCTACGTGCCGGCCAACACCGACATCTCCGCCTTCGAGGATGCGCTGCGGGAGATCGCCGTTCCGATCTTCAACCGGCCGCTTGGTGACATCTCGATTGCCGAACTGCTGCTCTCGATGTTCGCCGTCACCGAACGCTTCAAGATGGAGACGCAGCCGCAGCTGCTGCTGCTGCAGAAAACCATGGTTGTGATCGAAGGGGTGGCCAGGGAGCTCGCCGATCAGGCCAATGTCTGGATGCTCGCCAGGCCTTTGATCACCGAATGGGTCTCCCGCCATATGGGACCCGTCGGCCGGGCCGAGGCAATCGGCGAGGAGATTCACGGCCAGCTGCGCGACTGGATGCAGCTGCCTGCCAAGATTGACAGCGTACTCTCACGTATCGACGAGGGATCGGTCACCTTCACCAGTGAGCCGTCACGCCTCTCCACCGCAATAGGCGCCATGCTCTCGGCTGCCGGCGGCGGCTGGCTGGTCTGGAACAGCGCGAACGATGCAGGCAGCGGCCTGCTGCTGCTCTCAGCCGCCCTGATGGGTCTCGGTTTCGTGCTTGCGGTAAGCCGCACCTGACAGAGGTTGGTGGTTTCATCTCTTTCGTCTATAGTTCGCAGCGATTTTCCAGGTTTCACCCAACTCCATTACTTAAGGCAGGATATTCATGAGCCGAAATTTTGTATTTACATCCGAATCCGTTTCCGAGGGTCACCCGGACAAGGTTGCTGACCGCATCTCCGACGGCATTCTCGATGCCATTCTCGAGCAGGACAGGTACGCACGCGTAGCATGCGAAACCATGGTCACCACCGGCCTGGCGCTGATTGCCGGCGAGATCACCACATCTGCCGTGATCGACTATCAGGATGTTGTACGCAGCGCCATCAAGGAGATCGGCTACAACAGCTCAGCCATGGGCTTTGACTGGGAGTCCTGCGCGGTACTCGTAAGCCTCGACAAACAGTCGCCTGATATCGCCATGGGCGTTAACGAAGGCGAGGGGCTGGATCTCGACCAGGGTGCCGGCGACCAGGGGCTGATGTTCGGATATGCATCCAACGAAACCGAAGTGCTGATGCCAACCCCGATCCATCTCTCGCACCTGCTGGTGGCCAAACAGGCAGAGAAGCGCAAGAACGGCACGCTGAACTTCCTGCGCCCCGATGCGAAGTCCCAGGTCACTGTCCGTTACGAAAACTACAAGCCTGTCGCTATCGATGCCGTGGTACTCTCCACACAGCACAATCCGGATATCGAGCACAAGGTGCTCTGCGAAGCGATCATGGATGAGGTGATCAACCCGGTACTCGGATCAACCGGCCTGCTGCACTCCGGCACCGAGTATCACATCAACCCGACCGGTCGTTTCGTGATCGGCGGCCCGGTTGGCGACTGCGGTGTTACCGGTCGCAAGATCATTGTTGATACCTATGGCGGCTTCGGCCACCACGGTGGCGGCGCATTCTCGGGCAAGGATCCGACGAAGGTGGACCGCTCCGCCTGCTACATGATGCGCTATGTCGCCAAGAACATTGTCGCTGCAGGCCTGGCTGATCGCTGTGAGGTGCAGGTGGCCTATGCCATCGGCGTGGCACACCCGCTCTCCGTCATGGTCAACACCTTCGGCACCGGCAAGATCGACGAAGGAAAACTCTCCGGCATCGTGCGCGAAGTCTTTGACCTGCGTCCGAAGGGGATTGTGCAGGCGCTTGATCTGCTGCGTCCGATTTACGCACAGACTGCAGCTTACGGTCACTTCGGCCGTGAACTGCCTGACTTCACATGGGAGAAGACCGATAAGGTTGATGCCCTCAAGGCAGCCGCCGGGGTATAATTACAGTCCGGAGCAGATGCACTCCGCATCTTCCGGATGAGATAACGGCAGATCCGGTCACTTCAGGGTGGCCGGATTTTTTGCCGGACTGAGGAGCACTGCAGTGCCGCAAAGGCGGCACCAGGCTCAGTCGAAAAATGTTCAACGGTGCTCATATTTTTATGCCCGGCCATTGCAAACAGCCGGGCAAGCCATAGGAGTATGAGAATGTCTGAATTTACCGATTATAAAGTAGCCGATATGTCCCCGAAAACCATCGCCTGGGGCCGCAAAGAGCTGACCATCGCCGAAACAGAGATGCCGGGGCTGATGGCCACGCGCGAAAAGTATGCTGCCGAGCAGCCGCTCAAGGGTGCACGCATTGCAGGCAGCCTGCACATGACCATCCAGACCGGCGTTTTGATTGAAACACTGACTGCACTCGGTGCCGAAGTGCGCTGGGCATCATGCAACATCTACTCGACACAGGATCACGCTGCTGCAGCGATCGCTGCCGAGGGTGTTCCGGTTTTTGCCCATAAGGGCGAGACGCTGGAGGAGTACTGGGAGTTTTGCCACAACATCATGGAGTGGCATGACGGCGGCACGCCAAACATGATTCTTGACGATGGTGGCGATGCCACGCTGCTGCTGATTCTCGGCGCCAAGGCGGAGAAAGACCCCGCGGTACTGGATAACCCCGGCTCTGAAGAGGAGGAGTATCTCTTCGCATCCATCAAGAAACGCCTGGCCACGCAGCCTGGTTACTACACCAGCCGTCGCGATGCGATTCGCGGTGTAACCGAAGAGACCACCACAGGCGTACACCGCCTCTACCAGATGCAGGAGGCTGGCGACCTGCCATTCCCGGCCATCAATGTGAACGACTCTGTGACCAAGTCCAAGTTCGACAACCTCTACGGCTGCCGCGAGTCACTGCTGGACGGCATCAAGCGTGCCACAGATGTGATGATTGCAGGCAAGATCTGCGTGGTTCTGGGTTACGGCGATGTCGGTAAAGGCTGTGCACAGGCATTCCGCGGCATGGGTGCCACCACCTGGGTGACCGAGATCGATCCGATCTGCGCCCTGCAGGCGGCCATGGAGGGCTACCGTGTTGTGAACATGGACGATGCATGCGCACTGGGCGACATCTTCGTCACCACCACCGGCAACTACCATGTCATCACTCACGACCACATGGCTGCAATGAAAGATCAGTCGATCGTCTGCAACATCGGCCACTTCGACAACGAAATTGATGTGGCCAGCCTGAAGAAGTATGAGTGGGATAATGTTAAGCCACAGGTGGATCAGATCATCTTCCCGGACGGCAAGCGCATCACGCTGCTGGCTGAGGGCCGACTGGTGAACCTTGGCTGCGGAACCGGCCATCCGAGTTTCGTCATGTCCAACTCCTTTACCAACCAGACACTGGCGCAGATCGAACTGTTCACACAGAGCGGCGAGTACAAGAATGAAGTCTATACGCTGCCTAAAAAGCTGGACGAAGAGGTGGCACGTCTGCATCTGGCCAAGGTTGGCGTTAACCTGACGCCACTGTCTCAGGAACAGGCTGATTACATCGGCGTACCGGTGGAAGGTCCATACAAGCCGAACCACTACCGCTACTAAGGATTGCGCGGGGGCAGTGGCCATGAAGATCAATACTGTTCTGATTGCCACTGCCTTTGCCTGCCTTGTTGCCGGCCAGCCTGGCCAGGCAGCTGGCGGACTCGGCATTGATGCCCGCTTCGACCTGACCAATGACGGCATCGTCGACGCCTCGGACTGGCAACGCATGACCGAGGATGCCAAGCGCGCCTATGCCAATGAGTCGGTCAAGGCGATGGGCGAAGATCCCCATGCCGTTCTGGAAGGGAGTGAAACCCGCGGAGCTCACTTCCTGAAAGCGCTTCGCTCGGTCTACGAATAGAGCACCGGATATGTCAAACAAGAAAAGCGCCCATGAACAGGCGCTTTTTTTATGCCGCCTGCCTGCTTTGCCGCAACAGCAGTTCAATATGATCGATCCTCACCGGTGCGGGAGGGTGCGAGTCATACCACGCGCTGTGCAGCGCATCGGGGGTGAGGGTGCTGGCATTGTCCTCGTACATCTTCACCAGGGCATCCGCAAGCGCCTGCCCGCTGCTGTTGGCGACCGCATATGCATCAGCCTCAAACTCGTTTTTACGTGAGAAGTAGCTCATCAGCGGCGTGATCGCGAAAGTGAAAACCGGCAGCACCAGCATGAACAGCACCAGCGCTGCATGATTGGAGGGCTGCTTTACCCCCAGCCCGACATAAAACCATGCCTGCTGGCTCAACCAGCCGAGCAGGGCAAAACCCAGAAGATTCATCATCACCATTACAATCAGCCGCTTTTTGACATGGCCGTGGTGAAAGTGCCCCAGCTCATGGGCCAGCACCGCCTCGGTCTCCAGCGGCTCCAGCTGATTAATCAGGGTATCGAAAAAAACAATGCGCTTGGCGTTGCCAAGGCCGGTAAAATAGGCGTTGCCGTGGCTGGAGCGGCGCGAACCGTCCATGACAAACAGGCCGTTACTTTTGAATCCGCAACGATCAAGCAGCGCCTCGATGCGCTGCTTCATCTCCCCGTCCGGCAGTGCGGTGAACTTATTAAACAGCGGCGCGATGAACGTCGGATAGGCCCAGATCATGAAGAGCATAAACAGCGTCAGAAACAGCCAGCCATAGAACCACCAGAGGTCCCCGGCCCCTTCCATCAGGGCCAGAATCACCCATGCCAGAGGCGTACCGATGACCAGCATCAGCGCCAGCTGCTTCACCATGTCGCTGACAAAGAGTGCGGCGGTCATTTTGTTGAACCCGAAGCGCGCCTCGATGGCAAAGGTGCCGTAGAGCTCAAGCGGCAGATCCAGCAGGGAACCGATCAGGGCGAAGAGAATCAGAAAGGCGACACCGCTCCATACTTCGGAGAGCCCGAACGAGGCGGTGATATCCGAGAGAAGGGCCAGGCCGCCGCCAAGTGTCCATGCGAGCAACAGCAGCAGCCCCCAGATCCGACCGATGTTGCCCAGCTGTATCTTGGCCCTGGTGTAGTCAGCAGCCTTCTGATGCGCAGACAACGGAATCTTTTCGGCAAAACGGGGAGGGACAGCCCCCCTGTTACGCAGCACCGAATTTTGCTGCCGCCAGGAGAGATAGAGACCTGTCATCGTCGCCAATAGTGCGAAGCTGACCACGCTCCATGTCCATGCAGTAATCATCGCTATCACCTCAAAAAAACCGGCCGCCGTTTAGAGCGGCAGCCGAAAATATTTAAACCGGGCAGGCGTGTTAATCCTCGATCGTTGCCAATCCTCTTTGAAGTGTCAGAGAGGCCTGCAGCAACGGCATCAGCAGTGCCGCACCTTTACCGCCACTCAGACTTCTCTTCAGATGCATCATTGCCTCAAGCCCCAGCTCTTCAAGCACAATGCGGTGAGCACTCTCATCGGAGACGAAACTGGCCAGCAACCAGCCCGCAATGCGCACATCCCATGCCGTAGCAGCAAGCGCCGCAACGGCAGATGCCTTGCCATCGAGCAATACCGGCACACCTTTACGTGCTGCCGCACGGAAGAATCCCGCCATCGCTGCCAGCTCTAAACCGCCAAGCTCCCTCAGTATATCGTGTGATGGGGTTCCCCGGGCACGCTCGAGGGAAGCCTCAAGGGCCATCAGCTCATCCGGATAGCTCTCATGGCTGCCCGACTCCAGCGCCTCTTCAGGAGCGACACCCGCCAGTTCACAGAGCAGGGCGGCAACCGATACATGGTCGCCGGATGCAAGTGAGCTTGTCGCCAGCAGGTTTGCCCCATCGCTGATCGCCCTGGCAGCCAGCTCCTCTCCGATACCCACGGCTTCCCAGTACTCCTCCTGGCTCATCGCAGGCTCTACCCTGATATCGCCTGAGCCCGACTCCCTTACGGTTTCGCTATCAACACCCGTGATCTCATCCCTTACACCGAGATTGACAATGCTCAAGGATGCCCCTGCCTCTTTTGCCAGCTTCCGAATGACGGAATCGGAAGATGTCGCATGGGCGACCCGTCCGGCAGTGCCTGACCTGGAGTCCTGATGCGACAATGAGGCCGCAACGCCGTGATCGGCGGCAAACAGGACGATGGCAGGCTTCAGCTGGTCGGGAAGCTCCTTGCCCTGTCGCTTGGCAAACCAGTTCGCCACATCCTCAAGCCGGCTTATGCAACCGGCAGGCTGAAGAAGCGAGCTGTAGTGTTCGCTTTCCGGATTAATGACAGGAATTTCCATCATTCACTTCCCCCTGAGCAGTGCGACGCATCGAGCACCCTCACACAAGTATAGCCGGAAAACCGGCCTTTGCGACCCTGAAGGAAGCTCACTCCGCGAGGTAGGAGTCGATCAGTGAGCAAATCGCATCCGGAGAGACATCTTCGGCCAGAAATGCGTTGCCGATACCGTGCAGCAGAATATAGCGGATCCGGCTGCCGACATTCTTCTTGTCATGCCCCATCGCATCGAGCCACTGCTGTGCAGAAAATGCCGGAACATCGACAGGCAGGCCGACCTGTCGGTAACAGGTGCGGATCGCATCCTCGGTGCCTGCAGGCGCATGGCCGAGCTGTTCCGAAAGGCGTGCGGCCATCAGCGTGCCAATCGCCACGGCTTCACCATGCAGGTAGGTGCTATAGTGGGTCATCGATTCAATCGCGTGGCCGAATGTGTGGCCGAGATTAAGCAGCGCCCGCTGCCCCTGTTCTGTCTCGTCGGCCATCACCACCTCGGCCTTGTGACGGCAGGAGCTAAGAATCATCTTCCCAAGCACATCGGCATCAAGGTTGAGGGCGGCATGCATGTTTTCCCGCATCCATGCAAACAAAGCGGCATCGCGGATCAGGCCGTACTTGACCGCCTCGGCGATACCTGCCCTGATTTCACGCAGCTCCAGCGTGTTCAGCACCGTGGGATCAATCCAGACCAGTTTCGGCTGATAGAAGGCGCCGATCATGTTCTTGCCGTGCGGATGGTTGATCGCCGTCTTGCCTCCGACACTGGAGTCCACCTGTGCCAGTACGGTCGTCGGCACCTGGATAAAGGGAATGCCGCGCCGGTAACAGGCTGCTGCAAAGCCGGTCATATCACCGACCACGCCACCGCCGAGCGCAATCACCGGCTCATTGCGCGAAAGCTTGGCCTCCATCAGGGCGTCCATGATCAGGCCAAAGCTCTCCATGGTTTTGTAGCGCTCGCCATCGGCAAGGATGCATTCGGATACCTGCCAGCCAGCCAGCTCCAGTGAAGTGCGCACAGAATCCATATAGAGCGGAGCAACGGTGACATTACTGATCACCATGCAACGGCTCGGGGAGCTGAACAGCCCCGCCATCGCCTCACCGAGGCGGCCGAGGCAGCCCGGTTCAATATGGATATCGTAGGAGCGTGGGCCCAGTTCGACCCGGTAGGTGTGTTGTGCAGTGCCAGTTTCACTCATTAGCCAACTCTGACAGTTTCGGCACGACCTGAGCAAGCCGGAAATTACGCGGCCGGTTCAAACCTCAGGGCCACGCCATTATTGCACCAGCGCTGACCGGTCGGCTGAGGCCCGTCGTTGAAGACGTGCCCCTGATGGCCGCCGCAGCGGGCACAATGGTATTCGGTACGCGGCCAGACCAGTCTGAAGTCCCGTTTGGTTTCGACATGCCCCTCAATCGGAGCGTAGAAGCTCGGCCAGCCGGTGCCGGAGTCGAACTTGGTATCGGAGGAGAAGAGCGGCAGATCACAGCCGGCGCAGTGGTATGTGCCTTTATCGTACTGCTTGTTAAGCGGACTGCTAAAGGCGCGCTCGGTGCCCTCGTTGCGCAACACCTCATACTGCTCGGGGGTGAGCAGCTTACGCCACTCGGCATCCGACTTTTCAATCCTCTTAATCATCCTGTTACTCCTTTTTTCTCCCGCCTGCAGCAGGCGCGGCATCGCCAGAACCACGCCGGCCGCCAACCCGGCCCTGAGAAAGTCCCGCCTATTCATGCGACGCTCCCCAGAGCTGCTCAAGGCGCTGATCGCGGCCGCAGTTGTAACGGTAGAATTTATAGCGGATAGGGTTTTTTAAATAGTAGTTCTGGTGATACTCCTCAGCAGGCCAGAACTCGCCGGCCTCGACGATCTCGGTCACCAGCGGTGCGGCAAACGATTTGGTTTTCTCGATCTTCAACTTCGATGCCTGCGCCAGTTCGTGCTGCTGCCCGTTATGATAGAAGATTGCCGGCCGGTACTGGCTACCCACATCGCAAAACTGGCGGTTGGCGGTGGTCGGGTCGGAGTTGCGCCAGTAGACCTCCAGCAGCTTCGCATAGGAGACCCGTGCCGGATCAAAGACAATCTGTATGGCCTCGGTATGGCCCGTTGAACCGGCTGAAACCTCTTGGTAACTCGGGTTCCGCTTGCTGCCACCGGTATAGCCGGAGGTGGTAGAGATCACCCCGTCCAGTTCATCAAACGGATGCTCCATGCACCAGAAGCAGCCAGCCGCAAAGGTTGCCTTCTCCATCCCTTTTGCCTCTGTGGTGTTCGTTAATGCCATCATCATCGCCATCGCCAACAATATTATTCGCTTCATACAGCCTCCTGAATGCCAGTTAGACGTCCAGATGCACAGATCATTACAGACTATTTCTGAATTTCAGATGAATGATCGCGACAGGATGGGCACAATCCCGGCATGGACGAATTTGATCTCATCGTGATCGGCGCAGGTGCGGCAGGGCTGATGTGCGCCGGAACCGCCGCCACATACGGAAAATCGGTAGTGGTTATCGACCATGCCGAGAAGGCGGGCAAAAAGATTCTCATCTCGGGAGGCGGGCGCTGCAACTTCACCAACCGCTTTGCCACCGCCGGCGATTTCATCTCAAGCAATCCCCACTTCTGTAAGTCGGCACTGGCCCGCTTCACGGCTGCCGACTTTATCGGGATGGTTGAGCGCGCCGGCATCAAATACCACGAGCGCGATCACGGCCAGCTTTTCTGTGACGATTCCGCCAGAGAGATTGTCGAACTGCTGCTGCGGCCGTGCCGGGAGCACGGCGTCAATATGCAGCTGAACTGCACGATTGGCAGCATTCAAAACAATGGCCGCTTCGTGGTTGATACCGACAGGGGCACTTTTCGGGCCAGCGCGCTCGTCATTGCCACGGGTGGACTCTCCATTCCGAAAATGGGGGCGACCCCGTTCGGAATAAGGCTGGCTGAACAGTTCGGTCTGCAGATTGTGCCAACGGTTGCGGGACTGGCACCCTTCACCTTTACCGGCAGGGAGAAGGAGTCGCTTAAAGCCCTGGCCGGCATATCGCTGGATGTTTCGGTACATTGCCGCGGCAAGAGCTTCGCGGAGGCGATGCTCTTTACCCATCGCGGACTTTCTGGGCCCGCCATGCTGCAGATCTCATCCTACTGGCAGCCTGGTGATACTCTGGAGATCGACCTGCTGCCGGGCATTGATGTCGAGGCACTCCTGGCTGAAAAACGGCAGTCACGCCCGCAGGCGATGCTGGCCACGATCCTCTCCGAGCAACTGCCGAAGCGGCTCGTCCAGCTGTTGTGTGAAAGCCACATCAGCGACATGCGCATGTCACAGATGAGTGAACGGACGATGGGTGAGGTCGCAATCCGTCTCCACTGCTGGCGACTGAAGCCGAACGGCACCGAAGGCTACCGGACCGCCGAAGTCACCGTCGGCGGCATCGATACCAACGAACTCTCATCCAAAACGATGGAGGCGAAGAAAGTGCCCGGCCTCTACTTCATCGGCGAGGTGGTGGATGTCACAGGACACCTCGGCGGCTTCAATTTCCAGTGGGCCTGGTCATCCGGATACGCTGCGGCACTTGCCATCGCCGGCCATATCTAAGACTGCCTCCGTACAGGACAGGCCACAGGATAGCCGTTCGGCCGGGCTTTAGAGCGCCAGCAGGGTGAGGGCCACGGATGGACAGGATAAATCTTATCTGAAATAGGTCGGATCGATATTGTATTTACGCAATAGTTTGCGAACCGTATTGCGGTTCAGCCCCAGCATATCGGCCACCTTCAGCTGATTGCCGTTGCAGCGCTCCATCGCCAGCAGCAGCAGCGGCGGCTCTACCTGCTCCAGCATATGCTGGTACATATTCACCGGCTTGGCGTAACCGAGCTGGTGCATGTAGTTGCGGGTGCAGCGGGTAACCGCTTCGGAGAGCGTCTCCTCCCCCCTCTTCATGTTATCGACATTGCCCAGCGCCAGCGCCACGTCGGAGAGCGTAATGCTTGCACCCGGCGTCAACACCGCCAGCCGGCGCATCACATTCTTCAGTTCGCGCACATTGCCCGGCCAGTCATGGCGGGTGAGCAGGTCTGCCGCATCATCAAGCAGGATCGGTGCATCCATGCCCAACTCCTCAACCGCCTGATCGAGCAGGAAGTTTGCCAGCTCCATGATATCATCACGGCGCTCACGCAGCGGCGGAATGTGGACGGGAATCACATTCAGGCGGTAGTAGAGATCCTCCCTGAACTCCCCCCTGCTGATTTTTTCGGGCAGATGCTGGTGGGTGGCGGCAAGCAGCCGTACATTGACCACTTTTGATGAACTGCCACCAACGCGCTGAACACGCCCCTCCTCGAGCACGCGCAACAGCTTTGCCTGCAGTGCTGCCGGCATATCACCGATCTCATCAAGGAAGAGGGTGCCGCCATCGGCCTGTTCAAAACGGCCCTCGCGGGTTTTATCAGCACCCGTAAAGGATCCCTTTTCGTGACCGAACAGCTCCGACTCGAGAAGTTCGGCCGGAATTGCCGCCGTATTGATGGCCACAAACGGTTTTTTGGCCCGCTGGCTTCGCTCATGCAGTGTGCGCGCCACCATCTCCTTACCGGTACCCGACTCACCGGTAATCAGCACGGTAAGGTCGGAAGCCGCCACGCGGCCAAGGGTGCGGAAGAGGTTCTGCATTGCCTGGCTGCGTCCGATAATCATATCGTGCTGCACATTGATGGCAGGTTTATCTTCCACCTTTCTGGTTTTCTTCTTGGGGCGCACGCGCTGCACGAGCTGGCGCACCTCGTTGATATCAAACGGTTTCGGCAGATACTCCATGGCGCCAATGCGGTAGGCCTCGGCGGCATGGCCGAAGGTGGTTTCGGCAGTCAGCATCACTACAGGCATGGTGAAAACGCCGGTGGCCAGCAGATCCATGCCGTTGCCATCCGGCAGATAGACATCGAGGAATGCGATATCAAAGGCGCCATCAGCCAGCGCTTCTTCAGCTTCGGCAATCGTGCCGGCCTGCACAACCTCCACCGCCTCCTCTTTGAGCACACGGTCAAGAATCCAGCGAATCCCATCGTCGTCATCAATCACCAGTGCCCGCATCACTGCTCCTCCTGCCCTGTCTGCCTGACCGGCAGATGCAATGTCATTGTTGTTCGTCCGTTTTCACTTTTCACGCTTACCCTGCCGCCATGCTCCACCATCACCCGCTCCACCAGAGCCAGGCCCAGACCGCTGCCGCGTGTTTTTCCGGTCACATAGGGCTCAAAGAGGCGCTCACGCAACTCCTGCGGCACCATACGTCCATCGTTGGTGATGCGCACCTCGACCACCTGTCCGCCATGACCGGGCAGGTGCACAAGCGGCGCCATGCGCGTCTGCCACTCAATAGAGGTCTCAGCCGCCTCGCAGGCATTCTGCCAGAGATTCTCCAGTGCCTGCCTGAGCCGGGCGGGGTGGGTCAGAATCTCCGGCAGACTCGGATCGAACACCCGATGCACATGGATGCCATCCTGGTAAACGGTCACCTCCTGGATCAGGGCATGCAGGTTGGTCATCTCCATCTTCACCTCAGCCCTCGGCCCCACCTGCAGGAAGGCATCGATACGGTCACGGATGCGGTCCACGCCGCTCAGCATCTGAATTACCGCCTCCCTGTTTGTGCTGGAGATATCCTCCTGTTCGGCAAGCCACTGCGCCGCTCCCCTGAGTGCAGCCAGCGGGTTTTTCACTTCATGTGCCATCTCAAGTGCAATACGCGCTACCGCCTCGGCCATTTCGTGGCGTTTGTTGTGCCGCTCCACCTCGCTTCGTGCCGCTTCCGGCACAAAGAGCGCGGAGATGCCCTCCTCATGGCAGCCCAAATGCAGGGATACCGGCATCCCCGTTTTCAGAATGGATATCTGATGGTCGGAGACGCTGCTGTGCGGCGTCAGCCGCTCAAACAGTTTATCAATCTCGGCACGTGGTGAAAAAATACCGTTCATATGCACGCCGATCAGTCTGCGCTCAGACCTCCCCAGCACCTCCTGCGCAGGGATGTTGCAACGCACCACCCGCGCATCGTGATCGAGCAGCAGAAGCGGCACAGGTACCGCAGCAAGCGAGATCAGATCAGGCGACATCGGAGAGCTCATCCTCATGCTCACCAAGACCCAGGAAGTAACCCTGTGCAAAATCGAGCATCTGCTGCCAGTCGTTCATCACCTGGAAGTGGGAGCGGAAATCGGCTGAACCGCGCAAACCCTTGCTGTACCAGATCACATGTTTACGGGCCATTTTCGAGGCGAACTTCACCCCGTGGTGCTCGGCAAGGTTGTTCATGTGTTCGATAACGATTGCCCAGCGCTCTTCAGCTGTCGGCGCAGCAGGCTTCGGCTCCCCGGTCAGTGCGGCATACACCTCACCGAGAACCCAGGGATTGCCCTGCACCGCGCGCCCGACCATGACGCCATCACAGTTCGAGATGCGGATCATCTCTTTCGCGGATTCTCCGTCGACAATGTCACCATTGCCGATCACCGGGATCGAACAGGCCGCCTTGGCCAGCCCGATATCCTCCCAGTTTGCGTGGCCGTGGAACATCTGGGCGCGTGTGCGCCCGTGCACCGTCAGCATCTGGATGCCACTCTCTTCGGCAATGCGGGCGATATTCTCGACATTCTTCGAGACCTCATCCCAGCCGGTGCGTATCTTCAGTGTCACCGGAACATCAACCGCCTTGACCACGGCCTCCAGCACGCGCGCTACCAGCGCCTCGTCTTTCAGCATGGCGGAACCTGCTGTCTGCTTGCAGATCTTCTTCACCGGGCAACCCATATTGATATCGACAAAATCGGCCCCGTGTCCAACCGCCCAGCGTGCCGCCTCGGTGACAAACAGGGGATCGGAACCGGCAATCTGGATCGATGCCGGATGCTCCTCCGCGCCGAGTTCGGCCATCCGCTCGGTGCGCTCGCGCCCCATATCCACGGCACGTGATGCAATCATTTCGGTGACCACAAGCCCGACGCCAAAGCGTTTGCATATCTTGCGAAACGGCAGGTCGGTGATGCCTGCCATCGGCGCCAGCACCAGCGGCACATCGATATTGAAGTTGCCCAGTTTGAAACCTGGGAGAAGGTGTTTGCTCTTATCCAAGTCCGAATCCATCCGTTTGCGTACAACATGCTCTGCTGCCTAAATATTGGGCAACACTACCGATTCGCAACCCTTGCGCCAGCGCTATCAAACACTGATTGCACTTAGATTGTGCAATCGTCAGCCTCACGGCCATGAACTCCAGCAACAACCACCGCATCCACTGGCCCAACACCCACTTCATTCAATCAGTGGCCGACCCGAAACAGTTCCCTGAGATCGATATGCCGCAGATTGCCGTGGCCGGCCACTCCAATGTCGGAAAATCCTCGCTGATGAACGCACTGTTCGGGCGCAAGGATCTGGTGAAAACCTCGAAGAAGCCGGGCTGCACCCGCCTGCTCAATCTGTTCGATGTGGATGGAAGGATGCTGATCGTCGACCTGCCCGGCTACGGCTATGCGCGCGCTCCGAAAAAGGAGCAGAACCGCTGGATCGGCATGATCGAGGGCTATATCGCTACGGCCAACCTTAAACTGGTGCTGGTATTGCTCGATATCCGCCACGGCCCGAAGGATTCGGATCTGCAGCTGATCGAGTGGCTTAATGAGGCAGGTGTGCGCTGGCTGCCGGTTGCCACCAAGGGCGACAAACTCTCCGGCAACGGTCGTGCCAAGCGATTGAAAGAGATGACCGAAGCGATGGGGGGGCTGCTCAAACCGCTTCCCACCTCAAGCTTTAAGGGCATGGGCATCGACAAACTGCGCGAAGCGATTCAGGCCGAGACCTTCAGATCACCCTACGCCGGTCTTGTTGCCGAAGAGGATTAAACCTCGTAATCCACCACGGTGCGGGAAACCGCAGCACCTTTGACCAGCGGAATCACCGCTACGTGCTCGGGATGCGCCTGATAGGCATCAAGCGCTTCGCGGCTCGCAAGCTCCGAGTAGAGCACCACATCAGCAGACTGCTCCGACTCCAGAAAATCGATGCCGACCTCGATCTTAATCAGCCCCGGGATCTTCCCGTCCAACGCCTCCAGCCGCGCCTTGATCTCCGCAGCGTCACGCTTGTCCCTCAATTTCCACATCACGATATGTTTGACCATGTTCCCAACTCCTTGTTGGTCAGCTTTCTAATATTTGGATGAATAAGTTGCAATTGAATGGCTGTCTTCGGCTGTCAGCTCAAGCGGTCGATTCATGAGTTGAGTGCAGTCTGATTCTGGCATCCTGCCAAGCTCACCGACATGGAAAGTCGAGGAGATCAGACTTGATTGAACAGTTTTGTTAGGCTGTTGCCATGGTCCAATTTCCGCAATCACTACTTAAATGGGGAGCACCCGACTTCAAGAGGGCGATCACGGACGAAATCCAGGCGCTATCAACCAGAGAGTTGCCTCTGCAACAGGGGCTACGAAACGGAAGTGTGGCTCTGGGTGATGATATTCAGGCCATGATTCTGAATGTGCAGGAATCAGACACATCCATCCGGGTGAAGGCAGGCATCTTCTACAAATCGATCATTGCCGGTTGCAGCTGCGCCGACGATCCGACTCCGACGGATGTGGTTAACGAGCACTGCGAAGTGATGATTGCGATCGATAAAGGGTCAGGCGCGGCAACAATTACACTGCTGCCGGAGTGACTCTGTTGCCCTTGATCAATGAATGCGCGAACGCAGGTCGTGGGTTCTCTCCACCATGGTTGCGGCAATTTCTTTCACATGCTCAGAAGCCGCCTCGGTTTCACCTGACAGCTCCGACATATTTGATACAACTTCCTGCATATTCTGCATGCATGCGTTGGCCTGCTGGGCGCTGACGGAAATCTCGCGTGTCGCATAGGCCTGCTCATCCATGGCCGTCGCCACCTGTTGGCTGTGTTCATTCATTTTACTGATAATCTGGCCAATGCTTGCAATGGCCTGCGCTGCATTTGCACTGTCGGACTGGATCGATTTAATCTGCTCACTGATCTGCACGGTGGCACTGTGCGTCTGATGGGCCAGTTCCTTCACTTCATTCGCCACAACCGCGAAACCACGGCCGGCCTCTCCGGCTCTTGAGGCCTCGATCGTCGCATTCAGCGCCAGCAGGTTGGTCTGCCGGGCAATGGCATTGATCGTATCAACCACCGAACTGATGTCCGTGATGTCTGCGGCCAGCTTCTCCACCAGAGTATTGGAGTGCCCTGCTTCCTGCACGGCCTGTTCGGAGACCTTCAGCGTGGCTTCGATCTGGCCTGAAACCTCCTTGATCGACGCATTCATCTCTTCGATCGCCGCGGCAGTACTCTGAACATGTTCTGTGCCTTCATTGACGCCACCGGATATACTATGCGTCGCCTGTGTCAGGGAGTGGGCCACACTCATCAGCCTTTCGGAGGATCCATTCATCTCCTCAGACTCTTGTGAGATATTGTTGACCAGCCCGCCAATCTCAAAGGCTTTAAACTGCAGGCGCGATTGCAGTGTCTTGATGCGATCCATGATGTGGCCGAGCTCATCATCCCGCTCTTTGGTCACATTCATATCGTAGTTGCCCTCAATGATGCCCAGCAGTCCCTCATCAATACGACGATGGGACGCTGCACTCGAGCGCAGCGTCAAAACAGTCGTAACGATTGCCGGGATTAACAGCCCCGCGATAACGCCCTGAACCCAGATGTGGCCGGCAAATGGCAGACCCAGCAAGGCGAGCGTGCAGGCTGCACCAATAAACAGCTGACGGTGGGCCAGCTTAATGCGTTTACGCCACGGGAAATGGAGGGTGGAGGGGAGGGTGAACTCGCCTTTCCAAACTTTCTTGTAAAGGTTGCCAAGTGTTTCAACTTCGGTTCGTGTTGGTTCGGTGCGGATAGAGATATAGCCGGAGATTTCACCATTCTTGAATTCCGGTGAAGCATTGGCCTTTACCCAGTAATAGTCGCCGTTTTTGGCCCGGTTCTTCACAAAGCCTGTCCAGGGCCTGCCTGCCTGAATGGTTTCCCAAAGGTCGGCAAATGCTGCCGGCGGCATATCGGGATGACGTACCAGGTTGTGCGGTTTGCCCATCAACTCTTCGCGGCTGTAACCACTGACATCAACAAAGGCCTGATTGACATATGTGATGCGCCCCTTGAGGTCGGTCTTGGATGCCAGAATTCTGTTATCCAGTGATATCTCATGATCCGTAACCGGCAGGTTCTTTTTCATCGGCTGCAACCCTCCTGAGTTGAACCTGCTGGGCCTGTCAGTAGACAGTGGCTGATAAGCGGCTTAACCAGGCAAAAGGGTCAGCCTTCTAATCGGATCTCGGTGCTGTGACTCTGTATACGCATAAACTGGAGCAACCAGGCGCCAGTAGCAGAAATGTTTCAACAGAGCATCGGTGAAATAGTGCTCGGCAACCGAATCTCCCTCTCCCCAGAGGTAGCCCTCTCTATCGGCAATAAAGCAGCATACTTTAATAAAAAATCACGATTTTATGCAGGCGCCTGACGGACGGCCTGAACCGCTGCTTATCCGGCAGTTTGAGATGTCCGGTTTGAAGCCCCTAGGCGTTGACCATCCGGCGACTTGAAGGAACAGGGCTCTCCATCGGGCGCAGGCCGAGTTTGGCGAACAGCTTCTGATCGTTCTCGGCATCCTGGTTGCCGGTGGTAAGCAGCTTCTCGCCGTAAAAGATCGAGTTGGCGCCAGCCAGGAAACAGAGCGACTGCATCTCTTCGCTCATCTCCTCGCGGCCTGCCGAGAGTCGCACGTGGCTGCCCGGCATGGTGATGCGGGAAACGGCGATGGTGCGAATGAATTCGAAGTTATCGAGGGTCTCGGCAAACTGCTCGTCTTCGGCAACCGGCGTGCCTTCGACCTTCACCAGCATGTTGATGGGCACAGACTCCGGGTGCGGATTCATGCGGGCAAGCTGGGCCACGAGACCGGCGCGATGGCGACGCGACTCCCCCATGCCGACAATGCCGCCGCAGCAGATGCTCATACCTTCGGCGCGTACGTTTTTGAGGGTATCAAGGCGCTCGTCATAGGTGCGGGTGGATATAATCTCTTTATAGTAGTCGGGATCGGAATCAAGGTTGTGGTTGTAATAATCAAGGCCTGCCTCTTTCAGCTTATGCGCCTGATCGGGAGTAAGCATGCCCAGTGTTGCGCACGCCTCCATATCCATCTCTTTGATCTCGCTGATCATATCGCAGACCAGGTCGAACGCGCGCGCCTTCGGCTCTCGCCATGCAGCGCCAATACAGAAACGGGATGCACCCTTCTCCTTGGCAACCCTGGCGGCGGCGATCACCTGCGCTTTTTTCATCAAAAGTTCGGACTCAACATCGGTGTTGTAGCGGGATGACTGCGGGCAGTATTTACAATCCTCGGGGCAGCCGCCGGTTTTGATGGAGAGCAGGGTGGAGAGCTGTACCTCGTTGGCATCGAAATTGGCCCGGTGCGCCTGCTGGGCACGGAACATCAGATCATTGAACGGCAGCGCAAACAGCGCCTCGATCTCATCTACACTCCAGTCATAACGCATGCATCTCTCCTTGAGGCCTGAGCTCAAGCCTTTGTTAACCTTGGGGAGGCGAAGGGTAAACGGCTTATGTCGATAGGGCAAAAGGAACAATCAAGCTGGCGCCGTGGAACTGCCCTGATTGTGAGCCAGCCATAGCGATGGCCAACAGCATCAACCGTCAGATAACGGGTTCGTACTTCTGCTGTCGCAGCTCCTGGCGGATACGCAGTACCTTGTTTAAACTCATGGAGAGAGAATCCATGCCGAGATTAAGCAATGTCCCCGTCCACTCCGGATTGGAGGAAAGTTCGCCGCAGATGGAGATAGGAATCCCGGCCCGCCGTGCTGCCTCTGCGGCCAGCCTGATAAGATGGAAAACTGCAGCGTGACCGGACTCGTAGAGGCCTGCCACCTCCTCATCGGTACGGTCGGCGGCCAGGGTGTACTGGGTCAGATCGTTGGTTCCGACCGAGAAGAAGTCGCTCACCGTCGCCAGTTCATCGGCGATCAGCGCACTGGCAGGTACCTCGATCATGGTTCCGATCGAGATCGGCGCCCTGAGTGCAAGCTCTCGATGGCACTCCTCGGCCAGCCTGCGCACCTCTTTTATCTCCCCGATGTTGGTCACCATCGGGATCAGGATATGAACAGGCCCCTCTTCACCGGCGCGAAGCATCGCACGCAGCTGGCTGCGCAGCAGATCCGGCCAGCGCAGCAGCAGGCGTATGCCTCTTAAGCCCATGGCGGGATTGGCACCGCCCTCGATATTGGTAGTCAGATCATGGTAACGCCACGGCTTGTCGCCACCGATATCAAGCAGCCGCATGGTGACCGGCTTACCCTTCATGCGCCGCACGATCTCCACATACTGCTCGAACTGCTCATCCTCGCCCGGCATGCCTGAATTATTGAGAAAAAGGAATTCGCTCCGGTACAGGCCGATGCCGTCGATACCGATATGGTCGGCAACATCAAGCTCCTCGGCAAATTCGATGTTGGCCATCAGCTTCAGTTCGTGGCCATCGCTGCTTGTCGATGGCAGACAGGCATAGGCATTGAGCTCAGCCTGCGCGAGACAGAAATCAGTGATCGAGCGGGCATAAGCCTCCTCCTCCCCATACTCCGGATTAAGAATCCAGCGTCCCTGCTCGGCATCGAGAATTATCGTTTCGCCATCCTCGACATTGGCCAGGCAACCCACCGCACCAACCAGCGCCGGCAGCCCGATACCGCGGGCAACAATGATATTGTGGGCATCGACACCACCCTGTTCGATGACTACGCCGGCAACGCCGTGTCGCCACATACTCACGATATCGGATACGGAAAAATCATCACCGGCATAGATCACAGGATAAGTGGTGTTTCTCGCCTGGTTGAGACCCTCGTTCATTTCCGGCTGACTGCCAAGCAGATGGCGCAGGATTCGCCGGCCTGCATGCTCGATATCATCCTTGCGATTGCGCAGGTAGTCGTCATCGATCTTTTCAAAGGTCAGCTGAATCGCATCCATCTCCTGCCTGAGCGCCCACTCGGCATTGATGCACTTTTCAGTAATGCGATGGGTGGCGCGGTTCAGCAGTTCCGGATCGGCAATGAGCATGCGATGCACATCGAGAAGCAGGAGCATATCGTGGGTGCCGGTTTTCAGAAGGTGGGCGCGTTCGATATCAACCTCACTGCGCGCCTCATCGATCGCCCTGAGCAGTCGCTGCACTTCCACTCTGGTCTGTGCAGCCTCTATCTCACGTTCCGGTATCGGCTTTCTACCGTAGAGCAGCTTCTGGACACGCCCGATAACAATGCCTGAGCTCGAAGCAACAGCCCTGCCCTCTCGCCTGGGAGCTGGTGAAGGCAGCGCCTCGGAAGACAACGCTATTCGCCCTCGCCGAAGCGGTCGTTGACCAGTGCTTCAATGGCATCGAGCGCAACATCCGCATCATCGCCATCAGCACGAAGCATCAGTTCTGTACCCTTGCAGGCAGCCAGCATCATGATACCCATGATGCTTTTACAGTTCACCTCGATCTCATCCCTGATCAACATCACCTCGCTTTTGAAGCGTCCGGCCTCGGTTGCCAGTTTGGCAGAGGCACGCGCATGCAGCCCCAGCTTGTTTCGAATTCGGATATAGCGCTCAGCCATTACGGCTCTCATCCAGGCGCGGGGCAACACGCATATAGAGCCTGCCAGACTCCACCACCTGAGCGGCGAATTCAGAGAGATCATGAACCGTATTGCGCAGTGTCGCAGCCTTGATCAGCAGCGGCAGATTGAATCCCGACACCACCTCGACGCGCCCCTTCTCCAGCGCGCCCATCGCCACATTGCAGGGCGTACCGCCAAACATATCCGCCAGCAGCAGAACACCCTCACCGACATCGCATCCGCGGATCATTGCGCGCAGTGTTTTAGAAAGCTGCTCGGGAGAATCCCCGGCAACCACATCCAGCGTCTCAATTAACGACTGCTCGCCCACCACGTGCTCCAGCGCTTTACGCATTTCAGAAGCAATAGAGGCATGGCCAATCACGACAATCCCGATCACGATTCCTCTCCTTTCTGTTCAACATGCCTGCGCTCGACAATGCTCAGCTCCCGGTGCTGAATCACAGGCAGGGCCATCTCCTCGCGGGCCAGCCAGTCGGCTATCTTTTCGGCCATATATACGGAGCGGTGGCGTCCGCCGCTGCAGCCGAATGCGACAGTAAAATACTGTTTTCGCTCCTTGCGAATCATCGGCCAGGCAAAGCCGAGCCACTGCCGGATATGCTTCTCCGCTTCACCAACCTCCTCGCGGGCTTCCAGAAATTCGATCACTTCGCCATCGCGGCCGGTCTGCTGGGCCAGTTCAGGAACATAGTGGGGGTTGGGCAGGAAGCGCATGTCGAACACCACGTCAGCCATCGATGGCAGGCCATGCTTGTAGCTGAATGACATCATTGTGCAGTGCATTCGTTCTCTTTGCACCTCCGGCTTCTGCCAGAACTCTTCAGCACGCTCGGCAAGTTCGTAGGGGGTAAGATGGGAGCTGTCGAGAACAAGGTCTGCAATATTGCGGATCGGCATCAGGCTTTCACGCTCCAGGCGGATCGAGTCCATGATATCCACGCCTCCCGGAAACGGGTGGCGCCGCTTTACCGTGGAGAAACGGCGACGCAACACCTCATCCTCCGCCTCAATGAAAAGCAGCCTCCAATCCTCTTCGGCCAGCGTCTCTTGGATTGTGACCCGGATAGCGTGCGCTGTAAAACCGCTGCGGGCATCAAGACAGACGGCGGCCGGGCGTTTGCGCAGCCGCATGATCATCGACCAGTCGCGCAGCATCTCCAGCGGCAGATTATCGGTGCAGAAGTACCCCGCATCTTCCAGCGCATGCAGAACAGTACTCTTGCCAGCACCGGAGAGGCCACTGATCAGAATCACTTAACTGCCCTTCCTGATCCGTTCCTGCAGTGATTTCACAAATGCCTCGCCGCTGTGAATGCCCCGCTGTTTGAGCAACTGGTTACGCGCCGCGACCTCAACAAGCACGGCAAGCGAGCGGCCGGTCCGGATCGGGATCGGTACGCGGGCAATTGACACCTCGAGAATTTCGGTTTCGCTGTCCTCGCCAAGCACACGATCCTCGGCTGCCACCTGATCCCAGGGCACAAGTTCAACGACAAGGCTGAGCCGTTTGGCATCGGTAATCGCTGCTGCACCGTAGAGGTCACGGATATTGAGGATACCGAGGCCGCGAATCTCCATGTGATAACGCAAGGTGTCGGGGCTGCGACCGACAATGGCGGTGGGCCCCTTCCTCGAAAACTCAACCATATCATCGGCAATCAGACGACTGCCGCGACTGATCAGCTCCAGCCCCACCTCGCTCTTGCCGATGCCGCTGGAGCCGGTAATCAGCACCCCCAGCCCGAAAATATCCATGTAGACACCATGCTGATAGACCACAGGCGCAAGACGCTGTGAAAGATATAACATCATGTTGGTCATGAAGGTCGAACTGGGCAGTTCGGAAACCAGCAACGGCGTATCGGTTCGCCTGGCTGCTTCAAGAATAATCGCCGGCGGCTCCTGTCCTCGAGTGATGACAACACCGGCAAGACGAAGATCAAAGACGGCGTCAACCGCCTTCTTCTGCTCTTCCGTACTTCGGGTAGCCAGATAATCGAGTTCGGTTTTGCCAACCACCTGCAGACGATAATCACTCAAATTGTCGATAAACCCTGCAAAAGCGAGCGACGGCTTCTGCATTCTCGGGTGATCGATGTAACGATCGAGCCCCGCCTCGCCGACCAGCAGGCGCATCCTGGCAATCTCACCCTGTGCGGCCAGCAGTTCACGAATCGTGATACGGCGGGCCTGAGCCATTATGAGAGCCTTACCCGACTTGAGAAAATGGCAGCTATTTTTTCACTGCTGTCTGCCGCCATCACCTCATCCCGAATGCTCTTCTGCTGCAGTGTCCTGGCCAGCTGGGCCAGCAGTTCCAGATGCTGGCGATCATCCGAATCGGGCACCAGCAACAGCACGGCAATATGCACCGGTTCACTGTCAATCGAGTCGAAGTCGACCCCTTCCGGGTGACGGGCCAGCGCCAGAATGGGAAGGTTAAGGTCGGGCATGCGCCCGTGAGGAATAGCGACACCGTGGCCGATACCGGTACTGCCGAGCTGTTCGCGGGCCATGACGACCTCCATCACCCTGTCCGGGTCGATGGAGGTCAGCATATGGGCCAGCTCGGTGATTAAAGCCCGCTTACCACGCGCCTCTGAATCGAGCATGACATGCTCGGCTGTAAGCAACTCCACGACTCTCTTACTCTCGCCGACGATCAGGCAGCTTCCGGCTCGATCCAGCTGAGCGCGCCATCAGGCCTGCGGTAGATTGCATTCAGCTGTTCGGTCTGGCCGTTGGTGAAGAAAAGCAGGTCGCGACTGCCAAGCTCAAGCTGCATCACAGCCTCATCTACGCTCATCGGTTTGGCTTCGATCTGCTCATGACGCAATGTTTCAGGCTGGTGGTCTTCTGTCAGCTCCTCTTTGTCGTGTGCAATATCCAGAACGCGGTGAGAGACCTTGATCTCACGACCCTCGCGCTGGCCGCCATTCTGGTGCCGGCGAAGTTTTGCACGATAGCGCTTGAGCTGACGATTCAGCTTGTCGACAACCCCGTCAATCGATGCATACATATCCTCCGTCTCGTGGCTGCCGTGGATATTGACTCCACTGGCCTGCATGCCAACCTCACAGCGCTGGCGAAACTTCTCGACCGACAGTACAACATGAACATCTACGACATGGTCGAATGAGTGTTTCAGGTGTTGCAGCTTATCGTTCACATACGCCTTGAGCGGTTCCGTGAGTTCTACATGACGTCCGGTAATGGATACTTGCATGGTGTTACCTCCGCATTGGAATGAATAATAGTAGAAAGTCCATCCATGGTCTCGCTACTTTCAGAAGGGATTCTCCTGTAGTCCCTCCTTGTGTCCGGCTACCAGAAAAATTCCCGGAGCCGGTCGACTGACCTGACGGCCAGTCTCAGCGTGATGATGCGGCACGCCGCCGCTGGCTGCTCGGAGGCAGCCCTAACTGTTCGCGATACTTCGCCACGGTTCTGCGGGCGATTTCGATCCCCTCCGCCTGCAGTCGCTCGGCAATCGCCTGATCGGAAATCGGCTTGCCGGGTGGCTCCGATCCAATCAGCGCTCTTACACGCTGCTGAACACGATACACTGAAATGGTACCGCCGCCACGCGTTGGAAGACCGGCCGAGAAAAAGCGTCGCAACTCAACCAGCCCTACAGGTGTATCGGCATACTTGCCGTTGGTAACACGCGAAATCGTCGACTCGTGCAAACCGACCTCATCGGCCACATCCTGAAGCGTCAACGGCTTCAACCCTAACATTCCATACTCAAGGAATGCCCGCTGCCGCTGAGCGAGACAGATTGCCACTTTCATCAATGTTTCGCTACGCTGATCAAGCGCTTGCAGGAGCCACTTGGCCTCTTTCATCGCTTCGGCCATAAACTCCTTGTCCTTGCCGGTCCACTCATGCCCCTGCCACTGCTCATTCAGGCGGATGCCGCGCCATCCCGATGTTGGCACCTCCACCTCGATCTCGTTGCTGTTGGTGCGGCGAAAGATAATCTCGGGATGCACATAAAAGTTGTTATCGCCGCGCATACCGTGGCCGGGAAAAGGATCAAGGCGGCGCATGCGAAGCCGGGCCTGAGCAATAAGCTCTTCCGTGCTGCCGGCCATCCTGGCAAGCTCTGAATCCGAAGCAAAAAGATCCTGAGGAAAGTGCAGCAGGAGACGCCGCACCAAAAGATCGATTTCCGAATCATCCTCGAGCTGCAGCAACAGGCATTCGGTCAAATCCCGTGCGCCAAGCCCGGCCGGCTCAAGCTGATGCACCACTTCGACAAGCACCTTTTCAACCCTTTCACCATCGATACCGGGCAACTCCGACATTTCTTCAGCAAATTCAGCAGGATCGTTGCGGAAGTAACCATCATCATCAAGCGAATCGATAATGACATGGGCAATCTCGCGATCGACATCATCCATAGGCTCCCGATCCACCTGCTCATGTAGCGAGTCGCCAAGGCTTAACTCATCCTGCCACATCTGTTCACGATCAGGCATGTCATCGCGAGTGGAGCTGGAGTACATCGTCTCCCAGCGGTTGTCCCCCTGCTCCTTCCACTGCTCCTGCTCATCCATTTCGAGCGCACGCTGCTGTGCACCGGCCTCGTCCGGGGTGAACGACTCCTGATCTACCTCCAACAGGGGATTGCTCTCGACCGACTCCTCCAGATAGTGCTCAAGTTCGATGCTGTTCATGGCCAGCACCTTGAGGCTCTGAGTGAGCTGAGGGGTCAGTGAGAGTCTTTGTCCCAGTTTATGAGTAAGCCGGGTATCCATCAATAATTAGTCAACGCCTGTACAAAAACAGTATCGTTCAGGTTGTAGTGTTGCTGCTGCGGAGAAGAACCGCTTGAGAAGTCGTGATTGAAACAAACATAGAGTGCCATCAACATCCTTGTTATAACTCAGATTAGGTAAAATATCAAGTCGCGGCTCCTGCCAGATCGGCTTGAGCTGATACCTTACGCCTCTTTTTTAAGAGGTTCCAGAAGTTCTGCCAGCTCACCATTCTCCTGCATCTCCGACACAATATCGCAACCGCCGATGAATTCGCCGCTGATGTAGAGCTGGGGAATCGTCGGCCAGTTCGAATAGTCCTTGATGCCCTGACGCACCTCTTCACTGAGTAACACATTCACCGCAGCAAATGGAATATCATAACTGGAAATAATGGCAGCAACACGCTGGGAAAAACCGCACTGCGGAAAATCCGGCGTCCCCTTCATGAACAGCACGATGTCGTTTTCTTTTACTACCTTGTCGATCTGCTGCAAAACGGTTTCACTCATGTTGATTCACTCCTTAGGGGTCGAGGTTTTCAGAGCCAGCGCATGAATCGCCGCCTTCATATGCTCACCCAGTGCCGCATAAACCATCTGATGCTGTGCGATACGCGATTTTCCGGCAAAGGCCCCGGCAACAACCTCCATCTCGAAATGGTCGTCACCTGAATAGAGACGCACGTTCACCTGTGCGCCGGGAATTCCCAGTCGTACCAGCTCAGCAATCTCTTCGGGAGTAGGGGGCATAAACGTCCTGTAATGTGCCTGAGAATTTCAGCAGAAACTGGTGGGCTCACCAGGACTCGAACCTGGAACCAACCGGTTATGAGCCGGTAGCGCTAACCAATTGCGCCATGAGCCCGTCGTTTCCGCGAGAGGCAGGCAGACTAGGCGCTAAAAACGACGACTGCAATCATAAGAAGGCCAGGGATTCTCTCTCGGCGAAATGCAGCATCGTTCAGATTTGTGGCAAGGTAACCATCGAGCGCGTACAGTTGCCGCCATGAAACAGACCCTAGTCATTAAACCCACCCTATTTACCGAGCTTGGCCTTCCCGAACCACTGATGAAAGGTATCGAGGGGCTTGGCTTTACAGAGATGACCGATGTCCAGCAGGTGGCGCTTCCGATGACACTGCAGGGCAAGGATGTGGCGGGACAGGGGCGAACCGGCACCGGCAAAACAGCCACATTCCTGATCACCGCCATCAACCGACTTCTGACTCAGGAGCCGAAGAAGGGACGCAGCAATCATCATCCGCGCGCCCTGATTATTGCACCGACCCGCGAGCTCGTGGTGCAGATATCCGAGGATGCGGCCAAGCTGGCCAAGTTTACCGATCTGAAACTGCATACCGTTTACGGCGGAGTGGATTACGAGAAGCAGCGGCTGGGTTTTGAAAAGGGCGTCGACATCCTGATCGGCACACCCGGTCGCCTTATCGATTACCTGAAAAAGCGCGTCTATTCACTCTCCAAGACAGAGATGCTGATCATCGATGAGGCAGATCGCATGTTCGACCTGGGATTCATCAAGGATCTGCGTTTCATGCTGCATCGCCTTCCCAATTATGATGAGCGTCAGTCCCTGATGTTCTCCGCAACCCTCTCTCACCGCGTTCTGGAGCTGGCCTACGAACACATGAACGAGCCGGAAAAGCTGCGCGCCGAAGAGGGCGATTTGACCGCTTCAGGGATTACCGAATCGATGTACCACACCAGCATGGAGGACAAATTCCCGCTGCTGGTTCATCTGCTGCGCGAATCGAAGGTTGAGCGCGGCATGATATTCATCAATGAAAAACGGACAGGCGAGCGCATTGCCCGCAACCTGGCCCGTTACGGTTTCTCGGTGGGGATCCTCTCCGGTGATGTCCGCCAGCAAAAACGCATGCGTATTCTCGAAGATTTCACCAAAGGCAAGCTACACCTTCTGGTCGCCACCGATGTTGCCAGCCGCGGCCTGCATATCGACGGCGTCACCCATGTATTCAACTACGATCTTCCGGAAGATGCCGAAAACTATGTTCATCGCATCGGACGTACCGCCCGGGCCGGCGCCAAGGGAACAGCCATCTCATTCTCATGCGAGCGATTCTGTTTCGGACTTCCCGATATCGAAATGTATATCAGCCGTCAGATTCCGCTCCTGGGCATCGAGCAGCACATGCTTGACGTCGGGGCGGCAACCCACCCTGACGCACATGCAGAGGGGCTGCGCAAAGAGGATCGCGCCGAGCAGCATGATCGCCCGAAAGCAGGTGCCAGACCCGGTGGAGGAAATCGCAATCGCAGCAGGCGCAGACCTGCAGGCAAAAAGGGGTAAGAGGGAAAAGAGCCCTTAATCAGCGCTGGATTTTCGCTCCGCATTTGGTGCATTTTTCCACCGTGGTAAGGATCTTCTTGTTGGCCAGCATGCCGCATGAGTCGCAGAAGTAGAAACCTTTAAGGTTGCTGTAGACAATCACAAACAGAGCTACCGCCAGCACCGCATACCCCTTGGGCGGAAAATCGAGCAGATAGGCCACCAGCAGCAACACGCCGGCCAGCCCATAGATAACCACGGGCCAGAGCCTCTTCTTGAGCTGAACATCGATCTTGATGGCAAACACCGCAAGCCGGGCCGTTACAAAAAGAACCCAGAAGAAAACGCCAAAAAAAATCAGATCACTTGTACTCACAACCTGCCACCCCTGAAAATCGGATAGTGCGCACACTAGAGCAAGCGCCCCGACGGCGAAACCACCATCGCCAGCCAGACCACTACTCACCCCATTCCTCAGGGGGAACCTGCCAGCCACAGCGCCCGGCACCGTCACAGATATACAAACCGCGGGTGATCATGAATGATTCGCGATATGCGATATGTGACCGATTCCCACCAGATACCATCCTCCCGGCCAGAGGAGTGGCAACCGCTGCTTCGACGTGGCTTCGAACTCGGCTGGGTGAGCGATGATGCCCGCCCTGCTGCACCTGCAGCAGACGAAGTAGCTTACCGCTGGCGTCAGGACAAGGCATCGATACTACCGGGCATAATCGATGTGGCTTCCTGGCAGAGTGAAATCGGCGCAGCACACGCGCTGATGGAAGAGGTGCTCGATGCGGATGAACTCTCTCCGCTTCTGGAGAAGCCTCCCTACATCGACCGCCTTGGCGAGACATTTCCGCTGGTTGCCTCATCATTCGAGGAGCATGACGAGCAGGGGATTGAGAAGGTCTATTTCGATGCCGATCAGGATGGCGAGCCGATAGCTGAGAATCTCTGGTGCAAGGCGTCATGGCTCTCCTTTATCGAGGAGGATGCTTCACTTCGCTTCCGCTTCTCATTCGGCATGGAGTGCCTTGAGGATGTAGCCGCCGATCCCGGGCGCCAGCTCTGGGCAGGGCGTCTTTGCGACACCATTTTCCCTGAGTCGAAATCGATTACCGAAAACCCTCAGATCCTCTCCATACTGGAAAACATTGTCGGTGGTGAACCTGCATTCGTGGAGCGTATTGTCTACTTCAATGCCCCTAATGGCGGCGCCCAGATGCATCACGATGTCGAGCGCGGCCACGACGGCGTGGTGTTCGCGCAGCTTTCCGGCTCCACCTTCTGGCTGGCGCTGGCAAAACCGTTGCTGATTGACGCGTTGATAGACTTTATCACCAATCCGGCGAACAGCGATGAGGTTACCCGGTTACTGCCCGATGCCACCGATCGGCTTGCGCTGGCGGAGATGCTCTCCGACAGGGCTGTGCTGTCAGCCTATATGGATGAATTCGATCATGAACTGGTGGAGGCGGTGATGGATCGCTCGGCCCTGTTTACGCAGCACCTGGTCGAAAAAGGTTATGGATATATTCTTCATGCCGGCGACGTACTTCTGATGCCCCAGCGTGATCTCGACAACTGTGTCTGGCACTCGGTTATCTGCCTTGGCGACGAACCGGGTGAAGCGCTCTCATTTGCCGTACGCCGCAAGTAACAGTGCGCTTGCCTGAAAATAAAAAAGGGGCGGTTATTACCGCCCCTTTTTGTTGATCGTGACAGGCTTTTATTCCGGCTTGGAAATATGCAGATCCATCTGCGGATACGGGATGGAGATGCCGTTTTCATCGAATGCCAGTTTAATCTTCTCGTTGAGATCGAAGTAAACAGGCCAGTAATCGCCTGAGTTGACCCATGGGCGGACATTGAAGTTAACACTCGAGTCGGCAAGTGCTCCCACGGCAATCAATGGCGCAGGCTCTTTCAGGATGCGCTCATCGGCATCGATAATGCCCTGCATGATCTCCTTGGCCTTGCGGATATCGTCGCCATAACCGATCCCGAACACCATATCGACGCGCCGGGTTGGGCGTGCCGAATAGTTGGTGATTGTCCCGTTATAGATTGAGCCGTTAGGGATAATGATCTCGCGGTTATCGCCTGTTTTCATCGTGGTGGTAAAGATACCAATCACTTCAATTACGCCGGAGGTACCCGCTGCTTCAACAAAGTCACCCACCTTGAAAGGGCGGAATACGATCAGCAGCACACCTGCGGCAAAGTTCTGCAGGGAGCCCTGCAGCGCCAGGCCGACAGCAAGACCGGCAGCACCGATCAACGCGATAAAGGAGGTTGTATCGACGCCGAGCTGGTCGAGGGAGGCGATGATAATAACAAGCAGCAACAGGGCGTTGAGGATCGAATGAACGAAATTGACCAGTATTGGGTCCAGATCGGCCTTTCTAAGCATTTTATCAACGACACTAAGCAGGATTTTTGCAACCCGGCGACCGACAACAAAGATTGCCAGCGCGAGCGCAATATTGATTCCCCAGGGGATAACATAAACGCTTATCAGCTCCTGGATATTTGATGTTTCAGGCATAAACCCCTCCGATAGTTTGCAAGCAAACAGTGATCTCTCGCTTAATATGGCACAACTTTACCGTCAAATGCAATAAACTGTCCGGGGGAATAATCGCGCGCCTCGTTAATCACCCGACACATGCCGGCAACGGATGTATCGACATCGATCAGCCCGCTGTTTCCGGTCATGTCTGTGGCCACCCAGCCAGGATGCAGCGTGATCACCTGCACCCCAAGCGGGGCCAGATCAACCGCCATCGATTTTGAAACGATCACCAGCCCCGCCTTGGCAGCGCGATAGGCATAGGTGCCACCGCTGCTGTTATCCTCTGATGAGCCCATTTTAGAACTGACGTTTGCAATCACACCTTTGGCAACAGCCACTCGCTCGGCCAGCCTCTGCACTACCCGCAAAGGCCCGACGCAATCGATATTGAATACCTGCAGCATCGTTTCGCCCGTAACCTTCGCCAGTGACTGCCCCCTCATGGATTCTATCTGCTATCTGCTGCTACCATAGGGCGCATGGCTGCATCAGTGAATACCCGAATTCCCCGCCAGGGCATGAGAACCCTGCTTATGGGAAGTGTGAGCGATCGAATCCTGCTGTTCGTTTCGCTGACAGCAATCGCTTCGGCGTGGTTTTTCGTACAGGCTGTGGCCGCATCCGGCCCTGCCGTAGCCGAGGTCTATTTCGGGAAAACGCTGCTTGCCACCTATCCACTTCCCAATGCCGGGGAACCGCCCACACACCTGCAGGTCGAGGGCAGTATCGGTGCAGCCGAGATCGTGATTGATGAGAGCGGCGTCCGCTTCAGCGCTTCGCCCTGCGATGCTCAACGCTGTGTCTATTCCGGCGCCCACCAACATGCGGGTGATATGATCGTCTGCGTTCCCAACCGTATTCTGATTGCCATCCGCGGTCGCACCCAGGGTCGTTTCGATGCCATTGTCGAATAACATGAATCATCCGCTGCCACGGCCACCGCTTGCCCAGCTGCAGGGCAGGGCGAACTGGGTGGCACTGCTGCTGCTGGCCATTGGACTGCATGTTTTTGAGGCAGCGCTTCCCAGCCTCGGGCCATGGTTCAAGCCGGGGCTTGCCAACCTTGTTACGCTGCTTGCCCTGCTCTGGCTCGGCCCCAGTGCCGCACTCATGCTCTCCATCGGTCGCGTCATCGTTGGCAGCTTCTTTATCGGTACACTCTTTACGCCTACATTCGTTATCAGCATGGCTGGCGGCCTCGCTGCCGCTCTTTTCATGATTGCGGCATGGCGCTTTATTCCGGGCATCACACTTATCGGTGTCAGCCTGCTGGGGGCTCTCGCCCACATGGTGGCTCAGTTTGTAACAGTGGAGACACTTTTTATTCAGCAGAGCGCTCTCTATTTCGCGCTGCCCCCATTGCTGCTTCTCTCTACAATGACCGGCTGGCTAAATGGGGCGCTGGCAGGGTATATTGCGGCGAGACTTGAGTATCCTGATGAAAACAGATGATCTAACCAGCGCTCAGCGCCGATTCGGCGGTGCACTCATCGCCTCGATTGCCCTGCATATTCTGCTGGTGGTGATGATTGATTACATCGATAACGACAAACCGCTGCCGAAAAAGAATACGCCGCAGATCATGGATGTCGTTCTGCTGGACGATAAGAAATCACAAGCGAAAAAAACACCCGAGGATGCCAGGACAATGTCCAACCGCACCGCCAGCGGCGGCAGCAAAGCCGAGGACCGCATAACACGCATGGCCAAGGCTCCAGTCTCCGGCGATCAGCAGCGCCCGCAACCCGCCCCCCCGCAACAGCCCAAGACGCCACCCCCGCTTAACCAGCAGAGTCGCTCCCGCCTGATGGCTAAACGAAGCGAGTTTCCCGATAGCAGCCAGCTTAAAAAGCAACAGAAGGCAGATAAAGCCAAACCCAAGCCGAGGGATCCGGCTAAAGTCCCCCTCTCTAATCTGATGCCATCGGCAGTAGCGCTGTCACAGCTCTCTCGTGATTTCGAGCGCGAGCGACGCATGAAACAGAAGCTGTCCAAAGAGGCAGACATTCCGATCAACACGCGCGAAGCCAAATATGCCCCCTATGCCCAGGCGCTGGTAAGGGCGCTTGAGGAGCAGTGGCGTCCTGGTCAGGCAAACTACGAAAGGTTTGCCGAAGATGCGCGCCGCTCCCTGATCAAGCTGACAATCGAGAAAAACGGGGATCTTGCTGGTGTTGAAATCCTCAGGCCGAGCCCGATTCCCCAGATCAACAACAGTGCCGTGGAAGCGATTCATGCGGCAGCCCCGTTTAAGGTGTTGCCCTCGTCATGGGGGCTGGATCGCGTCAGCTTCTATCTCACCTTTGAGGTAATAGAGGACAGGTTTGTATTCAGACCGATGTAGAGCCCTGCTCACCTGGTACGCAGATAACGCCCGTCAACTTCCCTGGCGGGAAACAACTGATCCCTACCGAATCTGGATCTCCGAAATCATGCTGCAGCAGACGCAGGTGAAAACCGTTCTTCCACGTTACCTTGCATGGTTTACGCAATTCCCGACAATCAGCTCGCTTGCTGCTGCCTCTGTGGATGAGGTACTGAAGGCGTGGGAGGGGCTCGGCTACTACCGTCGCGCACGTTTTATCCATCAGAGTGCCCGCATGATCGACTCCGATTACCTTGGCAAATTCCCTCACCGCTTCGATGACATCATGAAACTTCCCGGCATCGGCCGCTCCACAGCAGGCGCCATTGCCTCGTTCTGCTTCGGCATGCAAACAGCGGTACTCGACGGCAATGTGAAGCGGGTACTCAAGCGCTGGCATGCAACAGCTGAAGCAAGCGACAAGGAGCTATGGCTTCTGGCCGAGCAGGCTATTGCTGAATCCGGCACCCCTGCCATCTGGAATCAGGCCATGATGGAGCTGGGTGCGACTGTGTGCTCAGCCAGATCATCAGACTGCGCTTCATGTCCTGTGAATGAATGTTGCGATTGCGCTTTTCAGGTTGAGGCGACAAATGCGGTTCGCAAAAGCACAGCGGTTCTTGATCTGCACTGGCGCGTTGATCTTTTTATCTGTTCGCAGAGGGGGATCTGGCTGACGCAACGTCCCGACACAGGCATATGGGGAGGGCTCTGGTCGCCGCCGATCACTGAATTAACAGAGACACCCGATAAGGGGCCGCTACATATCCATCAACTGACCCACAGGCGGTTACACCTCTATCCGCAGCATCTCGACTCTGATCCTGTCGGCTGTGGTCGCTGGGTTTCCTCAATAGAAGGGTTTGCCCTGCCGACAGGCATCCTTCGCCTGCTTGAGAAGGTTACATAATGCTTTTCCGTTTCCTGCTACTGCTCCTGATATGTGCCCCGTCTGCCCTGTCGGCTGCTCCATATCAGGCCATGGTGGTTGCAGCACAGAAAAGTGCCGCTGAAGCAGGCATGGCGATGCTGGAAAAGAGCGGTAATGCCTTTGACGCGGCAGCGGCAACTGCTCTTGCACTGGGGGTGGTGGAGCCCGGCTCCTCAGGCATCGGCGGGGGCGGATTCTTTCTCCTCTATATCGCCAGAGAGGACCGTTATGTGATGATCGATGCGCGCGAGACCTCCCCGAAACTGGCCGGAAATGGAGAAGTCTTTGAGCAGCAGTCCAGCATCGACGGGCCGCAATCGGCGGGGGTTCCGGGGCTGGCCGCAGGTGTGGACCACCTGATCGAAACTTACGGCAGACTGAATCGAAATGTGATCACCCAGCCGGCGATAGATCTGGCAAGCAACGGTTTTGCAGTCGGGCCAAGACTAAGATCGATGCTGGAGTGGCGCAGCAGCGCCTTCAGCGACATGGCGCGAACCACCTTCCTTGCCGGTGATACGATTCGCCAGCCGGCACTGGCCGACACGCTGCGCCGTTTTGCAAGGGGTGGGAGGGACGACTTCTACCGCGGCGAAACTGCGGGAAGACTGGTGGCTGACATGAAACGTGATGGCGGCCTGATCCGCGAATCAGATCTAGCCACCTACCGTGTTATCGAAAGAGAGCCGATCATATTCGATTATCGGGGATTCCAGTTTGTCTCTGCAGCGCT
Source organism: Mariprofundus ferrinatatus (assembly GCF_002795825.1). Lineage (NCBI taxonomy): Bacteria > Pseudomonadati > Pseudomonadota > Candidatius Mariprofundia > Mariprofundales > Mariprofundaceae > Mariprofundus > Mariprofundus ferrinatatus. Next base: position 103,515 of record NZ_CP018800.1, on the reverse strand, counting down.
GCCATCATCGGGCGGCATGACTCTGGCGAATGTTTTTGGCCAGCTTCAAGATGACAACCTGAAGGTATTGAATCAGTCCGATCGTATCCATCTGCTGGTTGAAGCGATGAAGCGTGCCTACCGCGATCGAAATGCCCATATGGGTGATAGCGACTTTGTCGAAATCCCCGACCTGCTTAACCCGAAGCGTCTGCAGCAGCAGCGTGCAGGTATCCGCATGGAGCATGCCACGCCGAGCAGTGAAATCGGCAACAGCAGCGATGCGATCGGGCCGGGAACCGATACCACCCATTTTTCCGTGATTGATGCCGAAGGCAACATGGTCTCCGCCACCCTCTCTATCAACTACGCTTTCGGCTCGGGCTACCTCTCCCCCTCCACCGGCATCCTGCTTAATGACGAGATGGATGATTTCGCCACCCGCCCCGGCAAGCCCAATGCGTTCGGGCTCGTGCAGGGGAGCGCCAATGCCGTGGCGCCGGGTAAGCGCATGCTCAGCTCCATGACACCGACCTTCGTGATCGGCCCGGATCGCACCTTCATCGTCGGTACCCCTGGCGGTTCACGTATTATCAGCATGGTGCTGCTTGCCTCGCTCGGTTTCATGCTCGATGAAACCGCGGCTGCCGAATGGGTCAACGCACCTCGTTATCACCACCAGTTTCTGCCCGATGAAATCCAACATGAGCAGGGAGCCTTCAATCCTGATGTGGCTAACGAACTTCAGAAGCGAGGCCATAAACTCAAACTGATGAAGCGCCGGTACGGAAACATGCACGCCATCCTGATTGAACGCGAGACAGGCAAACTCACAGGCATTCCCGATGCTCGCGGTGAAGGCGTTGCAATCAGGCAGGAGTAACCGGTCAGCTCTCAATCATCGCAGAAAGAACAGCACACCACCCATCTGCAAGATTCTTGCGATTGTAACCGCCACCACCCAGGGCGATCAGTCTGCCCTGAGCAAACTCATCGGCGATTCTGCAGAGCGATGCTGCAGCTTGGGCGTGGGATTGCGGAGATAGCCGAAGATCGGTGATCGGATCACCGGCAATCGAGTCTGCGCCGCACTGCAGGATGATAAACTCAGGCTGGAAATCCCGGACGAAACGTTCCGCCTGCGGCCAGATGCGCGCAAAATCGGTGTCGTTCGCTCCTGGCGACAGCGGCAGGTTGAGCTTGCTGCCGACAGCTTCACCCGACCCTGTTTCATAGGCGAATCCGGTGCCGGGATAGAGGCAGGCGCCATCCTCATGCAGATCGACGATGCAGAGACCGGCATCCTCTTCAAAAGCATAAAACAGGCCGTCACCGTGATGGGCATCGATATCGACGTATGCGATCCGGCGAATGCCGTGCACGGCGCGCAGGGTTTCGATCAGAACACCGGCGTCGTTAAACACACAGAAGCCTGCTGCCCGGTCGCGCCTGGCATGGTGCAACCCGGCAATCGGCACGAAACAGCGGCGGTGCGTTCCCTTGATCATCCCATCTGCGGCCGCCAGCACACTACCGACCACCGTGGCTGCTGCTTCATAAACCCCCTTGAAGGCGGGGGTGTCGCCGTAGTCGAGATATCCCACTCCGCTTGCCGATTGTTTGATGACGCGCTCAACATAATCATTCGTATGGAAGCGTTCGATCCCGGAGCGGGATGCGATGACCGGTACCGCGATATCCACCCTGCGGTCGAGCCCCAACCGTACCGCCTCGCGAAAAAAGGCGTCCATTCGGTCGGGACCGAAGGGGTGCCCTTCGCCGAAACCGTAACGGGCCAGTTCCGGGCCGATATAGAGCTGTACCCGGGGTTTGATTGGGGGGGCGTTCATGAATCCAGTATAGCCGGTTTTGAAAAATTACTCCCAGCCAATATTAAGTGGCGCAATCAGCCGGTAATGAAAAGATAACTCCAGCCACCAATCAGCAGCGCGGAACCAAAGCTCAGCAGGGCAACCCAGCCCATCGCCAGTACGATATTCCTCCGGCCCGCCTTGTGGGCATGCCAGGCAAACCATGATGCAAAACAGCCGACCGGTATAGAGAAGATGAGGAAGATGGCAAGGAGCATCCGGCAAGGATATCCGCCAGGCCCGCATTGCCAAGCCCGATCTCTGCTCTATGCTTTCCCGCCATCGATCGCCGAAGGGGAACAGATGATCATCAAGCTTCAGAAATTGTGGAAAAACGCCGCTGAAACACCTCGGGATAAGCGCCAGCATGAAGTTTCGCTTGCCGTGACCGCCCTGATGGTCGAAGTGATGCGCATGGACGGCAGGCTGGAAGCGGCGGAGCAGAGTGAAATTGTACAGGCCATCGAAAAGCGTTTCGATCTGTCAAAGTCCGAGGTGCATGAACTGATCAAACAGGCTGCCAGAGAGGCGGATCAGGCCCTCGACCTGCATCAGTTTACTTCCACTGTGGTAAAGGCATTTTCAACCGATGAGCGCATAAATATCCTGACCGAGCTCTGGTGCGTGGCGATGGCAGATGGCGTGGTCGATCCTTACGAAGAACAGCTGCTCAGACGCATGGCCGATCTGATGGGGCTGCACCACAGCCAGTTTATCCAGGCCAAAATTGCTGCAGAACTGATGTTCTGAGCACTCAGGGTTATTTCGCCGAACTGAGCACCACCCAGATCGATGCAATCTCTCCAGCGTGATCCTGGGCGGTTGCCGCCATCGGAAATATGCGCTGCTTGCTTACTCCCCGATAGTTAAGATACCTCTCGATCAGTCTGCGCGTATGCTTAATGCGCTGAACGGTATCCCGATCCAGCCTGTCGCCAGCCCACTTCGGAATCAGATCGACAACCAGCGAGGAATCACTCCTCATCTTCTTTGCCACATTCAACAGTCGCGTGCGCTCGTTCAGCGACAGAGCGCCTCTTTCTCTGAGGCGAATACGGGTCGCCGTCTTACTGCTGACAGGCCTGGAAACTGATGCCACCTCAAACGGCCTGGTGGCCGACTCACGCAGTGCCTTCTGCATGGAGAGCCCCAGGGTGTGTAAACCCAGCGGCCGCTCGCTCCAGCTTCCTTCTACAGGAAACTGCAGGGAGATCTTACCGTTTTCAGACTCCAGTCGTTTTAACAGATCAATCGTATTATAACCGATTCGACCGATCATCGGATCGTTTGATGCCACCGCATGCTCCACCAGCGCACGCTCAATATTGATGGCCACTTTACCTGCATATTGATCGGGTTGATCACCCTGACTTACCTGCAGTGATGCAGAGATACGCCCGCGAACAGGTTTCGGCATGCCTGAAGCACGCATCCATTCACTAAGGAACAGTGGCGTGGCATTTACCAGCTCAATATTACCAAGGAATTTTTCCTGGCTTGCCAGAGGACTCCATGAACCATCCAGCTTCAGTTGCCCCTCCCCCATATTACCGTGCATGGAGAGTGTTGAAAGTTTACGCGCTGTCAGCTGCGAGAGCCTAAGCTCTGCATCAGTAACCCATTCGGACTCAGGCTGACCAACACTGACCGTGCCTCCGCTCATCGTGAGTTTATCTATTTCCCATCTTCCGGCCAGCATGCCTTCAGCCCACCAGCTTCTCTTATTCGCCTGCACCATGTCGGCCTTCTCGCCGCCCCTCTGAAACGGCAGCGGTATCAGGGAGGCGATGTAGTGCCACTGTTCAGCATGCAGTCGGGAAACACGCTGCCTGTCGAGACCCATTCCGACAGGCCCGAAATCGCTGTTAACCCTCTCTGCCATCCATCGGTTTCCGGCATAGGAAAGCAACACACTCTCGCTGGTAGCCTTGCCCAGCATCACCCATTTCCCGTGTTTCAGTTTCGCCTGCACTGCAAGGGATGTTGTACCCTCCAGTGATAGCGGTGAACTCGCCGGGCTTCCAAATGGAAGCAACGGCCTGAGCTGCGTCAATGGCACCTGTTCTGCCCGGATTTCCAGCTCCCCGTTTTGGACGCTTCCCTCCTGGCGCAGAAGCTCGCCCGTCACACTCCATTTGGGGTCCGTTTCCCTGCCTTCACTATCACTGCTATGCAGCTTGATATCCGACAGCCCCCTGGCGGTCAGTGAACAGTTCCCCCCGATCCCGGAGAGTTGAATATCCCCTTCCGGAAGCATCATCACGACATTCAACGTACTGATGCCGACTGTATCGGCCCGGACACTCCATACCGGACGCTGCTGATCATTCCCGTTCTGGGCGCCAAGTGGCTGAAAAGCGATGGAGGAATTTGACAGTTTCAGAGTGCTGGCATCCAGCGTGTGATTACCTGTATCGAGTGCAATTGCGCGATAGTCGAGGCTTTCGATACGCCAGTGGTCGCGCTGCAATCCGGAAGAGAGTGTGGAAGGGAGTGCGAAAGCAATATTGCGCACCCTCCCTTTATCTCCCTTAAGCAGCAGGCCATCCCCGGCGGTCTGCACGCTTATATCCCCGTCAAGCCGTCCGCTCAGCAACGCCCTGCCCTCTATTTTCGGCAGATAAGCGCCCCATCCATCCAGAGGCCAGGCGCTGCTGTTGATAGCTACATTCCAGCGATCATCCGACCTTTCCCCTTTCCATTTCAGGCCGGAGAGCTGAATACGGTTATCTTCGAAGGCGTGCTTCAGACGCATGCTTCCATTAAGCCGGTCCCCGCCGGAACCACTCTCTCCGCGTTCCCACTGCAGCGTTCCCGCCAGTTGGCCTGCAGTGGGGCCTATTGGCAACGTGGGCGAGAGCAGCGAAACATCTACATCGCGCCAGGTTAACTCCCCCCTGCTTACTGATGCAGGTTTTTCCGATCTCAGCCAATGCGCCTGAACCGGTGCACCGTGGAATTGCGATGTCAGGGAGACCACACGATCCTCTCTCAGAGCATGCAGGGATAGCTGGATAGCGTCTATGATAAGCGGTGGAGCCTCTTCATTTTCGAGATATAACGCGACGATTCCATCATCGACATGAAGCGCACCGGTAGCCTTCCATATCCGCTGCAGCACCTCATCATTCTGCCATGTGTCGAGCAATCCCTGATAGTGCAACTCAGCCTGCAGCCCGGAAATGGCAACCGTACCGATACGTGGCGCATTGCTGGTCAACAATTTTGGATTTGCTCGAACAAGCATGTGATCTATAACAAGGGCATCGCTGCCACGCTCGATTTCGATGCCCTTGAGAATCAGGCCATTCCTCAGCAGGTGGTAGCGGACATCTCCAACTTTAACATTCGCGGTTTCTGCCCAGCCATATATCGACTCTTCCGCCTGCTTCTGCGCTCTGATCTGCAACGACAGGTGCATCGCCACACAGAGCAGCGAGAGGATGGCGATAGAGGCCAGGTACCAGCGCGCACCCGCAGGAAAAACACCTACCGGATGGCGAAACAGGCGCGAATGCTTCAGATACCCTCCGTACCCTCGTTTGCGCTACAACTTTTTCTGTTGCAGCTGTTGGACCACACTCTGGTCTTCCAGTGTTGAGATATCAGAAATGATCTCCCGCCCCGCGGCAATATCCCGAAGCAGGCGACGCATAATCTTGCCTGAGCGTGTCTTGGGCAGGCTGTCTGCAAAGCGGATATCATCCGGTTTGGCAATGGCGCCGATCTCCTTTGAGACATGGTTGCGCAGTGTCGCAACAAGTTCGTCATCGGCTTCGCGCTTAAGCACCACAAATGCACAGATCGCCTCCCCCTTGATCTCGTCAGGCCGTCCGACAACTGCAGCCTCAGCAACCGCCTCATGGGACACCAGTGCCGACTCGATCTCCATGGTTCCGAGCCTGTGTCCTGAGACATTCAGAACATCGTCAACCCGGCCCATGATCCAGAAGTAACCATCCTCGTCACGACGGGCGCCATCTCCGGCAAAGTAGAAGCGGTTGCCGAACTTCTTCCAGTAGGTATCAACATATCGCTGATCATCTCCCCAGACACCGCGCAGCATCGATGGCCACGGCTTGCGAATCACCAGCATACCGCCACCCTCTGTGATTGGCTTGCCTTCATCATCGACAATATCCGCCTCAATACCGGGCAATGGATAGGTGGCTGAGCCCGGCTTGGTCGGCGTTGCAAAAGGGAGCGGGGCGAGCATGTGACCACCTGTCTCGGTCTGCCACCAGGTATCGACGATCGGACAGCGTCCCTTGCCGATCACGTTGTAGTACCACATCCACGCTTCCGGATTGATCGGCTCGCCCACCGTACCAAGCACGCGTAATTTGGACAGGTCGTGGCTGTTCGGCCAGGCATCGCCCGCCTTGATGAGGGCACGGATCGCTGTCGGAGCGGTATAAAAAATAGTAACACCATGATCAGCACAGATTTTCCACAACCGTCCGGGATCAGGATAAGTTGGCACACCCTCGTACATCAATGTGGTGCCGCCATTAGCCAGCGGCCCGTAAACGGAATAGGTGTGTCCTGTAATCCAGCCTACGTCTGCGGTACACCAGAAGAGGTCTGAATCAGGCCTGAAGTCAAAACTCCAGCGCATGGTGAGTCGTGCCCAGAGCAGATAGCCGGCAGTGCTGTGCAGAATACCTTTGGGCTTACCTGTTGAACCTGAAGTATAGAGGATGAAAAGCGGATGTTCCGAATCAACCGCAAGCGGCTCGCAACTGTCCGGCTGCACCTTCAGTGCGTCATGCCATCGGATATCGCGACCTGCACACCAATCCACCTCATTGCCGGCATGGCAGACCACCAGTACATGGGAGAGGCTGCGACAACCTTCGGAGAGGGCTTCGTCGACATTCGGCTTCAGCGCATGAATTCCGCCCCGTCGCCCGCCACCGTCCGCCGTAATAACAAGCTTCGCGCCGGCATCTTCTATCCTGTCACGCAGCGCCTGCGGGGAAAAAGCCCCAAAAACAACAGAATGCACTGCTCCGATTCTGGTGCAGGCAAGCATGGCAACTGCGGCTTCGACAATCATCGGCATATAAATAATTACGCGATCACCTGCCTGAATACCGAGTTGTTTCATCGCATTGGCGGCGCGACACACCTCGGAGAGCAGGTCGCTGTAACTGTAGTTGCGAACCTCACCGGCTTCTGACTCCCATATAATGGCGGTGCGCTCACCAAGGCCGGCATCAACATGGCGGTCGAGACAGTTTTCAGAAAGGTTCAGCTTTCCACCTTCAAACCAGCGATAGAATGGAGCATTGTCGCCATTGAGAACGCGTGTAAACGGCTCGCGCCATAACAGATGTTCGCGCGCGAGATCGCGCCACGTGCTATCGAAATCGTTCCTGAACTGCTCACGTATGCTGCGATATTCTTCCATCGAGGCGATATGCCCCTGATGTCCCTGCGGTGGATTAAAAGTACGAAGTTCTTCCAGAATAGTAGTTATCGCTTCTGACATGGGCTCCTCCAGTGACCTTTCTAGCAGGCAAAAGATATGCCGACAATACGCTTTCGCTGAAGTGCGAATACGTTATGATAACGCATGCTGAAAATTTGTCTCATTAAAACAAGCATTAACTCGAAGAGTGCAGCCAGGCGACTGGCGGAACGGCTTGTGGAGACAAAGCTTGCAGCATGTATCCAAATCAGCAAAGGGCGGTCGGTTTATCGCTGGCAGGGTAAACTCGAAAAGGAGCGGGAGTATTTCCTCGCCATCAAAACTGCCCCCTCTCTCTGTGAAAGGGTAATAGCACAATTAAAACATGACCACCCATATGATCTTCCCGAGATCACCTGTACAGAGCTGGATACAACAGATAATTATGGCAGCTGGGTCTATGCTGAGGTCAATGCTAGCATTGTGGCTTCCACACAGGAGTGATCAATGATTGAAGTAACATATGCAGGAGCGCTGGTTGCCGGACTCCTCTCATTTCTCTCTCCCTGTGTGCTGCCGCTGGTCCCCGCTTACCTCTCCTACATCTCCGGAGTCTCAGTCAACGAGCTTCGCCACCACGACGGGGGAACCTCCTCGATGCGCCGCCACGCTCTGGCGCAATCGCTCTGGTTTATTGCCGGCTTCAGTCTGGTCTTTATTGCTCTCGGCGCATCGGCCTCGCTGATCGGGCAGTGGATGCTGGCCAACATGGCGATACTCGGAAAGATCGCAGGTGTCATTATCGTTATCTTCGGACTTCACTATGCCGGCATCATCCGCATTCCGTTCCTGATGATGGAGGCCCGCTTCGATACCGGCGGTGTTAATGCCAAACACGGGGTCGGAGCGCTTGTTCTGGGTTCAGCCTTTGCCTTTGGCTGGACACCATGTATCGGGCCGATTCTCGGTGCAATCCTGGCCGTAGCAGGAGCACAGGCCGAGTTGATGCGCGGCGTGGCCCTGTTGGCAATCTATTCTCTCGGGCTGGCCATTCCCTTTCTACTGGCAGCACTGGCTACCGACAGCTTCCTGCGCTGGTCGTCGCGTTTTAAACACCATTTCGACCTGATCGAGAAGATCTCAGGGGTACTCCTGATCGCTGTAGGAGCGCTGATTTTCCTCGGCAGCTTCAGTGTGATTTCAGGCTGGCTCATTGAGTGGTTCCCGGCTCTTGCAGATATCGAAGGTGCGTTCGCCAAATAACCTTTTCGGACCGCTATAATGGTTGACCCTGAATCACTCTGGTGATTCAATATCAGCGTTATGCAGGAATCTCCCCAACAAGCGCTGGAAAGTCGCATCAATGAATTGACAGAGCACCTGTCAGTGATTCGCCGTAATATGGAAAAAATTATTGCAGACAATCACCGTATGCGGGAAGTCGTACGCATTGCCGAAAGCGAACTGCGCAAACGTCGCGATCAGGTGCAGAAACTTGAGAATGAACTGAAAGGCTTGCAGAACAACCGCCTTGAAGCCAAAGCCAGGGTTGAGCATGCCATGGAGAAGCTGGATGACCTGATTTCATCAGGCCAACAGGGAGAGGCCTCATGAGCCAGCATGTTGAGATCAGCCTGATGGGGCGCTCTTTCACGATCATGACCGATGAAGATCCCGAGCAGGTTGTCGCTGCGGCAAACCTCGTGCAGGAGCACATTGATGAGATCAGGCAGATGGGTGTTACCGTCGGCTCAGACCGTCTTTTAACCCTCGTCGCCCTGAATCTTGCGGGTGAACTGATCAAGGGCAATGAAGCCAAAGTGGATGGTCTCGACGGCTTGATCTCAGCACTCGACGGTGTAGTATCACAAGCAGAAGGTTTAGCGAAAGCGCCCCTGCGTTGAGCGAATGGCAGAAATGTTGCCTGAGCCGATACTTGTCGAAAGGGAGCTTACCTACTTTGGCCGTGTGCGTCCCGTGACCGGGATACCTGACGCCAGGGTGCGGCGCCCACCTCTTGTTAGAGGGTTCGACGACTGTTTGCCACTACGCCAGCGCGGGGGCGCCCTTTTTTTCCCGAGAGCTGCGAATTCATCTCCATGACATCTGCCCCTCAAAGTAAAGATCTGATAAGGAGCTCTGCGTTAGCTGCGCGCCGCAATCTCTCCACAGAAGAGAGAGAGCTCTTTTCTGCCAGAATCAGGCAGAGGTTAATTGACCATCTGGCCGCTCAGAACACAGCAACAGAAGTGCTTCTTGCTTACCGCGCCATGCCGTCGGAAGTGGATGCCGACCCTCTTTTTTATCTGCCCGGCTTCCGTACTTTTGCGCCGGTAACCCATCATCACGAACATATGGAGTGGCATGAGTCCACACCTGAGACGCGCTGGAGCCATGGGGTTTTCGGGATCCTTGAGCCCGAAGCAGGTGAAATCTGGATGGGTGGAGAGGGCATCACCACGCTGCTATGTCCGTTGACGGCCTTCGACCGGTCCGGCAACCGTCTCGGCATGGGCAAGGGCTGTTTTGACTTCTGGCTCGCCAGCCATCGCAAGCATATCTATCAGGTGATCGGACTGGCTTTTGCCTGTCAGGAGGTGGCCGGCATTCCCGAAGAATCTCACGATATCCCGATGGATTTCGTGATTACAGAGCAGGAGGTGATTAAGTGTCAGAAAAGCTGAATGTTCTGGTCATCGGGGACATTATTGGAAAAGCAGGTCGCAGGGCCCTGGCGGAGCACCTGCCTGGGCTGATCGACCAATATCAGGTCGACTTTACAGTCGCCAATGGTGAAAACCTGGCTGCCGGTTTCGGATTGAATGCGAGGGTCGCCGAAGAGATGTTTGCCCTTGGCGTCGATGTCATGACCAATGGCAATCACTGCTGGGATCAGCGCGAGTTTCTGCAACTGATCGAGGAAGATGACCGCCACGTGCGTCCGATGAACTTTTCACCCCATGCCCCCGGTCGTGGCTGGACGGTGAAAGAGAGCGCTGTCGGCCATAAAATTGCTGTGGTGAACCTGATCGGGCAGACATTCATGGGGCCGTGGGACTGCCCGTTTGCTGCCGCAGACAAGGCCCTTGAGGAGATCCCGGATGATGTGCGCATCATTCTGGTGGATATGCATGCCGAGGCGAGCAGTGAAAAAATGGGCATGGGCTGGCATCTGGATGGCCGCGCTTCGTTTGTTTACGGCACCCATACCCATATTCCAACCTGCGATGAGATCATTCACGCCAGCGGCACGGCCTATCAGACCGATATCGGCATGACTGCCTCCTACCAGTCGATTATCGGCATGAAGGTGGAGGGGGCCCTCTATCGCATGGTGCAGCGACTGCCGCAGCGCTTTGAAGCGGTGGAGCGGGGCGGCTCAATTTTTGCCACACTGGTATCGGTTGATGCAAACAGCGGCAAAGCGATCTCCATTGAAAGGATCCATATTCCGCCTTCCTGATTTCAGGGAGGCAATAAAAAAGGGGCCTCAATAAGGCCCCTTTTTGTTTTACTCTACTGCTTCGCTTAGCGAAGTGACTCAGCCTGCATTGCAGATTCAGGCGTATCAGCAAAGGTTCTCAGCTTCTGTGCCCGCGATGGGTGGCGAAGCTTGCGCAGCGCCTTGGCCTCAATCTGACGAATACGCTCACGCGTCACGCCGAACTGCTTGCCAACCTCTTCCAGGGTATGGTCGGTGTTCATGCCAATACCGAAACGCATACGCAGAACCTTCTGCTCCCGGTCAGTCAGATTCTCCAGCACCTCAAGCGTCGCCTCGGCAAGTGCTGCACTCACTGCGGCATCAAGCGGATTCTCGGCATTTTCATCTTCGACAAAATCGCCAAGCTGTGAATCCTCATCATCACCGATCGGCGTTTCCAGCGATACCGGCTCCTTGGCCACTTCAAGGATCTGTTCGACCTTTTCTACCGGCAACTCCAGATGTTCAGCCAGCTCTTCCGGTGTCGGTTCACGACCGATCTCCTGAGCAATCTGGCGTGATACCCGCATCATCTTGTTGATCGTTTCAATCATGTGGACAGGGATACGGATGGTACGTGCCTGATCGGCAATAGAGCGGGTAATGGCCTGGCGAATCCACCATGTAGCATAGGTCGAGAACTTGTAACCACGACGCCACTCGAATTTCTCAACCGCTTTCATCAGACCGATATTTCCCTCCTGAATCAGGTCAAGGAATCCAAGCCCACGGTTGGTATATTTTTTGGCAATGGAGATCACCAGACGCAGGTTTGCCTCGATCATCTCCTTCTTGGCCTGGCGCATCTTGGCCTCACCCATGGTCAGTTTACGGGCCACATCCTTCAGCTCATCAACTTCCATTTCGGTTTCCTGCTCGACACGCTTCAGACGCCGCTGGTTCTCCTTGATCTTGCCGGTAACCTCTTCGAGTCCCTCGACCCAGGCGGCATCCTTGTGATCCCTGATAATGCCATCAATCCAGCGCTCATCGGTCTCACTTGGCGGGAATGTTTCAAGAAACAGTTTGCGCGGCATCTTTGCAGCCAGCGCAAAATCGCGGATGGTACGCTCGAAACGACGTACGCGCTCGACGGCATTCTTGAAACGCTGTACCAGCTGGTCGAGCTGACGCGGAGAAAACGGAATGCTTACCAGCTCCATCAGCATCGCATCGAGCACCTCACGGCTTTTCGCCTTCAGCGTTGCATCATCGGGCTTCTTGGCCAGCTGTTTTTTCACTTCAATAAACTGATCATGCAGCTCTTTGGCATTGGCAAAGTGGAGAAGCGCCTCTTCCAGCTGCTCTTCCTTGGTGATGACAGTCTCCATCATCGGGGTGCCGTCCGGCGTGGCGGTACGCGCCTTGATCGCCTCTGAAAGCTGTTCAGCGTCCAGTTTCGGCCCATCATCCAGAGGCTCGTCGTCCTCATCCTCGCTGCGGCTCATGCGATTCTCATACTCTTTGATCGCAGCCGCATTCACGACCTTCTCGTCAACATCGATGATGTCGCGGAAGTTAGGTTCTTCACCGGTCTCCAGTGCTTCATCACGAATCTCAACAATACGCTCGCCCAGCAGCATGATTTCACGGAAAGTGGATGGACAGAGACAGATCGCCTCATGCACCTGCATGCGCCCCTCTTCGATACGGCGGGCAATTTCAATCTCGCCTTCACGGGTCAACAGTTCAACCGTACCCATTTCACGCAGGTACATGCGTACAGGATCATCAATGCGGACAACGGTGCCCAGCTGGGAGGTGTCGGCACGCAGAGCGGAGTCTTCCTTACGCAGGCGATCCTTGCGCATCGCATAGGCACCGGTTGGCGCACGCTCAGGGTCAACCACCTCAACGCCCATTTCGGTAAACACATTGATCAGCTGCTCAACGCGGTCGGCAGACACCAGCTCGCCCGGAAGATGCTTATTAAGCTCATCGTAGGTGATATACCCGGCCTGTTTTCCCTTGGCCATCAGGCTTCCGAGTTCGCGGATGGTAATTTGCTCTCGTTTGTTCGGCATAAAGTTATGCTCCTGTATCGCTTTGCTCTCTACCCAGCTTAATTCGTTCAAGGTCAATTTCGCGTAACCTTAAAGGAAGGGTAGTTTTTTCTTCAAATGGCATTGTATCGCGCTCTGAACTCAGGCGACGCTTGATGTAGTTACTCTCCATAACCAAAAGAATGGCTTTGTAATCTACGTCCTGTACGGCTGCCTGATTCACCCAGCGAGAAATCAGTGTTTGGCTCTCAGGGAACTCCTGTGCCAGTTGTCTCGCGATGTCGGTATTGTCGTCTTCGGTGGCCGCTATTATTGAAAAAGCGCGCAAGTATAGCGGCCTGACCCCGTCATTATCAACAAGAAAGTTCCTGGCAATTTCAGGAAGGTCACGAAAGCGCTCGGTTCTTTGAAAAAGGCCGGCAAGAAACCGCTCCTCGATGCCACTCAGCTCTACTGTACCTTCAGAACTAGGAGAGGGTGAGCTTGCAGCCGAACGGCGCAGATGCTGCTTCAGCGAAATACCTGTTGCCTGCTCCACCTCCTGACGCCACGCCTGCGCAAGATAGTTGTCAGTCATGGTGGCGAGCATGGAGTCGGCCTTTTTGGCCATACGTGCACGCCCCTCCACCCCCTGTCCGGCAAGAAGTTTCAGCCCCATCAGCCAGGTCTCCAGAACCGGCTTGGCCTCATCCTTCATGCGGGCCCGGAAAGATTCCGCCCCCTCTTTGGCAAGCAGCGAATCGGGATCCTCCCCTTCGGGCAGGTAGAGAAATTTCGGTTCCAGCTCAGCCTTGAGAAGCGGCATCATCCGCTCCAGTGCCCGCCATGCCGCCTGACGACCGGCACGGTCGCCGTCGAAGCAGAATACCGGCCCCTCGCAGAGGCGGAAAATCTCGCGGATCTGGCGCTCGCCGATCGCCGTACCAAGCGGCGCAAGGCCTATTTTCAGCCCATATGCGGCCAGAGCAAGCACATCCATGTAACCTTCAACCACCACCAGCTGCTTCTCTTTCCTGATTGTATCCCGATGTTCCGAGAAGCCGTATAACAGATCCGACTTATGGAACCAGTTGGTCTCAGGGGAGTTGAGGTACTTCGGTTCACCCTCCCCCAGCACGCGACCACCAAAACCGACAACGCGGCCGCGACGATCACGGATGGTGAACATCAGGCGATTGCGGAAGCGGTCACCGTAACCGCGTTCACCCTTGAACAGAAGACCAACAGCCTCAAGCTGGGCAGCGCTCCTGTTATCGGTTCCGAACACCTGCTGCATAAAACCATAACCATCCGGTGCATAACCGAGCCCATAACCTCTTACTATCGACTCAGGGAGGCCACGCTGTTTGATGTAAGCGACAGCGTTGCCGCCACCGGAGCCATAGAGGGCACGCGCAAAGGCATCAGATGCACGCGACAGAAGGGTATATGCTTTTTTCTGCCGCTCTTCATCGCCGGGCTGACGCTGTGTCTCTTTCGGCACTTCCAGCCCTGCCTTTTCAGCCAGATACTCCACCGCTTCGGGAAAAGAGTAGCCGTCGTGCTCCATAAGAAACTGGAACGCACCACCACCCTTGCCGCAGCCGAAGCAGTAGTAGAGCTGTTTATCAGCAGACACCGAAAACGATGGCGATTTTTCATGGTGAAAAGGGCAGAGCCCCATCATGTTTGAGCCGGCCTTTTTCAGCTCGACATGGCGCGCAATAATATCAACGATATCCGTGCGCGATAGCACCTCATCCAGGAATGAAGGTGGAAAGTTAGCCATAAGTTATTATGTAGAAGGTAATAGCCCTGAATGCAAGCGCATCAGAGCCAATTATCCGAGGCGGGATTTTACAATGGCGGATAGTTTCCCCATATCGGCGCGTCCCTGTGCCTTGGTTTTTACAATGCCCATCACCTTGCCCATGTCGCGCATACCGGTTGCACCGGTATCAGCGATAGCCTGATCGATCATGGCATGCAGCTCATCATCGGAGAGCTGTTCAGGCATATAGGCCTGAAAAATCGCCGCCTCAGCAAGCTCTTTCTCACGCAAGTCTTCACGTCCGGCCTCGGCATACTGCCTGGCGGCATCATTGCGCTGCTTGAGGAGCTTGGCCGCCACGGCCAGCGCCTCGGCCTCATCAAGCGCATGACCGACCTCAATCTCCTTATCCTTGATCGCAGCACGCAGCATGCGAATAGAAGAGAGCTTCAGTTTGTCGCCTGCTTTCATGGCGGACTTCATATCGTCGGTCAACTGCTGCAACATGGGTCTAACTCCGTAGGTTCTAATAAAATAGTTGGAAATAAAAAATGCCGGACCATGAGGCCCGGCATTTTCAGTTGTTTACATACACAAGCCTGTGTTTAGTAGTCGCGGTTTTCGCGCATACGAACACGACGAAGGCGCTTCATCAAACGCTTACGTGCTGCAGCTTCCTTGCGTTTCTTGGCGATAGAGGGCTTCTCATAGCACTCGCGACGACGGCATTCGGAGATGACGCCACCTTTCTCAACCTGTTTACGGAAACGCTTGAGTGCAATTTCAAACGGCTCATCAGGATTAACTCGAATTCCTGGCATGTAAAAACATCACCCCCTTGGGTTCATTCCCAAAAAACTTTGAGCCGGTTAACGGGCTCGCCCTTCTCTCACTGCGGCGCTAGGCTCGCAAACCGCGCCGGTCTTGGCGCAGGAAAAGGGCGGCGGATTATGACAACCGAAGAGAACAAGTCAAACAGCGACAGGGGCAACCGCTCCTCAGCATTGCTGCGCGCCGCCTCCAAGGTTGGCGGCTGGACCATGCTCTCGCGCATTCTCGGATTCATTCGCGACATATTCCTGGCGCGTGTGCTCGGCGCAGGGCCTCTTGCCGATGCATTTTTTGTCGCCTTTAAACTGCCCAACTTTTTCCGGCGCATGTTTGCCGAAGGCACCCTCACCGTGGCGCTGGTGCCGGTACTGTCGGATGAACGACAGAAGTCGGAGGAGGGGGCGCACGCTTTCCTGAATGCAATGGCCACCCTGCTGCTGCTGGTGCTTACCCTGTTTACCCTGCTCGGCATGCTGCTGATGCCCTGGCTTCTCTACCTCTTTGCCCCCGGCTTTGCCGATGAACCGGATCGCTGGAATATGGCGCTTGAGCTGGCGCGGCTCATGTTCCCCTATCTAGCCATGATCTCGCTGGCTGCCATGGCCTGGGCGGTTCTGAACACCCATAAGCAGTTTGCAGTCCCTGCAGCCAGCCCGGCCCTGCTCAATGTGGCGATTATCTTTGCCGCCGTTGTGCTAGCGCCATCATTTGATAACCCGGCAGTGGCACTCGCTATCGGCGTCCTGCTTGGCGGCTTTTTGCAGCTTGCGATTCAATTTCCGGCCCTGAAACGGATCGGCTGGGTGCCACGCATCAGCTTTCATTTCAGACAGGATGCCATTGCCGAAACCATGCGTCTGTTCGGCCCTGCTGTGCTTGCGATTGCTGCCGTACAGATCAATATCCTGGTCGGAACAATTCTTGCCACCATGCTGGAGAGCGGAGCCGTCTCCTATCTTTACTACTCCGATCGCATCGTACAGCTGCCGTTTGCGCTGTTCGGCATTGCCATGGGAACAGCGCTTTTGCCGACCCTTTCCGGCCACCTCTCAAGGGGCGACCATGCCGCTGCGGGTGATGACCTGCGCTCGGGATTTGCCTGGCTGACCTGGCTGGTACTACCCTCTGTAGTCGGCATCATCTATCTGGCCGAACCGATCATTGTCACACTCTTTGAGCGCGGCGCCTTTACGCATACCGACAGTATTGCGACTGCAGCAACACTACAGGCCTATGCGGTGGGATTGATTGCCTTCTGCTGGGCACGCTTGTTCGCGTCCGCCTGTTATGCCGGCAAGGATGCCAGGGCACCGATGCGCTATGCCGCCATCAGTGTTGCCGTCAACATCATACTGGCAGTGATTTTCATGCAGTTCTGGGCCTATGTCGGACTTGCACTCGCCACTTCACTTGCCTCCTTTGTCAACGTCGGTCTGCTCTATCTCAGGCTCAGCAAACATTACGGCACGCTATTTAACACAGATACGCTCCGCCGCCTCTCCACTGCGGCAATAGCCACTCTTCTGATGTTCTTCTTTCTTTACGGATTTGATCACCTGATCTGGTCATTTCCTGCTGCAGGCGATATGGCCCGCTTTGCCTGGATGGGCGCATCTGTTGCAGGAGGCATCGCAGTCTTCTCCGTTTCTGCTTTAATCATGGGAGAGCGGGAGCTTCTGCTGCGCTTTTTGAAGAGGAAAAAACGTGCGTCGTGATGTGATCGTATTTGATATCGAAACTGTTGTGGATGCTGATAGCGCCCGGCGAGTTCTGCGTCTTCCCGACATTTCGGATGCTGAAGCACGCGATGCACTCTCCGACTACTTCCTCGAGAAAACCGAAGGCCGTAATGACTTCCCGCGCCAGCCATTTCACCAGGTCGTAGCCATCTCTTACGGCCACCTGATTCGGGAACCCGGAGAGGAGGGGGGTGAGATGGTAATTCGCCGGCTGGGCACCGGAGGCGATTCCAGCAGCAGCGAGCAAGAGATACTAGAAGGCTTCTTCCACCTGATTGAGGCACGTGCACCTCAACTCGTCAGCTTCAATGGTCGCGGCTTCGATGTGCCTGTTCTTAAATACCGCGCCATGGCTCATGGCCTCTCCTGCCCGCGCTGGTTCACCCAGGGTGACAAGTGGAACGGTTACGACACGCGCTACTCAAATGAGTATCACTGTGACCTGCTCGAACTGCTCTCCGATTTCGGGGCCTCTGCCCGCTGCTCGATGGATGAGGTGGCAGCGGCATTCAATATTCCAGGCAAGCTCGAAACCGCGGGTGACAATGTGCGCGAGATGTTCGAATCGGGCCAGATCGAAGCGATCCGGGATTATTGTGAAACCGATGTGTTGTCGACGATGCTGATATTCCTGCGCCACCAGCTCTTTTCCGGAGCCCTCACGGAAGGCGCATATGCCCGCGCCATTCTCGGTGTGCGGAACTACCTGGAGTCTGAGTCCGAATCCCGCCCGCACCTTGCCGAATACCTGAAGGCGTGGGATCAGGGCTGATTTGCAGACACCACATCACATCTATCTGGCACGCGCCCTGCGCATTTTTGAGCTGACAAGACGCAAGCGTTTTTCCAAAACGGCACTTAGTGAGCTGATTGACGGGGATCCTGATGCAACCGTATTGGATATGATTATTGAGCAGTACGGACTTACACCGCCCAAAACCCAGTACAGCAAAAAGATGGTTTCCCTTGCTCACAAGAGGGCACTTCAACAAGCGAAGTAGCTGTTTTCCTTAATATCTGGATGGCTTCTTCCGCTCAAAAGCGGGCATTGGTGGGACAGATAACTCTTGAAGGAGACTAGTCTCTTAGCATGGCTGAACAACGATTGATGAAAGATGGACTTGGAGTGAATGCGGTAGAGCGTATTACTCATGGGCTTTCTGCAATTATTAATGGGTTTCCTGCCAATCAGTTTCGACAAGATGCTATGAACGGCCTTGATGCTCTGGAACTTAAAGAGCGTGTTCGATATATCATAGCTGTATTACAACAATATCTACCGAATGATTTTGATGAGACGTCGAAGTTACTCATGAACTTGAAGTCTGTTTGGGATTATGGCGATGACAATGATCCACTGCGAGGGTTTGCTGCATGGCCGATCATTGATTATATCGGGGTGCATGGTTTGGAACACCCCAAGGCGTCTCTATCTGCATTGAAGCATCTAACCGCTCTTTTTTCCGCTGAATTTGCCATCCGTCCGTTTATTGTGCGCTATCCCGATATAACTTTTGCTAAGTTGAGAAAGTGGTGTACAGATTCGGATGAACATGTACGTCGCCTTGTCTCGGAAGGCACACGACCAAGATTACCATGGGGACAGCAGCTATCTCAGTTCGTTTCTGACCCATCGCCGCTTCTGCCCTTACTTGAGTTATTGAAAGATGATGAAAGCGAGTATGTGAGAAGATCCGTAGCTAACAGTCTAAATGACATCTCCAAGGACCATCCTGATCTTGTGATTAAGACATGTAGATGTTGGACAAAACCGAAAAACAAAAACAGGACGAAGTTAATTCGTCATGCACTACGCACATTGGTAAAAAGTGGTCATCCAGATGTGTTTGGCCTGCTTGGCTATACTGAAACTCCGCAGTTGTCAGTCCAAGATATGAAGGTGGATAGCCAAAACATCAAGTTAGGAGAAAGTGCGAACTTCACTGTGTTGATAACAGCAACGTCATCGGACATTCAAAATGTTGTAATAGATTATGCAGTTCATCACGTTAAAGCGAATGGTCAAAGCAGTACTAAAGTGTTTAAACTTAAATCTACGACTATCAATCCCGGTGAAACGATCCAGCTAAAAAAGAGCCATCCATTCAAGAAAATCACAACTCGGAAATACTACACCGGCCAGCATAGCATCGAGCTATTGATTAATGGCATGGCAGTATGCTCCGTAGAGTTCCAACTATTGGCTTTATAACTTTCCTTTATTGAAGGCCGACAACTGCCGTTTGGATCAAACAGGAAAGGCCCCTTGCGGGGCCTTTCGAGAGGAGAGGGTAGAGCTTTCTATTTAGCCTGATTTGGCCAATCGATTATCCAAATATGGAAGTCGTGACTTCCGACTGATTTGACCTGGTGCTGAGCACTCATTTCACGACTCACTTTACGATCGGAGTGGAAATAGATGCGACCGTCACTGCCCATGCGTGGAGCGCCATCCTTGGCATCATCAAAGCTAATCTGGGTCAGATTACGACCATCGATTCCAATCGCCCAGATATCCCATTGCGACTTTCCTTTGTGGCGCATATCAGCCTCTGCACGGTTGGAGGTGAAGATGATCCACTTGCCGTCTTTGCTCCATGATGGCTGAACATCGATACTGCGGGCATCGGTAATCTGTATCAGGTTTGAACCGTCAATATTCATCCTGAACAGATGCACGCTGCGTCCTGCCGCCATGGCAAAAACAATACTGTTGCCATCAGGAGAGAGTGCCGGGTTAATACCTTCACTCAATACCTGCTGAGAACCACTGCCATGGAAGCGTACAATTTCAGTCGCAAATCCGGGGAACTCCCAGTTATTGAACTCGTCACGCTTAACCTGGCTTGTTTTCTTCATTTTGGTCGGCTTGTAATTCAGTGGCTTGGCGCGAACTGCAACGATTGAACCGTCAGAGAGCAGGATTGGTTGAGTAAGCGCACCATGCAGAGACTGAATGCGCCGCTGCATGCCTTCACCATCGGAAATCTTTTCCCATAACCCAAGGCCACCGGCGCGCTCAGATAGATAGTATACATGACCATCATCCTTCCAGCCGATGGAATCTACGGTATGCACATCATCAGTGACCATATTGGCCGGATCGCCATTTTCGGTTAACCGGCGCGAAATCCATGCGTTTTTACCACTCTGGGTAAGCGTCAGCAGGTACTTTCCATTCGGTGCCGGCTGGGGATACATCTCACTCTCCCTGTTCTCCAGCGTAAGCAGAACTGCCGCATCAGCCGGCTCACTTGCCTTTCCCTGCTGTGCGGTATTCATAGAGTCGAGCCACTCCAGCACATTTTCAGCCTGCGCCGCCGGTGCAGCAGCGATTAAACCCAGTGATAAATATAGAATTTTACGCACGTTGTACTCCCTCCAAGATCAAAAGATGAGGCAAGCTGCTATTTCAAAAATAAATATTACGTGTCTCAAAAATTAAAATCCGTTAATGCGAAATCCCGGACATTTTCTGGGGTGCCCTGTGCATATGACCATGCCATTTCGTGATCACGGTATAGCATTCGTTATCTGTATATTATATCTCCCTGGCCTCTTATCGCGCGGGATATCAACGCCATATGATCAACGCCGAAAAACAATTCATCTCGCCCTTTATCGGCATGAAGCACAAGGCTTGGAACCCCAAACGCTCCGGCATTCAATGCAGCATGCGTGTTTGCCTCGAACTCTTCACTGGTAAGGCCCATCCAGTCGTCGGAAAATGACCTCTTCTCTGCAATCTCCTCCAGCCAGTTCGATCTTTTTGCATCCACCTCTCCAGACCAGAGGGCATCAAAAACATCCATGCAGAAGGTCTTACGCTCATCCCCCTGCAGTGCCCCAGCAATCCGAAGTGCAGGTCGGCTATCGAATGTTCCCGGCCGGATCATCCGGAACGGCACATTCAGGAATAGGCTCCAACGTTTCAAATCCCGAAGTGAGTAGATCGCCTTGTTTTTCACTGCTGCAGGAGACGTATTGCCGGAGAGCTTCATCAGCCGCGGCAGGTTAAGCGGCAGCCAGTCAGCCTCCACCCCATGCTCTGCAGCAAATGCAGGCATCTGCGTAGCCGCCAGATAGCTATAGGGGCTGATAAAATCGAAGTAGAAATCGATCTTTCTAGTTGTCATCGTGATGCTCGATTGGAGCCACATAACCCTTCGGACGAATGGCAACGGTATTGAGAATGCGTGTACACACCTTGCCATCCTCCCTTACAAACCGCATCTCAAAGCCTGGGGTCGCCCGGCCGCTCTCCTGCAACTCCCTCGCTATCTCCCGGAACTGCCCATCATCAAAATCGAAATGCAACGTCAGATCAGAATTACCTACCCGAACAAAATCGATCTCCAGCTTTTTGGTGGCCACCCTGTAACCCGGAAACCTTTTCAGACATGCCAGTGCCGGCACCGGATCGGCAAGGCTGGCCTGATAACCGCCAAACATATTACCGGCAGCATTGGCTGATACCCAGTTGAGCGGCAAGCGGATGCGCACACTGCTCCAATCCTCTGACAGATGTTCAATCTTTACACGCATCAGGAAAAAGGGGGGAAATAGCTCGAACCGCCTGCGAGAAGAGAGGAAGCGGAGCCTGGCCAGCAGATGCAGGTTACTTCGACGCAACGCAACTCCTCCTTGATAAAGCCGCGAAACCAATAATGGTTTCGATAGGAGACTAACAATGACCTGTAGGTTTCTAATAGATACCTATAAATAAGTTGGTTTCAAATAGAAACCAATCACCATTTAGTAGGTTTCCTTTAGCGACCTGCTATAGTACAGGCATGGAAGCCGCCACGCCCTCTCCATCATCATGCCCTATCGGTCGCCTTTCGGACATTATAGGCGATCGCTGGACCATTCTCATACTACGCGATCTGTTTAACGGTGTCAGGCGTTTTGATGCGCTGCAGAAGAGCCTTGGAATATCCAAGAAGATACTATCCCAACGGCTGGCCCGGCTTGTCGAGTCGGAACTGCTGATTCGCACCCCCTATCAGGAACGCCCTCTCCGCCATGAATACCGCCTCACCATCAAGGGGCGCGACCTCTTTCCTGTTCTGGTATCCATGCAACGCTGGAGCAACCGCTGGCTGTTCAGCGAAGGTGAAACGACAACTGAACTGGTGCATCTGGAGTGCGGAGAAACGCTTGATGCAAGGCTCACCTGCGGCCATTGCAATGGCGCTGTGACCCCTGCCCGCGTTAAGGCAGTTCGCCGGCCCAAGCGTGAGCAATAGCACAGCGACCACAAACGTATTAAGATACTCTTTTGCCCGGATTATAATCCTGAAGAGGAAGGGGAATTGAACAGCGAAAGCGAGAAAATCGAACATCTCCGGCGGGACAATGACCGCCTCAGGACTGCGCTGAAGATCAATCAACTGATTGCCGGCGAGCTAAAACTCGGCCCCCTGCTCAAACAGATCATGGAGATAACCCAGTCCCTGATGCAGGCGGAGAGCTGCTCACTCTTCCTCTATGATGAGCAGAGCGGTGAGCTGGTTTTCCACGCCTGTTCCGGTGAAAAAGAGGATCAGCTCAGGGAGATCTGCCGCCTGCCCAGAGGAAGCGGCATTGCCGGATGGGTCGCTGAAAATCTGCAGACGCAGCGGCTTGCCGATGTCTATACTGACCCTCGCTTCAACGCTGAATTCGACCGGGAAACGGGTTTTACCACCCGCAACATGATCTGCTCTCCGCTTATCGCGCACGGCAAGCTGATTGGCGTCAGCCAGGTAATCAACCGCACCGGCGGCGATTTTTCCGATGATGATGAGCAGCTGATGGAGTCACTGGTGCAGATGGTTGCAGTGGCCATCGACAACGCCCGCACACACGAGCGGGTGGTGCAACAGCAACTGCTGCAACACGATCTTGAACTTGCCAAATCGATTCAGGAGTCATTTCTGCCAGGAGAGCCGCCCGAGGTGGATGGCTATCAGGTTGCATTTCACATGAGCACCGCGTTTGAGGTGGGCGGGGACTTCTACGATGCCGCGCAGCTCCCGGACGGCCGCATGGCCTACCTGATCGGGGACATCTCCGGCAAAGGCGTATCCGCGGCGATGATCATGTCCACAGTGCTCAGTGATATCCGCATGGAGTTGACCCATGGCGGTACGGCTGCAGAGATTCTGAATCGTTTAAACATCACCCTCTGCAATAAGGCGAAGAACGGCATGTTTGTTAGCCTTATTCTGATGCTTCTCGATCCGGAAACAGGTGTTATTGAGATCGCCAATGCCGGACACCTTCCACCGGTCCACATTCTCAGCCAGCGTATCTGGCAACACAATGAGGCGTCAGGGCCACCGGCCGGCATCATCCTCGATGCCAGTTATGACGTTGACCGATTAACACTGGAGCCCGGTGAGATGGTACTTCTCTACACCGATGGCATCACCGAAGCACGCAATGAACACCACATCATGCTGGGTGAAGGAAGACTGCTGGCCTGGCTGAATGAGTGCCCTGACACAGCAGAGTCCTGCATGAGTTTTCTGATCGAGCGCATTCGCGCCTATACAGAAGGGGCGGCACAGAGTGACGATATTACACTGCTGATTCTTGGCCGCAGCCGCTGAAATCAGGTCATTCGGCGCTGACAGCCACAGGCTCAGGGGCCGGCAATTTTCCGGTCTTCTGAATCACATTAAGAATATCCACAACTTCAGGTGAACCCCAGGGAAAAGCACCCGCCACCATCTCTACCACTACACCTTCAGCATTGAGCACGAAGGTTTCCGGAAACGCACGCGACCTGAAAATCGGCATCGCTATACTGCTGCCTCCCTGATCCCAGTACATCGGAAAAGTTACCTGCTGCTCCTGCACAAACGTCTTCACCGTATCTAGGCTGCTATCGACAGAAAGGCCTGCCACCATAAATTTATCCGAAGGAAGAAGCTTTGAAAGCTTGACGAGATCCGGCATCTCATCGCGACAGGGTGGACACCATGTCGCCCATAGATTGAGCACCACCACCTTGCCGGCAAAGAGCTTGCTGCTCTCCACCATTTCGCCGGAGATCGACTGCATCGTAAACGATGGCAGCCTCTCGCCCTTCTTGGCCGTGGGCACAGCTTCTTCGCTGCAGGCAGAGAGACCCAGAATAACTGCCAGAAGTAAAAGTCCATTCATCCTGAACCGGAACCTGTGATTCATCATTACAATTTTCTCCTAATAGTGGCTGAAGACAGCACTCTTGCCGCTCTTATCAAAGCTCAACACATCATAACCCTCCGGAGGCAACCCTTCCGCTTGCATGCCTGGAGACTTCTGCGGCATACCCGGAGCTGAAAGGCCAGCCACTTCCGGCTTTTCTTTCAGGAGCCGTTTAATATCCCCAGCCGGAACATGACCCTCGATGACATAACTGCCGACTGTAGCGGTATGGCAGGAAGCCAGTTGAGGGGAAATGCCATGATCGCGCTTAACCTGTGCCATATCATCAGAGTTTTTCTCGATCACAGTAAACCCTTCGTTACGAAGGTGTTTGGCCCAGTCCCCGCAGCAGCCACAATTGGGATCCTTGTACATCACCACCTCGGTAGCCAGGACCTTTTCGCTCGCATTGCAGGAGATGAGCAGCACTGCAATCGCCGCAACCATCAGACCCTTCACGCTTTTATATGTACGATTTAACACCATCACAACTCCTTTTCTCAGACTCTATCTGTCATCCGGATCAATGGAGGCCCTATCCTGCCACTGTAGCAGCAGACCATAAACCACCGGTAGCACAACCAGGCAAAGAAGGGTCGTAGTGACCATGCCACCAATCATCGGAGCGGCGATGCGCTGCATCACATCGGATCCGCTGCCAGCACCCCACATGATCGGCAACAGAGCTGCAATCACGGCTGTAGCAGTCATGGCAATCGGGCGTACGCGCTTTCCAACACCTTCCTGCACAGCCTGCCAAAGCGCCTTCTGGTTCAGCGGAGCACCCGTTTCTGACCGCCGTGAATCTATGGCGTGATCAATAAATGTAAGCACCAGTACGCCGATCTCAGCGGCGACGCCAGCCAGCGCGATAAAACCCACGGCCACGGCAACCGAGAGGTTATATCCCAGCCACCAGACCAGCCAGAAGCCTCCGATTAATGCGAAGGGAATGGACAGCATCACCACCACAGGCGCCAGGAGGTTGCGAAAGTTAAGCCAGAGCAGCAGGAAGATAATTACAACTGTTGCCGGAACCACGATCTGCAGTCTGGCAGCAGCCCGCTCCATGTATTCAAACTGGCCGGACCAACTGATGGTGTAACCGACAGGAACCTTCACCTGCTCATTCACCATCTGTTTGGCTTCCTGCACAAAACCACCGATATCGCTGGTTTTAATGTCGACATAAACCCAGGCATTCGGACGCGCATTCTCTGTTTTGATCGATGGTGGACCACGCCCGAGCTGCAGATCGGCAACAAGCGAAAGAGGAACCTGTGCACCTGTAGGCGTTGGCACCAGAACACGCTTGAGCGACTGCAGGTTATCCCGCAATTCACGCGGGTAGCGCACATTAACCGGATAGCGCTCCAGCCCTTCAATGGTTGTTGTTACATTCATTCCACCAATGGCACTGGAGATGACATCCTGCACATCACCAACAGTGAGGCCGTAACGAGCTGCCTCATCACGCCTGATATTGAAATCGAGGTAGTAGCCGCCAGCGGCCTTATCGGCAAAAGCAGACAGGGTGTCAGGATGCCTTTTCAATACCTGTTCAATATTGCCGGCGACCCTTTCAAGCGTTTCGAGATCCGCGCCGGATACCTTGATGCCAATCGGTGTTTTGATTCCGGTTGAGAGCATATCAATTCGTGTCTTGACCGGATAAGTCCAGGCATTGGCGAGCCCGGGGAGTTGAGTCGCGGCATCCATCTCCCCCATCAGCTGCCGTGTGGTTTTATCAGGATCGGGCCAGGCCTCTTTCGGCTTCAGTCGGATTGTCGTTTCCAGCATCGACAAAGGCGCAGGATCGGTCGCCGTTTCCGCACGCCCAACCTTTCCGAATACCGATTCGACCTCAGGGAAGGTTTTCAGAATACGGTCGGTCTGCTGAAGCAGCTCCCGTGCCTTGGTGATCGAAATGCCTGGGAAGGTGGTCGGCATGTAGAGGATATCGCCCTCATCCAGCGGCGGCATAAACTCAGAACCGATCTTCATCACCGGGTATGCAGTCACTGCCAGCAGCAGAAGTGCCAGCACAACAGTCAGAGACCGGGCAGACACAGCCAGATCCAACAGTGGTGTATGCATCTTCTGAAGCAATCTGTTCAGCGGGTTGCGCGCTTCAGCAGGGATGCGCCCACGAATAAACAACCCCATCAGAACCGGTACAAGTGTCACCGCCAACAGTGCGGCTGCGCCCATGGCGTAGGTTTTGGTAAAGGCGAGCGGCGAAAAAAGGCGCCCCTCCTGAGCCTGAAGTGTAAACACCGGCAGAAACGAAACGGTGATAATCAACAGTGAAAAAAACAGTGCCGGCCCGACCTCTTTGGTAGATGCCAGCACGGCACCCCATCGTGCAGATGCGGAAATATCTTCACCTGCCCGCTCCAGATGTCTGTGGGCATTTTCAATCATCACGATCGCACCATCAATCATGGCACCTATGGCAATCGCGATGCCGCCAAGGCTCATGATGTTGGCTGAAATCCCCTGCCACTGCATCATCAGAAAGGCCATCAGGATACCGACAGGCAACGAGACAATCGCCACAAGCGCACTGCGTGCATGCATAAGAAAGAGCAGGCAAACCAGCGCCACGACGATGGACTCCTCAATCAGTTTCTCGCTCAGGTTGTCCACGGCGCGTTCGATCAATGCACCGCGATCATACACCGGCACAATCTCCACACCTTCGGGCAGACCTTTGGCAAGCTCATCGAGTTTGAGACGCACTTTTTCTATGGTGGCCTTTGCATTTTCACCATATCGCATCACCACGACGCCACCGGCAACTTCACCCTCACCGTTGAGATCTGCAGCACCACGCCTTAGTTCCGGGCCCAGGTGAATATTCGCCACCTGCCGGAGAAAAATCGCCGTTCCGTGTTCATCCACCCCAATCGGCGTAATTTCAAGATCGGCGATCGAGCGGATATAACCCAGACCGCGCACCATGTACTCGGTTTCCCCCATCTCTATCAGACGACCGCCAACATCATTATTGCTGCGGGCAATCGCCTGTTTCACCCTGGAGAGAGGAATATTGAAGGCAGCCAGCGCATCAGGATCAACCTCTACCTGATACTGTTTTACAAAGCCTCCTATCGAAGCGACTTCGGCCACACCCTCAACGGTCTGCAGCGGGTAGCGCATGTACCAGTCTTGCAGCGAACGCAATTGCGCCAGGTCGAGATGGCCGCTTCTATCGACCAGTGCATACTCATAGATCCAGCCGACACCTGTGGCATCCGGCCCTAATCGCGGAGAGACAGATGGTGGCAGTCTGTCACGGGAAAAATTCAGATTTTCCAGCACACGCGCACGCGCCCAGTACATGTCTGTGTTATCCTCGAAAATCACGTACACCATCGAAAATCCGAAGAACGAATAACCGCGCACCACCTTGGTATTGGGCACCGAGAGCATGGCCGTGGTCAGCGGATAGGTGACCTGATCCTCTACCACCTGCGGTGCCTGACCGGCGTAATCGGTAAAGACAATCACCTGCACATCGGAAAGATCCGGGATGGCATCCAAAGGGGTTGCGCGCATCGCCTGTATGCCAGCCACTGCTACGATGACGGTAACGGCCAACACCAGGAAGCGGTTACGGATTGATGCTTCAATGCACTTGCGGATCATGGCATCTCACCCGTCTGATGATGCATCTGCATATGCCCTTCGGCCGGCGCATGCGCACCAGCTTCGGGCTTCTCGTCAGGCGAATGGCTGTGAATCATATGTTGATGGCCCCCATCCATGCTTGCCTCAGGCACAGCCTCAACCTGGGAGTCAGAGGAGGAGGCTCCGATCGAGAGCATCTTGGCAGTGGCCTCTTTCAGCTTGGACTCCGAGTCGATAAGAAACTGGCTGCTGGTCACGACTGCTTCGCCCTCTTTGATGCCCGAGAGAATCTGCACTCCCCCGTCCGACTGCAGCCCAAGCTCCACGATTCGTGGTTCAAACCTTCCTTCTGATCGCTGTACGAACACCTGATTCCGCATTCCAGTGCGCACGATTGCTTCAGACGGAACCACTACGGCATTCACTGTGCGCGATGGCTTGAGTGTAACGTTGGCAAACATCTCAGGCTTTAGCGCCAGATCAGGATTGGCGAACTCAATACGTACCTTGTTGGTGCGGGTTTTGCCATCCAGATAAGGGTAGATGTAACTCAGTTTGCCTTTGAATACGCGGCCGGGCGCTGCCGACAGGCGCATCTCGGCCTCATCGCCGAGACGAACCCAGGGCAGTTCATCTTCATACACATCCACCTGCACCCATACACGCGTGAGATCGGCGACCATATACAGCTCTGTTTCCGGCGTGATGCGTTGACCTTCACGGACACCGATATTCATGACGATGCCATCAAAGGGTGAATGAATATGCAGTGCTTTAGGTACGCGCCCTGTTGTACGGATCTCTTTTAACTGATGTTCAGGCACGTCCAGCAGCTTCAAGCGCTCCAGCGAGGTGGAAAGCAGCCGTTTTGCGCCCTCCCTGATATCGGTAAACGGACTGTTTTTGAGTTTCTGCCAGTTTCTCAGCGCCAGCAGGTACTCCTCGCCACTTGCCACAAGCTGTGGTGAATAGATCGCCAGTAGCATCGTGTTTTTGCCTACCTGTTCACCGGTTCTGTCGATAAACAGCTTTTCCACCCAGCCCTCGACCTTGGGATGCAAACGCGCCACCCGCTGCTCATCCATGGTGACGCGACCGACAGTACGTATATCCCGGGAGATGGTTTTCTGCTCGGCAACCACAGTACGCACGCCGATGTTCTGAGCCATGGTCGGATCTATGGTTACACTCCCGGCGCCCCCGGGACGGCTTACCCCGTCAGCACAGACCGGCAGGTAGTCCATACCCATCTCATCGCGGGTGAAAACCGGAGAAGTGACGGCTGGGTTCATCGGGTTTCGCCAGGCAAGGGGTTCTCCCCCGCCAGGGCAGGGGCCATCATCACGGTCAACCCGCTCCTCGTTGCTGCTCGTCGCATGATCAGGCAACAGATATCCAATAGTGAGGCCCGCTATCAAAACAGATGCCATCATCAACAGATTTTTTGAATTCATCGGATGCTCCCAATCTCAGTGTTTGTTTGTCCAAATATGCGGGCGCCCTCCGAAAACTCCTTTCCGGATGCCGCAGCAAGACTGGCCTTTGCCTGTCCGGCCCGGGCGTAGAGGTGCCAGTATTGAATGTCGTTGTTGAACTCGTTGAGGCGTGCTCGAATCAGATTAAGGAAATCGACCTTGTTCACCTGATATCCGGCCAGCATGGAAGCTGTCGTCTGGCGCGCCTGCGGAATGATGCCATGCTGAAACAGCGACAACTGATCCAGCGCCATGGCAAGTTCTGCTGCGGCAATATCGATCTCCGCATGTACCCGGTTCACAGCATCCTGTCTGGACAGACGGGTCCGCTCTTTCTCCGCTCTCCGCTGGTCAAGTGCACGATCCTGTTTGCCGCCGCTGTTAAACGGCATATTGATCGAGAGGCTCAGCGATGCCAGATCGGGGCGTGACTGGCGGTTAGCCGGATTAATGCCCTGACGGAATCCATAAGCTGCGCCCAGCTTGAAATCGGGGTAATAATCCTTTTCGGCAAGTGAAACCATGGCATCCGCTGCCGCGATGCGGCGCCCAAAACCTTTTAGGATTGGCCTGTGCTCTTCAGCCCAGCTTTTCAGAGCCGCGATGTCGACAGGGCCCATATCGCTCTCAGGCAGAACTCGGGGCAGATCAATCGGCATGGTGCTAGCCCGGCCAAGCAACCTGTTCAGTTCCGCCTGCTCTCGCAGATGGTCCGATTGCAGGGACAGCTCCCGCTCCAGAAGCTTGGAGAGCTCCAGTTGGGCCAGCAGTACATCCTGCTGCAACCCGCCTCCGGTTTTGTATTTGGCTTCTGCAACCCGTATCAGATGACGCAACAGCGTCTGGTTGTGACGCACCAGCCCTAGTGCCCGATCCAGATAGACAAGATTCCACCAGCGCTCCCGCACATGGCGAAGCAGCTGCAGGCGGAACTCTTCAGTATCACTTTCAGCTGCTGCTGCAAGCTCTTCAGCCGCCTGCTGCTTAAGCCCCAGCTTTCCAGGAAAGGGAAGTGACTGGGATATACCCACCTGAAGCTGGGTCATGCTCTCCAGACTGGTGGAGAACGAATCGACCGGAAGGTTCAGCGCGCTCAGAGTCAGCGTCGGGTCAGGAAGCGCGCCTGCCTGCGCTGGAACACTCCGCATCGCTTCGGCCTGCTGCCCCTGGGCTTGCAGGCCCGGGTTGTGCTGCAGCGCCAGTGTCTCCGCCCGTTGCAGCGTTAGCGGCTCCGAAACGGCCACCGAGGTTAAGCTTAACAGTGCCGGCAACAGCCAGCCGATTTTGAGGGTATGCATAAATGCCTCCTGCCAGGTATTGATGTGCAAACTGGAAACAGCAGCACATTCCCGAACCCATCCGGGTCAGGAAATCAGCAGAAAGCGCGAATCAAATACGGATTCGTTGTGTCGTGTGATAGAGAAGCGTTGAACTTTTCGGCGGGCCGGTCGGCACCTGGGAAGCAAACCCCATAACAGGCTGCTGCATAGCAGCTGGCTGCAAAGGCGGGCCGACATATAAGAACAGCGGAAGATCTGTGGCAAACTGCAGTTGTGCAGACTGAAGAAGTTCATCCGGTTGATTGCAGTGAGAACATGCAGATTGATCGCCACTATTCTGAGTTTGATGCACCGGTGGAGCACAATGCTCGGCAGCCGCCATATCATGGGAAACCATGCTGTGAGATGCCATTTGGCTCATCGGAGCGGCGTGCAACTCAGGCGCCATCATGCAGAAGGCGCCCGCAAAAAGCTGCAAGGCAAAGAGCCCGGCCACCAGCCGGGAAACACCTCGAATATGCAGTTTTCGAATCACCATGGCTGGCAAAATAGTCCCATGTTTATTAAAACAGAATGAAAGCAGTTATGGCGTCACTTTCAGATTACAAACTGTTAGCAGCGAGGGCCGAGCATCGGAAAGCGGCATCAGGCGCCTTAACTGAGTGACTTCCTGTAGCCAGAGTGGGGCCTGCCTCATACCGAACAACTGCACCACAGGATCGCCTGCCTGCAGGTAGGAGAGCATAACGTCAGCACTCCCCAACAGCTTCATGATCAGCATCTCCCTGAAACTTTGAGCCGGCGTAACCCACTCCACATCGTAATCTTTGAGCCCGGCATGCCGGGCTGCTGCAGCCACCGCATCGTCAAAACCACCAAGGCCATCGATCAGACCAAGGCGCTTGGCATCAAGCCCTGTCCAGACTCTCCCCTCTGCAATGCTCTCTACTTTCTCTCTGTCGATGCCGCGACCTTCTGACACGATATTGAGGAAGCGGTCATAGACATGCTGGATCGATAGCTGCACCACCTTTTTCAACTCATCAGGAAGCGGGCGATCGGCCCGCACTCCACCGGCAACGGATGTGGTTCCAAGCCCATCGCTGTGGATACCGAGCTTCTCCAACCCTTTACCGACATTGGCCAGCACGCCGAAAGCACCGATCGAACCGGTTACAGTGGATGGGGAGGCCCAGATCTCGTCAGCCGGTGCCGCAATCATGTAACCTCCGGATGCCGCCACACTGCCCATCGAAACAATCACCGGCTTACCCGCCGCCTTCAACCGCATGATGCCACTGTGAATCACCTCTGAAGCCTGCGCGCTGCCGCCGGGGCTATCGATTCGCAGTACTACCGCCTTGATGGCGTCATCACGCCGCGCCTCATCAAGCATCGCCAGCATTGAGGAGCTGCCGACCGTGCCCGGAGGCTGCTTGCCGTCGAGAATCATGCCACTGGCAGAGATAATACCGATCCGGTTTTCCAGCGTGCCTTCCTGCTGATCACCGATGACTGCCAGATACCCCCTGAAATCAACTGATGGATAGCTGCCATCCTCTACGCCCATGGCTCCTGCAATATATTCATCGATAGCGCCGGGACGGGCCAGCTGGTCCGCCAACCCCTCCGCTTTTGCCAGCCCGGCAAGGCTGCCGTTATGACTGGCCAGATAGAGTGACGGCTTGTCCAACACCTGCTGCATCCGCTCAGCATTGATGTTGCGCAGGGCAGCAATATCGTCTTTGTACTCAGACCACAGCTGATCCAGCAGAGCACGATTGGCTTTGCGGTCTTCATCGGACATGTCGTTGCGCACCAGGGGCTCCGCCGCCGCCTTGTATTCACCCGCCCTGAACAGCTGGACATCCACATTCAGTTTATTCAGCGCATCCTTGAAATAATTGCGATAGATACTGAATCCCTTAATGGCCACAATGCCAAGCGGATCAATGAAGATGCGGTCCGCCGTTGCAGCCAGATAATACTGTGACTGGCTGTAATTCGGACCAACCGCGATCACCATCTTGCCGGATTCTTTGAAAGCCTCAATAGCTCCCCTTATCTCCTGCAATGTGGAGAGCGGGGCGTCTCCCATCTCATCCAGCTTCAACACCATCAAGCGGATGCGTTCATCATCCCTGGCCACACGAATCACGCGAATCAGGTCATGAAGCCTAGTCTGATGCGGTGCTCCCAGCGAAGAGTTCAGCGGAAACAGCGAGGGGGCGGGAAGATCCAGCTCCTCAACAATCGCGCCTTTCGGATTGAGCACGAGAGCAGCACTCTCCGGAACCTCCGGCTGCTCGATCGATATCGCCACGACAAACAGCACCAGAAACAGGATAAAGAAGCCGTTGACAAGAACACGGCGCAAACGATCCATCCAGATCATCAGTGTGCTGAAGAATTTTCTCATATCTCTATTCCTTTCAGGGCAGACAACATATATGGCTTAGCGTAGCAGTGTTGTTTCGAAAAAACATCACGTAGGGTAGCGCAGCTTTTAAAGCACAACCAACATGTGAGGGTGACTGTTGATGGATATACTACAGGCGATATGGCTGGGGCTGATCGAGGGAGCCACTGAGTTTCTGCCTATCTCCTCTACCGGCCACCTGATCGTCGCCAGCCACTGGCTGGGTGTTGAACAGAACGACGGCAACAAGGCCTTTGAGGTGATCATCCAGCTGGCCGCCATTCTCGCCGTGGTTGCAAACTACCGTGAAAAATTCACGCTTATGCATCTTGATCTTTGGAAAAAGGTGGTGCTCGCATTCATTCCGATCGGCCTTGTCGGGCTGCTGTTCCACAAACAGATCAAGGCAATGTTCACCATCGAAACGGTTGCCACCATGTTCATTGTTGGCGGCATCATCTTTCTGATCGTTGAATACCTTCACCGGGATCGCGGATATCCGGTAAAACGCGTTGAGGACGTAAGTTACAGGCAGGCACTCTGGATCGGAATTGCACAGGTTTTCGCGCTTGTTCCGGGTACCAGTCGTGCCGGCGCATCCATCATCGGCGCCCTGCTCGTCGGGGTTGACCGCAAGGCCAGCGCGGAGTTCTCATTCCTGCTGGCACTTCCCGTGATGATGGCTGCCAGCGGTTTTGATCTGCTCAAACATTATCAGGATTTCACAGGCTCCAATTTTCTGGCGCTTGCTGTCGGGTTTGTAGTTGCTTTTGTCTCGGCCTGGCTGGTCATGCGACTCTTCATCAGCTTCCTTGAACACTTTACCTTTGTCGCCTTCGGCATCTACCGGATTCTCTTCGGCGGCCTGCTGTTCTGGCTGGTGCTGTGATGGTCTGGAGCGGTATTGACCCCGTAGCCCTGCAGCTGGGACCTGTCGCCATCCACTGGTATGGACTGATGTATATCGCCGGCTTCTTTGCCACCTGGTATCTGGTCCGCCTGCAGCTGAAACAGGCAGGCCTGTGGGAAACCCGTGTCAGCAACGAGGCCTATGAAGGGCTTTTTACTACGCTGATTCTCGGTGTAATTCTCGGTGGCCGCATCGCCTATGTACTGTTCTACAACTTCGGTTACTACATCGACCATCCGCTTGAAGCGCTCTATATCTGGCAGGGTGGCATGTCGTTCCATGGCGGCATGATCGGACCGCTGGTTACCGGCTGGTGGTACTGCAGAAAACACGACCTTCCGTTCCTTGAACTTGCCGACCGCTTCTTCACCGTAGCTCCGCTCGGATTAATGTTCGGACGCATCGGAAACTTCATTAACGGTGAGCTTTGGGGCCGCACCACCGACGTGCCGTGGGGCATGGTCTTCCCGCATGCCGGCCCTGATCCCCGGCACCCGAGTCAGCTCTACGAGATGGCACTTGAAGGCCTGCTGCTGTTTATCATTCTGTGGCTGGTACGCAAGCAAGTCTGGCCTGCCGGAGCACGCGTCGCGATCTTCCTGACCGGCTATGCCGTCGCACGCATCTTCTGTGAAAACTTCCGGGAACCGGACGAACAGTTGGGCTTTCTCTTTGGCTCCGTCACGATGGGCATGCTGCTCTCATCAGCAATGCTGATAGTGGGCCTTGCCTGGCTCGCCAGACTGTGGCTGGGCAGGAGAGGCGAACCTTTTTCAGGCGGTTAGTTCGGCCTCAATCTCTGCAATCTGACCCTCTTCATGGCCGGCATAACCCAGTCTGAAGACAAATGACCAGAAGCAGGCTTCACGAATAAAGTAGGCATGATTGTCCCGATAATGGACACATACCCCTTTATCCCTGTTCTCAACTGCAAAGGAACTGATGCGGGAAAAAGATTCTGCGATCGCTTTGGCTCGGCTGCTCTTCATGGCTCTCTCCTTCTTATCAATTTCGGCTTCTTATACAAATCTATCGCTCTGCCACCAACAGACTTGAGCATAAACCATGCCGCAGCGAATCGGATTCCTGCTTGAGTGTCTGTGGCATGCCGTACATCATCAGCCTATGCGAATCACCACCTGGAATGTGAACTCCCTGAATGTGCGCCTGCCGCATCTGCTTGAATACCTCACCGAATTCGAGCCGGACATTGTGGCACTGCAGGAGACCAAACTGCCCGATGAGAAGTTCCCTGCTCCTGAGATCGAGGCTGCCGGCTATCGGGTCATTTTTTCTGGCCAGAAAACCTATAACGGCGTTGCTATCCTCAGTCGGCAGGAAGCAGGCGAGATCGTATCCGGCATTCCGGAGTTTGATGATCCGCAGCAGCGGCTTCTGGCTGCCACCATTGATGGCGTGCGCATCGTTAATGTCTATATCCCCAACGGCCAGGAGGTGGGTTCGGAGAAATACGCATACAAATTCGCCTGGCTATCCGCTTTCAGGGATTTTCTGAAACTGGAGATGGAAAAACACGAAAGGCTGGTGGTACTCGGTGATTTCAATATTGCGCCTGCCGATTCCGATGTCCACGACCCCAAGCGCTGGCAGGGCAAAATCATGTGCTCCGACGATGAGCGTGAAATGTTTGCCGAGATTATAAATCTGGGGCTTGTCGATACGGTACGGGAGCTTTATCCCGATGAGCCGATGTTCAGCTGGTGGGATTACCGCATGAATGCGTTTCGCCGCCGCTGGGGTATCCGCATCGACCATCTGCTTGCCACCCCTCTGATGCAACCGGCAGCTGCAGGTGTTGCTACGGATTACCGAGCCAGAGAGCGACCCAGCGATCACGCTCCGGTCTGGGTGGATTTCAACTAGCTGCCTCCAAAGACTGCCTGACCGGAAAATCCCTCACTTCAGGTGCCGGTATAAGCGTTCCACTGCTTTACCTGCTTGGCTTCAACAACTAGGCTCGCAAGCTTAGTTTTCGGAGGCTGGTTTCTTATGCTGCAACGCTTGTTCGGTTTTTTCTCCCGCGATATTTCTATCGACCTGGGCACTGCCAATACGCTGATCTATGTGCGCGGGGAAGGCATTGTCCTTAATGAACCTTCCGTTGTTGCAGTCAACGTCAGCGGGGGTAAACATCATCGCAGGGTGCTTGCCGTTGGCACAGACGCCAAGCGAATGCTCGGTCGCACACCTGATTCCATTCAGGCGATTCGCCCATTAAAAGATGGCGTGATTGCCGATTTTGTAGTTACTGAAGAGATGCTTAAGCAGTTTATCCGCAAGGTGCATGACCGCACCTGGGGCATTCATCCGCGCATCGTCATCTGCGTGCCTTACGGCTCCACTCCGGTAGAGCGTCGTGCCATCCGTGAATCAGCCCTCTCTGCCGGTGCCCGTGAGGTTTACCTGATCGAGGAGCCTATGGCTGCCGCAATCGGTGCCAACCTGCCAGTGACCGAAGCATCCGGCTCGATGGTCGTAGATATCGGCGGAGGCACCAGTGAAATCGCTGTCATCTCCTACGGCGGCATCGTTTACTCCCGTTCGGTGCGTGTAGGCGGCGACAAAATGGATGAGGCGATCATCAACCACCTGCGTCGCAAATACAGTCTGCTGGTCGGAGCCCCGACTGCCGAGAAGATCAAGATGACGCTGGGCAGCGCCTATCCACAGGAGACCCGCCGAGAAATGGAGGTCAAGGGCCGCGACCTGATCAATGGGGTGCCGAAAAACCTGCATCTGGACGACTCCGAGATTCTTGAAGCACTGACCGAATCGGTTAACGCCATCATCGAAGGCGTTAAGGTCTGCCTTGAACGTACGCCGCCAGAACTGGCTGCCGATATTGTCGATAAAGGCATCATGTTGACTGGCGGCGGTGCGCTTCTAGTTGGCCTGGACCAACTGCTTCGCGAAGAGACCGGCCTGCCTGTGACCGTAGCCGAAAACCCCCTGGATTGCGTGGTACTGGGAAGTGGCCGCGTGCTCGATGAACTGGATCGCATGCGAGGCGTGCTCTTCGAGGAATAAACTGTGAGAACCGTCAGACGACGCTACAGAGTGTGGGTGGTAAGTGTGATGGTTGTTGCAGGCCTGCTACTGATTGCCCGGGTATCCTCCGGTTCATGGCCCATGCTGGCCACCTGGCCAGCACTTGAAGCACTACATGCACCTGTCCAGTGGTGGGAGGAGATCAGCCTCTGGTTTTCTGATCGGCAGAAACTGCAAGGCGATTATCTGGCTTTCCGGAAAAAAGCTCAGCAGCAGGCAGCGCTCATTCAGGAAGCAAGCTCTTTACGTGAAGAGAACAGACAGCTGCGCAACATCCTCGATATTGCCGGCATCACCGGTTATCGCTGGCATGCCGCCAAAGTACGCGGGCGCAGCCCGGAGGCAATGAGCCAGCGCATCATTCTGCAGGTATACGGCGTTTCAAAGGATGATGTCATCGTCTCCAGCGAAGGGTTGGTTGGCGTTGTCGACACCACTGCTGAAAACCATGCGACAGTCCGCACTATCTTTGATGCCTCCATTGCTGTCCCCGTAACCATCCCTGGCACCTCGCTGGCTGCTTTGGCACGAGGGCAGGGCGAGAGCCTCTCTATCGAATTCGTGCCCGAGGAGTTTGAACTCGCTCAGGGACAGGTGCTCTATACC
Source organism: Mariprofundus ferrinatatus (assembly GCF_002795825.1). Classification (NCBI taxonomy): domain Bacteria; kingdom Pseudomonadati; phylum Pseudomonadota; class Candidatius Mariprofundia; order Mariprofundales; family Mariprofundaceae; genus Mariprofundus; species Mariprofundus ferrinatatus. The sequence goes on along the minus strand of NZ_CP018800.1, from coordinate 65,877 downwards.
AGCGGCGCAGGCGGCCTGTTTCCACCCGGTATCGCTGTCGCTCGTATTAACGAGGTGCAGAGTGTCCCCGGCGAATTGTTCGTTAAGGTTTCAGCTGCACCGGCAGCCCACTGGCGACGAGACAATTGGCTGGCAGTTGCATCACACCTTCACGACAGCACTGCAGCCCCATGATTGCCACATCCGTTGTCCTGCTGTCGCTTCTTGGGCTCAGCCTAAATCTCGCTTTCTCATCTTCTCTGACCCAGCCCGACTGGGCTATGGCGCTGCTGCTGGCCGGTATTCTCGCAAAACGCCACAACTGGATTTGGGTACTTCCGGGCATCTTTATTCACGACATCGTGCTGCACTGGTCAGTCGGCATCAGTTTTGCTGTTATCGCGCTGATTCCCTTGGCCATGATCTACTTCGATCAGCACCTCGGTTCAGGGCTGCCCCAGCGCGTAGCGCTGATGGTTATTGCGATACTTTCCCTGTTGCAGCCGGGGTGGGAAATGGCTGCTGTACTATTAACACTCTGCCTGTGTGTGCCAATCTGGTATCTGCTGACGAGCCTCTATGCGCAAAAACCAGCTTGAAAGCCGCCAGCGCTTTGATCTGCGCATGCTCTTCTTTTATGCAGTTACCCCACTGCTTCTCGGCGGCCTTTTACTGAACCTGTTGCAGTTGCAGTGGTCGCAGCATGAAAAGCTGGCGCTGCAGGCGGACGAAAACCGGTTGAATATTATTCCCGTGCTGCCCGTACGGGGTGAAATCGTTGACGCCAACGGCAACGGTCTGGCCGTCAATAAAATCGCCTATCGGGTACTGCTGATCCCGGAACGCGTTGCCAATCTGGATGAGACCCTGGTTCAACTTTCCGAAGCACTGGCATGGAGCCCTGCCAAACAGGTGCATATCCGAAAGCGCATCGCATCGGCACGCCCCGACCGCCCGGTCCTTCTTGATGACAAACTGCAGTGGCAGCAGGTTTCCCCCATCGCCTCCCGTCTTCACCGGCTCTCCGGTGTCGATGTTGAAGCAGGAAGTTACCGCCACTACCCCTACAGCGAACTTACCGCCCACCTGATCGGCTACCTCTCCCTTGCCCGCCAATCCGATCTCGATGAAGGATTTCTACCCACCGAGTTTATCGGTCGAACCGGCGCAGAAAAATCATTTGAATCACTTCTGCACGGAACTCCGGGTTCCCAGCAGGAGGAGGTTGATGCCCTCGGTCGCCGAATTGCAGTGATCAAGCGTACGCCATCAATCATGGGTAAACAGCTGAAACTGGCGCTCGATATCGATGTGCAGAGAGCCGCCTCGGAGGCGCTGGGTGACAGAACTGGAGCGGTAATTGTTCTCGATGTTGAAAGCGGCGCAGTTATCAGCATGCTGAGTCAGCCCGGCTACGATACCAACCGCTTTATTACCGGCCTTGAATCGGAGCAGTGGCAACAGTGGCTCAACAACCCCGACAAACCACTTCTCAACCGGGCAACGCAGGCAGCCTACCCTCCTGCATCGACCTTCAAGGTTGTCACCGGCCTTGCCGGATTGGCTGAGAAGGCAAGCCTTGCCAGAGGTGACGCCTTTTGCCCCGGCTATCTTGAACTGGCCGACAGAAACTTGCGCTGCTGGAAGCGGGAGGGGCACGGTAATGTTAACATGCACTCTTCTCTGGTTCACTCTTGCGACGTCTACTTTTACAAACTTGCCGACCAGATCGGCATGGCTGCCATCAGTGATTCGGCCCAGCAGTGGGGGTTGGGTGAAAAAACAGGCATCGACCTGTCGCCGGAGTCCCGTGGCATTATTCCGGCCCACCGCCCGAACATGATGGCTGAGATGACCAGCCAGTCCAACAGACGTAAGCGCTGGTTCAGGGGTGAAACGATGATCACCGCCATCGGACAGGGGCAGCTTACCACCACGCCGCTGCAGATTGCCCGCCTTGCTGCGGCCATTGCCAATGGCGGCAAAATCCTCAAGCCGCAGCTTCTCGCGGATCAGGAGGCTGAACTCCTGCATCAAGCTGAAGTAGATCCGAAACATCTCGAACAGGTTCGCAAGGCGATGCGCGATGTGGTTGCCAGCCCGGGAGGCACCGCCTACTGGCCGCTCAGATCCACCCCCTGGCCGGTGGCAGGCAAAACCGGTACGGCGCAAGTGGTCAAAATGGCACAGGATGATGAAAAGAGTGGCAAGCTCAGCAAACAGGAAATTCTCAAGCGCCATCGTGATCATGCGTGGTTTATGGGCTATGCACCTTATGACAAGCCGAAAGTCGCTTTTGCAGTTTTTGTCGAACATGGCGGCCATGGCGGCAGTGATGCTGCACCTGTTGCAGATGCCATTATCAGGGTTCTTGCTGCCAAAGAGGAAGCAAGAGATGAGGGGCAGCAACTGTGATCTTCCGTGCCCTTCGCTCCGTTGACTGGATTCTGCTTGCATCGGTTGCCAGCCTGATCACGGTCGGCCTGATTACCCTGTATGCGGCGATACATCAGGGTGATGCATTGCTGTGGAAGAAACAGCTCATATTTCTGAGTGTCGGCTTCTCTGTATTCCTGCTTCTCTGCTTCATTCCGCTTCGCTTTCTGGGACTTGCCAGCTGGCCCTTCTACATCGTAGCCCTGATTCTGCTGGCTTTGGTGCCGCTGGTTGGGGATGTCCAGATGGGGGCCAGGCGATGGCTTGATCTCGGCGTAATCAACCTGCAGCCGTCGGAACTGATGAAGTGGGCGCTGATGTTTGTGCTGGCCCACTGGTTTGCCAGCCGTGAGGCCGACTCCATGGCGAATCTGGCAATCGCCCTTATGCTTGCCGTTGCACCCGCAGCTCTGATTGTCATTCAGCCCGATCTCGGAACGACACTTGTATTGCTGTTTGCCGCCTCGGCAATGCTGATCGCGTCCGGGCTGCCATGGCGCTGGTTCGGCATTGCTGTTGTTCTTGCACTAGCTTCTTTGCCGGTACTCTGGAACTTCATCATGCACGACTACCAGAAGCGGCGCGTACTGACCCTGCTTGACCCACAATCAGATCCTCTGGGGGCCGGCTACCATGTGATTCAGTCAACGATTGCGATCGGCTCGGGAGGCCTGTTCGGCAAAGGTTATATGCAGGGAACACAGGCATCCCTGCACTTCCTGCCTGAACAGCACACCGACTTTATCTTCGCGGTACTGGCAGAAGAGGGCGGCTTTGTCGCAGCCACCATACTGCTGGTTCTCTATACCATCCTGATCACTCGCATTCTGATGATCAGTTATCGCGCCCATTCCCGATTCGGCTCGCTGGTCTGCATCGGCGTGGCTTCGGTATTCCTGCTCTACATCAGCGTAAACATCGGCATGGTTTCAGGCCTGCTTCCGGTCGTGGGTTTGCCGCTTCCCTTCATCAGCTACGGAGGCTCGGCACTGGTCACCATGCTGGCCGCCCTCGGTCTTGTCATGCGGGTTGCTATCGAATCAAAGGATCGTATTCCCTGGCAGCGGCCGGGAAGCCCGCTGCTTTAAAGCCCGAACTGAAACAGCGCCAGAAGTGCAGCTCCAAGCAATCCAAGCGAAAGCGCAATAAACAGTGTCTTGAGCGCAAGGCGCAGCTTTCCCTCATCTACCGATCCATGAAGGGCAGCGGCTTTATGCGCAGAAAACGGTACTATTAATACAATCCCGATCCATACCCCAACCAGAAACTGCCAATCCTCGACAAGCACACCTACCCAATCAGGCTCCAGAGAAAAATTCAGGATGACTGCGCAAAGCACCATAAATACGCCGGCCATCGATGCAGTACCAACCGCCTCTTTCAGAGGCAGGGTCCGCCTTAGCAAGGGTACGATCATCGTACCGCCTCCGATACCGACCGTTCCGGATATAAAGCCTATAGGCCAGGCAAGAAGCTTGGTCGAAATCATATTTTTTCTGAGTTTGAGATGGAAATCCCGACCATAATCAAAAGCCACCCATGCATTGAGCAGAGCAAGAGCTGTCAGTATCCAGAACTGCGACAGCTGTAGCGTATTCCACAGCCCGACTGCAGCCCCGATTACAAGCCCCGGCAACAGTGCCACAAGTTTTTTACCGTTAACATGCCCCAGGTGCCAGTGCGACCTTGCTGAGAAGTAGCCTGTCATCACAACAGCCACCATGCTGGCAAAAACATGCATTGCCATGCCATTGGTATCAGGAGGGGCAAACAGATAAAATAGCGGCACATAAATCAGCCCGCCACCGACCCCTGCCAACCCTGCGAGAGCGCCTCCAATCAATCCTGCCCCAAGCCCAACCAGCAGCCCGTATATGATCAGCCCCAACTCTATTTCAGACATACGATCTCTTATCCTGCCTTGCCGTGTTTAAACAGAAGGTACGCCTGATACTCCTCCAAATCCATCTTACCAAGAATGTAGAGCTGCTGGTCGGCCAGAATATCCGGGTCTATTATCTTATGCTTCCGATTATGGGCTTCGGCAAGGGCGCTGCGCCGTTCGGACTCATCGCCATCGATTGAGCCGGATCTCTGCATCGCCTTCTCTCGCCACTCTTCAGCGCTGCCAAAGCTCGCGTTACATTCATTCATCCATCAAAAGATACACCCTGTCCGCCATCAGTCGAGCCCGCAGATTTCATACGACAACAACCTGTCCGGTTTCTCCAGTCCTGTTAGCTCACCCTGTTCACCTTGCCAACAATACGTACCTGCTATTCGGACGGAACAACTGAAGGTGGCATTGTGAACAGCGGCATAGTTACCGACAGCGACAAACCTTTTTTCAGTTGGCCTGCTGTCGATAATAACGACCCTGCTATATCGCCTTATTTCACCGCCTCCCTGTCGTCAAAATTCCGCCAGCTACAGCTTATCCATCGAGGAAAGCCTCAAACCTAGCCATAGGTATAGGCAAATATAGCCTTAAATTATGCATATTTACGTCGGAATGTTGACGTAACACTAGAACAGAGTGCATTCTGGCGAATCCGGGGGAGCAGTCCTTCGCAACAATTGTGATAAGGAGATTACAAAGATGGGGCAAATTAAGTATGACACCAACAGCTTACGACCAACCAACATTAGAGAAGTAAACGAACCCTTTGTGCACAATGAGGGGAGTCCAAACATGAAACAGCACAGCCATAATTTGGATGCATACAAATACGTTGAACAGTACCACTTCAAAGCTAATGCACTACGAACAAGTGCCCATGAGAACATTTCCACACCCATGGAGAGCTATAAGTATATGGGCCTCCATTTTGAACAGGATAAGGGCATTGCATGGTTGAAAATGAACGCCAAGCCAAGGCCATGCTTCTCATATGAACTAACAAAAGAGATTCAACACTGGTATGACGAAGTTACTGCCAAACCTCACTTATATAAGGATGTGCAATATATTGTCTCCGGCTCTGATGTACCGGGTATTTATAACCTCGGCGGAGACCTTAGTCTTTTTTGTGAACTGATCGGCAACGGAGACCGAGATGGCTTGATGCAATATGCTACAGCATGCAACGACATTCTTTACCGAAATCATACCGGTATTAATGGTGAGATTACCACAATTGCGCTTGTTCAAGGTGACGCACTTGGTGGTGGTTTCGAAGCAGCCATCTCCAGCGAAGTTCTTATTGCCGAACGCAGTGCAAAAATGGGCCTTCCGGATATTCTGTTTAACCTGTTTCCAGGAGCAGGAGCATATGCACTTCTTTCGCGCAAGGTAGGCATGGTCGAAGCAGAGCGGCTGGTATTAAGCGGTCGACTTTATACAGCGGAAGAGATGCATGAACTTGGCGTAGTCGATTTTCTAGCCGAGGATGGCAAAGGAGAGCAGGCCGTCTACGATTACATCAAAAAAGAGGGCCGTTTCAGAAATGGCTATCGCGCCTTCCGAAAAGCGAAGCGTTGCAGCAACCCTGTAACCTATGAAGAGCTATTGAATGTTGCTTCAATCTGGGTTGACACAGCATTCAAGCTGGAGGCCAAGGACTTACGCATGATGGAACGGCTGGTAAAAAAACAGACTCAGAAGGTGGGATAATTTGAAAGCAACTGTATAACTCCGGGGGGTGCTCTCTCCCCGGAGTAATACTCCTTATTTATCCCAAGGCTGGCCTCAACAAGAATCCCGACAGATATTAATTGTCTCGCAGATAATCTCGCAGGGCATCACAGCCCTGTTTGAATGCAACATCCAGTTTGCTGCAGAAATCAGCCATAGCAGGAGGGCCAATGGCATCACCAATGGTTTCTATTTCCCCGCACAGCATAACAACCTCTTTCAGCCCCAGCGTGCCGGAAGAGCCTTTGAACCCATGAATTCTTAATAGATAGTCCTGGCTACTACCCTGAGCCGCAGCCTGGCGAAGCTGTATCAGGCTTTCACTGCCGGAGGTTTCGTAAGAACGTAACAGACGATCGCGAGTATCAGATTCGCGAACCAGACCGAACAGCTCACCCAGTACCTCATCATCCAGAATACTTCCCTTAGCGGGCGGGGGTGAATGACTCTCATCATCCGACCTTTCTAATTTTTCATCCTGTTCACCGCAGAACTCGGCTACCTTCGCCAGCAATTCAGAAACCCGGATCGGCTTTGTCAGGTAATCGTTTGCACCCGCCTCCATACATTCGTTAACGGTTTCAGGGAGCGCATCTGCACTGAGCATCAGTACCGGAGTGGATGCACTGGTATCCATAAAGCGAAACTGCTTCAGCACATCAAGACCGCAAACATTGGGCATATTCATATCCAGAAGGACAAGGTCGTACTCTTTGTCGCTGGCGAGGGCATCGAGCGCCTCTTCTCCATCGTGTGCGATATCGACCTTATGACCTGCCCTCGTAAGCATCTCATTCGCCACCTCCTGATTAACAGGATTGTCTTCGGCCAGAAGAATGTTCAGTGAGCGCAGAGCCATCTTTCGCTTCATTACATCCTTGATAGAAATAATATCTGCAGAGTGATGAATAATGCTGGATGCATGCAGGGCATTGAAAAGCAGTGACTGCTGAACCGGCAGGTGGAGCACGGAAGAGTAGCCGGCCTCTACCATGCTTGAATGTGAAGAGGCGGCCCTGTCGGACTCAATCAAAATCAAATCAATACCAGCAAACTCACATTTATTCCGAATCGATTGCGCTACCAACTCGGGCGCACATTGGAGCGCATCGCGACAGACCATGACAACATCGTAGGGATGCCCGGTTGACCAGGCATCCTCAATGCTGGACAAAAGAAATTTTTCATTATCAATGAAAGTATAATGAGTCCCCCATCTATGGAGCATCGCTTCCAGTGGATTACCCGAATAGTTTTCTCCAAGCACCAGAATATTGATCTTGGTCAAATCCCTTGGAACGGTTTTGTCTTCCTGTCGCTCGAAGGGAATTTCTATCGTAAACACGCTGCCCACCCCTTCAGTGCTGAACAGCCCAATGGAGCCTCCCATCATCTCCGTCAGGTTTTTTGAAATGGTGGTGCCGAGGCCAGTGCCGCCAAAGCGACGGGTAATAGAGGAATCCGCCTGAGAAAAGCGCTCGAAGATTTTCTCCTGGGCTGCTTCAGACATGCCAATTCCCGTGTCGGAAATGTTGAATACGATCCGTGTCTCTTCACTTGTATCAGCAAGCCCCACCTTCACGCTAACGCTACCCTGTTCAGTAAATTTCACGGCGTTACCTATGATATTGAGCAGGATCTGCTTCAGGTGTTTGGGATCTCCAATCAGGGAGAAGGGCACTTCCGGATCAATATGAAGAGAAATCCTGATGCCTTTTTCCAGCGCCTTTCCTTCAAACATGGCGACCACACCATGCATAAGTTGATGCAAGTCGAAAGGGATTTTCTCGAGCTCAAGCCCGCCCGCCTCAATCTTGGACATATCTAGAATGCGTTCGATCAGCCCGAGAAGATGGTAAGCAGAATCCCTGATCACAATAGCGAAACGCTTCTGTTCCTTGTTCAGCTTTGTGCTCAATGAAAGGTCATTCATGCCAATGATGCCATTCAGCGGCGTGCGCAACTCGTGGCTCATATTGGCAATAAACTGAGACTTGGCCTGATTTGCTGCTTCTGCCGCATCAATTGCCCTGTTTAACTTGCGAATCAGGCTCGCCATAAATAGTGGAACTATTGCAATAATTATCAACAATCCGACAACCATGGGAATATGCTCGTGCCAATAAGCATTGTACCGCGTAATCACTGTAAATGATGCCAACGATAGCAGCGTGGCGTATAGCAGATAATTAACGCCAAAGCGGAAACCATTGCCGGTAATAATCCAGAGATAAATTGCTACAAAAACAACTCCCTCCTCGCCACCAGACAGGATGACGCCCAAAGAAACCATTCCGACATCGGTAGTAATCGCGACATATCTTCGCACCGGATTAACATCAGGGAAGAATACGATCCATCCAATAATTGCTAGAGATGTCGGCAAATATGACGCGGCTATATAAAAGGCCACCTGTGGCCCGGCGAGATAGAAGTAAAAGCAACAGATGGTAGCAATCAGAATTCGTAAGATCGCCTGCTCATGTTCGGCATCCGAACGAGCCTTAAGTCGCATCTTCACTGATTTGAGCCACTTTATCCCCATACGGCTACGCTAACAGCAATAATAGCCCCATATCACTTGTTTTTTGGTTTAAGCTCGTGTTTCAGACAATGGACGCTTGAAGCGTTTTGCACCTCGTAGCAGGGCAACCTTGCGGCCTTAAACCCGAAGGCCCGGCAACCGTAGGGGCGATGCTGGTCCCAGGTAATGAAGTAGTGGCGACAACTTAGGCAGGGTGCTTTGACCCTTTGCTCATCGGCTCGAACCATCACTCATCCATCGATGTCTACCTGTACCATGCCGCCCTCAATACGCACAGGAAAGGTATCGATATTTTCATAGGCAGGCGGAGTCAGAGCCCTGCCATCCCGGATGCAGAAGCGGGCACCGTGACGCGGACAGACAATCTGATCACCCTCACAGATTCCACTGGCCAGTTCGCCGCCATCGTGCGTGCAGATATCCTCAATCGCATAGAACTTGCCATCGATATTGAAGACAGCAATTTCTGCATAGGGGGTTGCCACCACTTTCCGGCTTCCCGGAGACAACTCGCCCTCCGCCACAATATTGATCCACTCAGACATACCCCTCTCCTCAGCCTTCCTTGCCATCCAGCCGCGGCTTCAGGAGCAACATCGAATAGCGGATAGCAAAAATCAGGAATGCGATAATCCAGCACGTTGCGCTGAACATCACGATGCTGTCAAGCCAGGCCGGATTAATCAGAGGCATGACAACCCGGGCAAATGCGGCCGCAACTATCAGAATGAAACCTGCTGGCATCCATGGCAGTGCCTGCACAGGGCGACCGGTGTGCCCGAGAGAAACGCGCGCCATCATACCAAGCGTAAATGCACCAATCGCACCAACCGTCCAGGCATGCACCGCTTCAGTCAACGGAAGATTAAACATCAGGGCAGCTGCATAGAAGAAGAATCCTGCAACAAGCCATGCGTAACCCAGATAGAGCACCCAGAGCATCGGCTCTTTCCAGATAGAAGCAACATACCATTGCTGCATACGCTTAGCATGCAGCAACCCTACTGCGACTGCCAGGACGGCAACCAGCCCATCCACAGGCAACAGTAAATTAACCCCGGCAAAGAGCATTACCGAAGGAAGCGCTGCCTTCTCAATCCACCGCTTTGATCCCGCCTGCGAAGCCGTTGCACTGCCGATAAAGAAGGGTACAACGCGCCCGCCAATCAGCACGATGATCGCAACAAACGTGAGAACGCCCAGATGCAGCATCCCTGACGAAACCCCTGGTAATTGGCCGAGCAGATCGAGGTGGATGCCGGCATTGGCCACTGCAAGCAGCAGCAATAGTGCCGGTACGCTGTAGTTGTGCGGCTGTTTTGCCTGCTTCACTCGCAGGTAGATAAGCAATGCCAGAACCGGCAGAAACAGCATATCGAGCAGGGCAAAAATCATCGCCGGCATCGGCACGGCCGAGAGAACCCGTGGAGCCAGCCAGAGCAGCACCAGCAGGGCCAGTGGCAAGCCGCTCGGCGTGGCAAGCCCCGTCCAGTTGCGCACAGCTGTAAGCAAAAAACCTGCAATGACGGCCACGCCGAATCCGAACAGCATCTCATGTGCATGCCAGAGGGAGAGTTCGAAATAGTTGTAGTGCCAGATGCCGCTAACGAAGCCACCGAGTGAAGTGGCCATGAAAAGAGTGGCGAACCACCCGGCCAGCAGAAAGAAGGGACGGAACCCCAGGGCGAACGGGCTCCACCTCTTTGGCGTGGAAACAGAGCCCCCATTGGAAATGTTGATCACTGGAGGGGAACCCTCAGACATGTGCTTTAGAACATGCCCAGTTGCAGGCGTGCTTCATCGGACATCATCGATCGGTCCCAGGCCGGCTCGAACACCAGCTCCACCTCGACATCGCTGACATGATCTACCGAAAGTGCCTTCTGCCTTACATCATCGACAATGAATGGGCCCATGCCGCAGCCGGGCGCAGTCAGCGTCATGACGATATCGACATGGTTACCACCCTCGTCGGTCTCAACCACATGCACATCATAAACAAGCCCAAGATCAACGATATTGACCGGAATCTCCGGATCATAACAGGTTCGCAGTACATCCCATATCTGCTGTTCATCGACGGGTCCTGTCGTCACCTCTTTTTTCTCTTCGGCGGCAGCCTCTTTTTCCTCACCCTCTGCTGCACCAAAGCCCAGGGCATCAGCATCCTTGCCTTCGATGCGGGCCAGATTGCCGGATACGCTGACAGTATATGAGCCTCCGAGCTCCTGGGTGATCAGCACCAGCGCTCCCGCAGGAATAGTCACGGGCGTGCCGAGGGGAATCAGCACTGCATCGACATCGCGTGTGGTTGTAATCATATCGCCCGCTCTGTTCATTCTGTCCTCGCCACCTCGCTGGAGTCCTCAACCGCCGACTTCATCGTGTGCCAGCAGAGTACGGCGCACTTGATGCGACTGGGGAATTCGCGCACGCCGGAGAGCACAGCCAGCTTGCCTAGCTTCTCGGTATCCGGCTCCTCGGAAAGATCGGCTGTTACCATATGCTGGAACGTGTCGAACTTCTCTTTGAACTCAGCAACAGGCGTGCCTTTCAGCGTCTCGGTCATCAGCGATGCAGAAGCGACCGAAATGGCGCAGCCTTCCCCTTCGAAGGAGACTCCATCAATAATCCCCTCATCGTTGATGTTAAGATAGACATGCAGCCTGTCGCCGCAAAGCGGGTTATAGCCGTCGGCATCGTGATTGTAATGCTCCAGTTTGCCGAAATTGCGCGGAGCCTTGTTGTGATCGACGATCACCTGCTGATACAGATCCCTTAACTCGAACATTAGCCGAAAATCTCCTGCGCTTTTTTCAGGGCCGTGAAGAGCGCATCCACTTCGGCCTCGCTGTTGTAGATCGAGAATGAAGCACGCGCAGTGGCCGGAACTTTGAAAAACTGCATCACCGGCATGGCGCAGTGGTGGCCGGCGCGGATTGCCACCCCCTCACGATCAAGAATAGTACCGAGGTCATGCGGATGCACGCCTTCGAGCACAAAGGATAATACACACGCCTTCTCTTTCGCCGTGCCGATCAGACGCAATCCTTTAAATGCCTCTGCCTGGGAAGTGGCGTAGGCGAGCAGCTCTTTCTCTCGCGCATGGATCGCATCGAATCCAATCTCACTGATATAATCGATCGCCGCACCAAATCCGATGGCGCCGGAGATGTTCGGTGTTCCCGCCTCGAACTTATAGGGGAGATCATTAAACTCGGTCTTCTCGAAGGTGACCATGCGGATCATGTCGCCGCCGCCCTGATAGGGAGGCATGGCATCAAGCAACCCCTCTTTGGCCAGCAGCACGCCAATGCCGGTCGGACCGTACATCTTGTGGGCACTGGTGACATAAAAGTCGCAGTCGAGTGCCTGCACGTCCACGGCAATATGTGCCGCCGCCTGTGCCCCGTCCACCAGCACCTTTGCACCCACAGCGTGAGCCCGCTCAATGATTTCGGCCACCGGGTTGATCGTGCCGAGCGCATTGGACATCTGCACAACACCCACCAGTTTCGTGCGGCCGGAGAGCATCTCGTCGAGCGCCTCCATGATCAGCTCGCCCTTCTCGTTGATAGGGAGAACCTTGAGCGTTGCCCCGACATGGTCGCAAAGCATCTGCCACGGCACGATGTTGGAGTGGTGCTCCATGTGGGTAATCAGTACCTCGTCGCCATGACGCACATTGACGCCGCCCCAGCTGTGCGCCACCAGATTGATCGCCTCGGTGGTTCCACGCGTGAAAACCACCTCGCGCACGCTTTTTGCATTGAAGAAATCGGCAATCTTCTTCCGCGCCCCCTCGTAGGCAGCGGTTGCGCGCTCGGATAGCGCATGCACGCCGCGGTGCACATTGGCATTGTCGCGGGTGTAATAATTCGTGATCGCATCAATTACACACTGCGGCTTCTGGGTCGTCGCAGCATTATCGAGGTAGGCCAGCGGCCTGCCATAAACCTGCTGATCCAGAATCGGAAAATCGGCGCGCACTGAGTGGATATCGATCGTCATACCAGTAACCCCTCAAGGCCGGAGATATTGGGCAACTTGGCAAACGCGGCGCGCTCGATATAGCGGCGCACGGAATCGCTGCCCATTCTGGCCAGAATCGCATCGGCAAAAGCGAACGTAAGCAGCTGTTTCGCCTCTTCCTCTGAAAGCCCGCGCGATTTCAGATAGAAGAGCTGGTTCTTGTCCAGCTGGCCCACCGTCGCACCATGCGCGCACTTCACATCATCGTTGTAGATCTCAAGCTCCGGCTTGGTATCGATCTCGGCACGGTTCGAAAGCAGCAGGTTGGCATTGGATTGTGCCGAGTCGGTCTTGATCGCCCCTTCGGCCACCACCACCTTGCCGTTGAATACGCCGTGCGAACGTCCATCAAGCACAGTGCGATAGTTCTCGCGGCTTCGACAGTGCGGCACCTCGTGTGCAATACGGGTGTGGTGATCGACATGCTGGCGACCGGAGAGCACGAACAGGCCATTAAGCTCGCTCTCGGCACCGGGCTCGTTAAGATCATTCACTACATCGACGCGGGAGAGCTGCGAACCCAGCTCGACTGCATGCATGGTGTAGTTTGAGTCACGCTTCTGATTCACCTCGACACGCCCGAGATGCCACTGTTTGGCACCTTCAAGCTGCAGGCGATAATGCTCACATTTGGCCCCGGCAGCCAGACGGATCGCCGTTACACTGTTGGTCACACCTTCTGCAACGTCACTGCCGGCAAAATGTTCGATGATCTCAACTTCGGCGTAGCTGCCGACAGTGATGCCGGTTCTGGTATGTGATGCACCGCCACTGCTCAGATGCAGAATATGGATCGGCCTGTCCAGCTTCAGGCTGTCGGGCACACAGATACAGCAGCCATCTGATGCTCTGGCGCTGTTCAAGGCGGTAATGCCACTGGCAAACGGTGCATCACGATCATCCAGCATCAATTCAACGACCGCATCGGGATCATCCTGCAGCAGCGATGCCAGCGGGGTAATGGTGATCGCATCCGGGATTACAGATGCGCCAAGATCGACCACGCCGTTGCAGATCACCAGACGGTAGGCATCAAGACCGGGAATGGTAACGCTATCGGCATCGACAACGGCTTTGCCTGCAGACTCCCACCACAAATCGCCCTGTACCGCTGTGATGCGTGACAGGTCGGTATATTTCCAGTCCTCATCGCGGCTAGAGGGCATCCCGTCGGATGCAAAAGCCCGCCAAGCCGATTCTCGGATTGCATTCAACACACTGCTCATGCAGCAGCCTCTTCGCGAACCCAGTCATATCCGCGCTCTTCCAGCTCCAGCGCCAGAGAGGCATCGCCGGTCTTGAGGATTTTACCGTCTGCCAGCACGTGCACGACATCCGGTTTAATGTAGTCGAGCAGGCGCTGATAATGCGTCACCATAACAATCGAGCGATCTGCCGCACGCAACGTATTCACACCCTTGGCGACAATACGCAGGGCATCGATATCAAGCCCAGAATCGGTTTCGTCGAGCAGCGCCAGTGATGGCTCAAGCACTGCCATCTGGAAAATCTCGTTACGTTTCTTTTCACCGCCGGAGAAACCCTCATTCACGCCGCGTGACAGGAATGACTGATCGAGCTCGACCAGTTTTGCCTTCGCTTTCACCAGCTGCATGAAATCGATCGCATCGAGCTCCTGTTCACCCTGATGCTTGCGCTTGGCATTAACGCCCGCCTTGAGCAGATAGGTGTTGTTCACGCCGGGAATCTCGACCGGATACTGGAAGGCGAGAAACACGCCCTCCCAGGCGCGCTCTTCCGGATTCATTTCCAGAAGGTTCTTGCCCTTATAGGTGATCGTGCCCTGGGTGACTTCGTAGCCATCACGGCCGGCTATCACATTGGAGAGGGTCGATTTTCCGGAACCGTTCGGCCCCATGATGGCGTGCACTTCACCGGCACCGATCTCCAGGTTAATCCCCTTGAGGATCTCCTTGCCGCCCACTGATGCGTGTAAATTCTCTATTTTGATCATGTTCATTCCTTGTTATCCCACTGCGCCTTCTAGGCTCACTTCCATCAGCCGGTTCGCTTCAACGGCGAACTCCATCGGCAATTCGTTAAACACATCCTTGCAGAAGCCGTTGACGATCATGTTGACGGCATCCTCTTCAGAGATGCCGCGGCTCTGACAGTAGAAGAGCTGATCCTCTCCGATCTTTGAGGTGGTAGCTTCATGCTCCATCGTTGCTGTTGCATTCTTCACTTCGACATAGGGAAAGGTGTGCGCTCCGCATTTGTCGCCAATCAAAAGCGAGTCACACTGGGTGTAGTTGCGAGCGTTCTCGGCATCCTTGCCGATGCGAACCAGACCTCGATAGGACTGGTTACCGCGCCCAGCAGAGATGCCCTTGGAGACGATCGTACTTCTGGTGTTTTTTCCAAGATGAATCATCTTGGTGCCGGTATCTGCCTGCTGGCACATCTTGGTCAAGGCCACGGAGTAGAACTCGCCAACCGAGTGATCGCCTTGCAGCACGCAGCTCGGATATTTCCATGTGATGGCACTTCCTGTCTCCACCTGCGTCCAGCTCACCTTGGAGCGATGGCCACGGCAATCGGCCCGCTTGGTGACGAAGTTGTAAATACCGCCCACGCCGTTTTCATCGCCCGGATACCAGTTCTGCACTGTCGAATACTTGATCTGCGCATCATCGAGTGCCACGAGTTCAACGACCGCAGCATGCAGCTGGTTCTCGTCGCGCTGCGGTGCTGTGCACCCCTCCAGGTATGATACATACGAACCCTCATCTGCAATGATCAGCGTACGCTCGAACTGGCCTGTATTCATTGCATTGATGCGGAAATAGGTCGAAAGCTCCATCGGGCAACGCACCCCTTTCGGGATGTATACGAACGAGCCATCGGTAAACACTGCCGAGTTGAGCGCGGCAAAATAGTTGTCACCGGTCGGAACCACGGTGCCAAGGTACTTCTGCACCAGTTCAGGATAGTCACGAACGGCCTCGGAGATCGGGCAGAAGATTACACCCGCCTCCTTTAATTTGCCTTTGAAGGTGGTTGCTACTGAGACCGAATCGAACACCGCATCGACTGCAACGCCGGCCAGCATCTCCTGCTCTCGCAGCGGAATACCGAGCTTGGCATAGGTCTCCAGAAGCTTGGGGTCAACCTCATCGAGGCTCTTGGGGCCATCCTTCTTCGATTTCGGCGCGGAGTAATAGGATACGGCCTGGTAGTCGATCGCTGGATAGCTCACATGCGCCCAGTGCGGCTCGGTCATGGTCTGCCAGTGGCGGAATGCCTCAAGCCTCCAGTTGAGCAGCCATTCGGGCTCCTCTTTCATCATGGAGATATGGCGAATCACATCCTCGTTCAGCCCCGGCGGCAGGGTGTCCGCCTCGATATCGGTAACGAAGCCCGCCTCATATTCGCGGCCTGTAAACTCTTCCGGTTTGCGCTCCTGCTTAATGTCACTCATCAGTGCACCTTCGAGATGGCAATGCCACGCTGCAGGCGGAAGATGGGCACGAAATCCTGCTCGGTCATGTCTGCCAGAGATATATCCTGCAACGCCTGACGCACCGCCTGGTTGATCCGCTTCCAGTTGTTGCTGGTGGAGCAGACATCATGCTGATCACATGAACTGTTATCGAGGTTGCACTCGGTCAGCGCAATTGAACCTTCAAACACATTGATGATGTCGCGCACGTTGATGTCAGTGGATGGGCGGGTAAGTCGATATCCGCCTTTGGCGCCACGGGTGGAATCAAGCAGCCCTTCATGCAGCAGCATCTGCAGGATTTTGCTGACAGTGGGGGACGGAATGCGGGTAATCTCGGCAAGTTCGCCCGCGGTGAAACGCTCCTGGCTTGATGCCGCCATATGCGTCATCAGAAGGATGCCGTAGTCCGTCAATTTGGTCAGTCTGAGCATGGCCACCTCTATAGAGCGACTTGCAAACAGAGCGCTCCGATTTAAAGGCGACCATTCTAGTCCGGTTTATAAACCGGAACAATATAGTATGATTTAGGGTTATTCAGAAAGCATGAAAAAAACAGTGGCGCCATAACGCCAGTTGTCCTCATCCCAGTCATCCTCATCGTCGGGGCCAAGCGGAGAGAAACAGATCAAAAACTCCAGCTCGGTAACCGGAATATGCGCATTGCGCTCGCTGACCCATTTCATGAATTCATAGCGTGCAGAAGATGGGTCCAGTGTTAGGGGAGCCATACTTATCTCCTTTTCAATCAAGTTGATGCGAATAATGGAAAGAAGTGTGGCACCGCTATGTCAGCAATATGGCAAACCCGTGACGCGCCCGTGAGAAAGAGAAGGGGGTGGCTAAATCCCTATTTCAGCTCGCAGGATACCAACTTTTGCGTTAGCCAGTGCGGGATCACCTGAGGGTGAAATGATATACTGGAAAGCCGGCTGGATAGCCAGCCAGTCAAATAACTGGGCTCGATAGGTCAGCTCGATAACAGTCTCTGCTTTTTTGAAGCCGGGATTGATCGTCCTGTAATTACTGGAAAAATCAGCCCTCGCCACAGCAATGCCGGCTTCATCATCGCCGCGCCCCGGAATCAGGCCGCTGATATGCAAGCCGCCCCCTATATAATTCTTGATACTTTCAGCAGAGCGCTGTGCAAGGCCGTACTGCAGGAACATGCCGAGCTCACCCCCGCCCCACTCCATCAAGGGTTGATCGATCACAATGTAACCGCCCGCCAGGCCGGCACCTCCGCCCTGCACTGGGGCCTTGGTGTGCCTCCAGGCACCGATTTTGTAGGCTCCTCCTGCAGTGGCATAGGCCGCTTCAGCTATATACACATAGCCCTCTGCAGCACTCAGGCCGCGCGTTGCAGGGTCACCGTCATAGCCGGCAACACGAAAAGATGCCTGATCATCCAGCTGAATAGCGACCCGGGAAGCCAGCCCCGCCTCAGGCCACAGCGAAGTACCTACATTACCACTGATTTCCGGACCGATGCCGAATGATGAGTTGGTGAAAAGCCCGCCATACTCGGAGACATAAAATTCGGAATTCAAATCATGTGCGCCAACCAGAACTGCAACCATATCATCCAGGAATCGCTGTTCTATCCATGCCTGCTGCAGTCGCGTGCGGTTGCCGTCGGCAATGTTACTGGCTGTCTGGAAGTCGCCGATAAGTGAACCACTGGGATCTCTTCCGTGGTTGACGATGAACTCAACATAAGCCGTTGCGCCACTCCAGCCGGCAGCCTTTTCAAGATCAACAGTTGCAGCCAGGGTGCCCGCCGCTTCATTTTTCACCCCTTTCTGCAATCCGCCGGAGAAATTGCGCACACTCTCGGCGATATAGCTGAGCTCTGCTGTAATGGCGCTATCGCCATCTTCAGCCAAAGCAGGAGCGGCAGCAAAACAGGCGATAATCAGGCAGGCCAGACCATGCTTTTTCATGTTTGAATTCATAAGACAACTGCTCCTGAGCCGGGATCGGCATTGACTACCAGATTGAGGACACTGGCAACACCTTAATAAAAATTATGATCACCCGGTGCCGCATATTTACCCATGCACCGGCAGGCCACCTGTCAAGAAGATCACCTGCATGTTTCCAGTCAAAGTCCTTATATCTTCACACTTACTTCATGGGTGTTCTTTTCGAAGCCCCGAAATGTAATCAATTTATCACTGGAGTTAAGAAAAAATTGAGCTGTGTCGGCGGATATGTTGTTCGACCGCCTCACGGCTGACTTCAGCGCCCAGCTGCCACATCGATGTAACAGGGCTATCCGCCATGCCGCAGGCGACAATGCCTGAAAAGTGTTTGAGGTTAGGGTTGATGTTCAGCGCTATGCCGTGATACGTGATCCACTTTCTGCAGCGCACACCGACAGCGGCAATTTTTTTGCCCTCAACCCAGACGCCAATACCGCGCTCGCTGCGCTCACCCTCGATAGCAAAATCGGCCAGTGTGCGAATCACCATCTCTTCCAGACGCCAGACATGTTTATGAAGATCCTGCCTTCGGCGCAAATCGGCAATCACATAACAGACCAGTTGGCCTGGGCCATGGTAGGTGACTTCGCCGCCACGTCCGGTCGGGAACACCGCTATTTTCTCACCGTCAATTTCGCAGGCCAGCACATCGCGCTCCGAGCCTGAGGTGCCGATAGTATAGACCGGTGCATGCTCAGTAAGAATCAGCGATGGTTCCGCCTTACCGGCCAGCACGGCGGCCACCAGGGCCTCCTGCTCGGAGACAGAATCGGTATATTCCTGCCTGTCGTGGTGAATAATCTGCATCTTCGAAGCCTAGCCGGCCTTATACGCATTGACCAAGGGGGATAGGCTCCTAGAATCGGCAATCCCCTTCCGGGGAAAGGAGCGGCCAGTTGTGAGCACCGACAAAGACATTAGCAACCTCTCATTCGAACAGGCTCTGGAGCAGATGACCCGCCTGGTCGAGAAGCTTGAGTCCGGCGAACTGCCGCTGGAAGAGAGCGTGGCCGCTTTCGAGAAGGGTGTAAAACTCTCCCGTCGCTGCGAAGCCTTGCTGGATCAGGCCGAGCAGCGCCTGCAGGTACTGGGCAACAGCGAAGACGCCAGCTGATGCAGGCTCCGGAATTTCTCGCTTCCCATGCGGCGCATGTGGAAAAGGCACTGGCCGACATGCTCAAAACCCATGGCTCGGGTGTATCCGAGCGCTTGTTTGAGGCAATGTCCTACAGCCTGCTTGGCGGTGGAAAGCGTATCCGGCCTGGCCTTGTGATCGAATGCTTCCGCGCCTGCGGCGGAAAAGATATCGGCACAGCCTTACCGGCTGCCATGGCGATCGAGTGCATTCACACCTATTCGCTGATTCATGATGACCTTCCCTGCATGGACGATGATGATCTTCGGCGCGGCAATCCGACCTGTCATACTAAATTCGACGAGGCAACTGCAGTACTTGCCGCCGATGCCCTCCAGACGCTCGCCTTTGAGCTTCTGGCCACGCCATCGTCTCCCGCCGAACTGCGTTGCGAACTGATTCGCACCCTGGCCATTGCATCTGGTGCCCAGGGCATGGTCGGCGGTCAGATGCTCGACATCCAGAGTGAAATTGACAGCTCCGGCATTGATCTTCTGGCTATTGAGCGTATCCACCTGCACAAAACCGGGGCACTGCTGCGCTGGTGCTGCGAAGCAGGGGCTCTATTAGCCGGCGCGAGCAGTGCCCAGTTCGATGCCTGCTCCCGTTACGGTAAGGCGACAGGGCTTCTATTCCAGATTGCCGATGATATCCTTGATGTTACGGCCAGTTCCGTTGCACTTGGCAAAAGTGCCGGCAAAGATGAAGCACAAAACAAGGCGACCTATGTGTCGCTGCTAGGCCTGAAGCAGGCCAGGGAGCTTGCAGAGGAGATGCGAGAGATCGCCATCAATGCCTGCGAACTATTTGATAGTGATGGCGCACAACTGAAGGCGCTGGCCAACTATATCCTGGAGCGTGACAGCTAATGCAAGAACTCCTGAGCAGAATCCACGGCACGGCTGACCTCAAAGCGCTCTACCCCGAGCAACTGCCAACGCTTGCCAAAGAGATGCGCCACTACCTGATCGAAACACTGGCCCCTATCGGAGGCCATCTCGGTGCAGGACTCGGTGTGGTCGAACTTACCATCGCGCTGCATTACCTGTTTGACTCACCCCGCGACAAGATCGTCTGGGATGTTGGCCATCAGGCTTATCCGCACAAGATCCTTACCGGCCGCCTAGACCGTATGCCAAGCATTCGCCAGTACGGCGGCCTCTGCGGTTTCACCAAGCGCGCCGAATCCGAGCACGACCCTTTTGGCGCCGGTCATGCTTCCACCTCGATCTCAGCGGCCTACGGCATTGCTGCGGGCCGCGACCTGAACAATGAGCATTATAATGTCATCGCAGTCATCGGTGACGGCGCCCTGACTGGAGGCATGGCATTCGAAGCACTCAACCATGCCGGTGCCCACAACAAGCGCCTGCTGGTGATCCTCAACGACAATGAGATGTCAATCGCGCCCAATGTCGGAGCAATGTCCTCTTATCTTGCCCGTATCATTACCGGCAAGCCCTATACGCAGGCCAAAGACACCGCCAAACGTATTCTTGAAAAGCTGCCCGGTGCTCTCGATGCAGCCAAACGGCTGGAAGAACATGTTAAAGGCATGATCACGCCCGGCACACTGTTTGAGGAGATGGGCTTTCGCTATATCGGACCGGTCGATGGCCACGATTTCGACCACCTGCTGCCGACGCTTGCAAACTGCAAGTATCTGGATGGGCCGATACTGCTGCATGTGGTCACCAAGAAGGGCCTTGGCTTCTCGCCCGCTGAGGAAGACCCTGAAACATGGCACGGCCTTGGCCCCTACAGTGTCGAGACCGGCATCCCGCACAAGAGCAACGGCAAACCACCCACTTACACCCAGGTGTTCGGCGACACGCTTGCCGACATGGCTGATCATGATGATCGAATTGTCGCCATTACTGCCGCCATGCCGGCTGGAACGGGAGTCTCCCGCTTTGAGAAACGGCATCCGGAACGCTGCTTTGATGTCGGGATTGCAGAACAGCATGCCGTCACCTTTGCCGGTGGTCTGGCGGTTGCAGGCAAGCGCCCTTATGTAGCGATCTACTCAACCTTTATGCAGCGCGCCTATGATCAGATCATTCACGATATCTGCATCCAGAATCTGCCTGTCACCTTCTGCATGGATCGTGCGGGCATCGTCGGTGCTGACGGGGCAACACACACAGGCATGTTCGACATTGCCTTCATGCGAAACCTGCCGAACATGACAGTCATGGCGCCGAAGGATGAGGCAGAGTTCAAGGCGATGCTCATCACCTCTGCCACGATCAACGGCCCGGTTGCCATTCGCTACCCGCGCGGCAACGGCTACGGTGTAGACATCTCTCAACTGCCAGCGCCGCTCTCTGTTGGCAAAGCTGAAATACTCGAAGCCGGGAATGATGGCCTGGTAATTGCCGTCGGTACCCGCGTGCGTGATACGCTGGCAGCTGTCGAAAGATTGCGCCAGGAGGATGGCAAGGCAGTGACCCTGTTAAACCTGCGCTTTATCAAGCCGCTTGATCTCGAAGCCATTCTCAAGCATCTGCAGCAGGGTAAGCTGTTGGCAATAGTCGAAGAGGGCGTTGCACAGGGTGGCATTGGTCAGGAGATCGCAGCTTTAGCCCTGAAGTCCGGCTGGAGCGGGCCATTTGTCCACATTGCCATGCCCGATATATTCCCTGCCCACGGCACCCAGCCTGAGATCCTGCGCGACCTCGAACTGGACGCGAACGGTATTCTCAAACAGCTGCGAGGCTGCTGAGCCTTGGCAAAAGCCAGAAAATTGCGGCTGGATCAGATTCTTTTTGAACGCGGTCTCTGTGATTCGGCAGATATTGCTTCCCGCCAGATTATGGCGGGGCTCGTCTATGTTGCCGGCCAGAAAGCAGACAAGCCAGGCATGCAGTTTCGCGAAGATGCCGAGATCGAGGTGCGCGAGCTGCTTCCCTATGTATCCCGTGGCGGACTGAAGCTTGAGAAGGCGCTCAAGGATTTCCCCTTTTCGCCCAAGGGCGCCATATGTCTCGATGTAGGGGCCTCAACCGGCGGCTTTACCGATGTTCTGCTGCAGAACGGCGCTGAAAAGGTCTACGCTGTCGATGTCGGCCACGGCCAATTGCACTACAAACTCCAGAACGATGCGCGTGTGATCAATCTCGAAAAAACGCATGTTCGCAAACTCACCTCCGAACTGATTCCGGAACCGATTGATGCCCTGGTGATCGACACCTCATTCATCTCCCTGACCAAGGTGCTGCCCTGCGCATGGCCATTCGTGAAAGCCGGGGGCTGGTGCGTAGCACTGATCAAGCCACAGTTCGAGGTTGAGCCGAAATATCTTGATCGCGGCGTAGTCCGCGAAGAAGAGCATCGCCAGGCAGCGATAGCGCGTGTCACAGCAATGGTCGAAGCTGAGTTGGACAGTACAGAGATCATAGGCATCACCGAATCGCCTATCCACGGCCCCAAGGGCAATGTCGAGTACCTGCTGGGATTAAAAAAGAGGTCGCCGCTTAATTAGGCCTGCGCCTCCAGATGGTCGAGCAGCTTGCCGGCGTTCTCTTTGAGCATCCAGTAGGCATCCTCGAAGCCGTCAGGCCCGCCGTAGTAGGGGTCCGGCACATCCGGGATAAATCTATCGTTCTCAAACTGTCGCATCATCAGCAGCCTAGATTCGGGCACCCCCATACGCAGCAGGTCGGAACGGTTGCTGCTGTCCATGGCGACAAACCAGTCCCAGCTATCGACATTGCGCGGCGTGATCTGCTGCGCACGATGGGCGGAGAGATCGAGCCCCTTCTCCTGTGCCTTGGCGGCAGAACGGGGATCGGCGGGGCCGCCGACATGCCAGCTACCAGTGCCTGCCGACTCGAAGTGGAACTGATCGATTCCCCGCTCCCTGGCTACGCTTTTCACCACGACCTCGGCCAGCGGCGACCGGCAGATATTGCCGAGACATACAAACAGCACCTTCGCTTTCTTACTTTCAGACATGGACATTCTTCTCCGCTTGTGAACGTTGCAGATAAACCGGATCGGGGTAACGTGGCAGCATAGCGACGTTTGCCATGTCCATTTCCGCCAGTGTTGCCGCCAGCAGAGCTTTGGCGCGAGAAACCGTAAGCGGCAGTCGCTGCCAGCCGGTTAAACTCCCCTGTGGTTCACTGTGACAGACATAGAGTCCCGGTATTATCTCAGATGCCACCTCGGCCCAGGTCAGACAACGATCTTCATCCAGTGCAACTTCTGCCTGATAGTGGCCGATAAAGGCTTCACCGGCTCGCGCATCCTCCAGCACCCAGATCGGATCGCTGCTTTCGGCCTGCCGTGCAGTAATCGCCAGCGATGAAAGATGCAGGATCGGCAAGTTCATACCGCTGTTGATACCGGCCAAAGTGGCGGCCGCGATGCGCAGGCCTGTAAATGATCCCGGCCCGGCACCAAGCGACAGAAGGTCTAACTCCTTCCAGCTCAGCCCTGCCTCGGAGAGGAGCCCGTCAAGCATCGGTATAATGCTGACAGAACGGGTTTTACCGTGATCGGCAGGCATCGCTGCCAGAAAGTCTCCCCTGGCCGTGTGGATAGCAGCCGATATCTCACCGAACGCCGTATCCAGCGCAAGAACATTCGAATCTTGATTCACAGCTGTTTTTTCAGTGCCCGGCGCAGTGATTCGCCATATTCGGGGTGCTGCAGACCGAGCACGGCGTTAGCCAGCAAAAAGCCGCCCGGATTGCCCGCATCAAAACGCTGTCCTTCGAGCAGGACGCCGTAGACCGGCTCCTCTTTTGCCAGCATGGCAATTGCATCGGTGAGCTGAAACTCGCCACCCTTGCCAGGCTTCACCTCCTGAAGCAGATCCATCAGACGCGGCGTAAAGATATAACGGCCAATCATTGCCAGGTGCGATGGTGCCTCATCAACATCCGGCTTCTCGACCATGTCGGTCAGGCGCAGCAAGCCGTTCTCTTCGGCCTCAAAGGCGACAATGCCGTATTTTGAGACGTCACTCTCAGCAACCTGAATCAGGCCGATTACTGAGCAACCGGTCTGTTCATGCACTTCGCGCAACTGCTGCATAGCGCCTGTCTCATGGATAATCAGCTCATCGGCTAGCGACACACCGAAAGGCTCATCACTTACCCAGTGGCTGGCACATAGAACAGCATGACCCAGACCCAGCGACTCTTTCTGGCGCAGGTAAACCACCTCCGCCATGCGCGCTACACGGGAGACCTCCTGATAGAGATCACTCTTACCCGCAGCCTTCAGATTGGCTTCAAGCTCTGCCGAAATATCAAAATGATCCTCAATGGCGCGTTTGCCGCGTCCGGTTACCATGATGATCTCATCCATGCCTGCGGCAAGCGCCTCTTCAACGCCGTACTGAATCAGAGGTTTATCGACAATGGTAAGCATCTCTTTGGGGCTCGCCTTGGTTGCAGGCAGAAAACGCGTGCCCATTCCGGCGGCCGGAAAGATAATTTTGCGCAACGGTTTCATGAAAGACTCCCTCTCAACTCAAACTGTTACGCAAGCATAGCATAGTTTTGTGCCGATCAGCTTAGGCGGCCGTAGGAGTGCAATCCGGAAAGATACATGTTCACACCCAGGAAGCAGAATATGGTTACGAGGAATCCAGCCACAGCCCACCATGCCAGAGCCTTACCGTGCCAGCCATGTGAAACGCGGGCGTGCAGGTAGGCGCCGTAAACCAGCCAGACGATCAGCGCCCAGGTCTCTTTGGGATCCCATGACCAGTATCCACCCCAGGCCTCAGCAGCCCAGACGGCGCCAAGAATGGTAGCCAGGGTGAAAGCAGGGAAGCCGACCGCAACCGATTTGTAGGCCAGCTGGTCGAGTTGTTCGAGTGTCGGGAAAATCTTCAGCATTTTTGAACTGCTGTTGTTGGCCTCAATCCGATGGCGCAGCAAATAGGCCATGCCGGCGCCACATGCCACCGCAAAGGCACCGTAACCGACAAAGTTCATCGGCACGTGAATCTTCATCCAGTAGGACTGCAGGGCGGGTACCAGCGGCTTGATATCGCCCTGGCCAATCGAGTCGAGCCAGATACCGAAGAATACGCCGGCAGAAACCAGCAACATCACAAATGCGCCCATCGCTTTGGCCTGATAGCGACGCTCAAAGGAGAGGTAAACGGCAGCCGTGATCATGAACAGCAGGATGAATACTTCATAAAGATTGGATACAGGAGCATGGCCCATCCCCATATCGAACAGGTATGACTCGTGCCAGCGCAGCAGCAGGGCGGTTCCGCCAGCATAGGTGGCAAACCATGCAGACCATGTCGCCACGCGACCAATAAATGACTCGGGAGCGAAAAGATACGCGATATAGGCAACAGCCGAGAAGATGTAGACAACATTCATCGCCATGATGATCTTGGCAGCGATCAGGTTGGACTGGTCTTCGTAGGAAATCTGTGCGGCTGCAGGCTCAAACTGCGCGGCCACAACGGCCAGCACGACCATCAACAGTGAGCCGTCCAGCCAGGGCACGGTATTGGGAGCAACGCGACCGTTAAGCAGTGCAGGCTTGATGGCAGAGAGAACTGCCGCAACTGCGCAGCCAAGAAGAATACCGGTTCCGCCCCAGATCAAGCCCTGACTGCCGAGAATCTGATAGAGAAAGGCATCCTCGTCGTAACCGCCCTGTCCATACATTGCCATGGCAGATATGCCGAGCGACAGTCCGATGTAGGCGTAGAAACGGACAAATGCCCAGCGCCCCTGATTTAGTGTTTCCCATATCGATGATTCAGCAGTCGTTGCAGTCATGAGTTCTCCTATTAATTGTCCGCTTCAGAGGGCGCAGCAGGTTTTGCGCAGATTCAGTTGGTGCGGAAATCTTCATCGAGTTTTGTGAACAGATCGTGAAAGGTCTGTTTAAACGACATCATATTACGATTGGTGTTACCGGCCAGCTGCACTTCGGTGGCATCGCCATTCTGGCGAATTACCAGCCACAGCTTGCGATGCGGCACATAGAACATGATGCAGAGACCAATAACCAGGATCGCGCTTCCGGCCCAAACCACATTCATTCCGGGGTCTTTTGCCAGCTGCAGGCCGGTGTAATAGACATGCTCAAAATCCTCAAGCATCGGAATAACGGGCCAGGGAAGCTGTGGAATCAGGTTCATAGCCTGAACTGCACGCATGGCGATGTTCTGCACATTTTCTGGCGGATTGTCGCCATACACTTCCTTCATGGCATCCTTGAATGCCTGGAAATTCTCTTTCTCATTCTGCTCCCCTGAAAGTCGGGAAAGGTTTCGGCCAAAGGCATTGAACAGGCGCCACTCATCTTGATTGGTGAAATCGAGACCAAGGGCTACCGGCTGGTAATCCTTGGTGTCGCCGGAGAGTGACACCATCAGCCAGGAACCCTGATTGTGGCCATCGCCATCAATGTACGGATTCATGTAGGCCTTCACCTTCACAGGCTTGATACCGGGGCCGCGAAAGACAAACTCGACTGACGGGCCTATGTCCTTGAATTTGCGTGGCTGCCCCTCATGGGCGACATTTTCCACGTTATATGGCCTGAAGTCGGTCACCTCAAGTGAGATGCCGCTCTCCTCATCCTTCCAGGTATTATAAACCTTGGTTTTGACGAAGGATGTCTCTTCACTGCCATTCATATGATACAGCTTGAAGTAAACATCGGAGCCGCCGTCGCCAAAGCTCGCCTGGTAGATATAAACACCCTTATAGAAAAGAGGCTCGTTCACAATGATGTCAGAGGTAAGAACCTCTTTGCCCTCATCGATAATGGTCAGATTACTGCGGAACTCCTTCGGTGCGCCTGTCGGGAAGAAGTCAATTTCGAAAGAGTTACAGCGCACCTGAAACGGCATATCAAGTGTTTCGGTTGCAGTACCTTTCAGGAAGAATATCTCCTGCTCAACTGCCCCCTCAGCCACCGACATGTTGCCGCGAAAACCGAACTGCACACTTATCCATCCGCCAACAAGAATAACCAGGATCGCGGCATGCACGGAGATATAACCCCACTTATGTCTACGCCCTTTATCGGCGCGGACATAGTGTACCCCGCTCTCCTCCTGCGTTTTGAATTCCCAGCCATGCAGGTGCTTCTGGAATGTCTGTTGCAGCTGATCGACAGAAGTATCCGCCTTTAGCTGCCACTGCTGCAGAAGCTCCATGCGCCCCAGCGAACGATCGTTTATGGTCACCTTGCGGCTGCGCATCTCTTTGAGCATCTTCGGAACGTTGCGCCAGAGGCAGGCGGTCAACGAGAGCATCAGGAAAGCAAGCAGCGTCAGGAACCACCATGTGTGATACATGTCGAACAGGCCGAGTGAGCGGAACACCCAATACCAGAGGGGGCCGAACTGCTGCAGGTAATCGGTCTGCTGCTGGTTCTGTAGCAGAACCGTACCGATAACCGATGCGATCGAGAGTACCATCAAGAGAACAATTGCGAGCGACATTGAACCCAGCCGCTGCCAGAGCAATTTCAAAAAGTCAGAGAATGAATTCATGGCGGCATGTTAGCCATTCAAGCCTGCGCCGTCATGGCCGAATTATGGTGGAATCATTGCGCCATACACGCAACAGAACTGAGGCTTTGCCTGAACTGACCGGGCCGGGGAGCGCGGCAGACAGATAACTGTGCCAGCGCATCCTCACCTTTCGGTTTACATCGGCAGTCGTGCGACCCCTTCGATTCAGGCTGGATGAGAGCAACAGGCCTCCGCAAGCTGAAGCCAGCTGGCGGGTCTGCAGACTGGCATCAACACGAATCGCTGCCATGCCTCCTCGATAACAGACAGGCGTCAGCCCCGGTTTTGCCGGGACAACCAGCGTATAGGGACCTGGCCACGAATCGCGAATAATCCGCCTGAGTTCCGGAGAGTAGTAGCGGATAAGGCCTGCAGCCGTCTTTACTGAATCGGCCAGCAACAGGAAGGGCCCTTTGCGCTGCTTGAAGTTTATCAGTCGCGCTACAGAGGCTGGAATACGGGGGTTGGCCGCAGCACCGGGAAGGGTGTGCGTGTAATGGGCGATCGCCCCGCCGCGGTTCAGGATAGTGGCAGCCCTCAGGGCTGCCAGCTTATCCTTTGTCCGGGCGCGCCCCTCAGTCTTCCGCGAGGATCGCCTCTGCCTGCGCAGCACGGTCGGCCTTCAGCTTTACACTGAGCTCGTCGTCGTTCTGAGCCAGCATTTGAACAGCCAGCAGGCCGGCATTCTTGGCGCCATTGATGCCCACGGTCGCAACCGGTAGTCCTGGCGGCATCATGACAGTAGAGAGCAGTGCGTCTTCGCCGTTCATCGGTCCTGATGCAATCGGCACGCCAATCACTGGCTTTACCGTCTTGGAACAGACTACGCCTGCCAGATGCGCGGCCATGCCGGCTGCACAGATGAACACCTTGCACCCTGCCGCCTCTGCCTCTTTGACCGCCTGAACCGTTGCTTCAGGCGTACGGTGCGCCGAACGAACCATCGTTTTGTAGGCAACACCGAACTCATCCAGCACAGCTTCAGCCTTCTGCATCACCGGCCGGTCATTGGCGCTACCCATCAGAATCAGAACTTTAATTGCTTCCATAGACATCTCCTATCCACAAAAGAGCATCCTGCCTTTTGCTTGTCTTACGCTCATCAACTCCGTGGAGTTGATTCGCTTACACGTTGCTCCAGCCATCTATGGCCGGAGAACGGGTGCACTTCTACACCCTTTAACTATTTTCCCTCTTCTCTTGCTACGGCGCGGTAACCGATATCCGTTCTGTAAAATCCGCCCGGCCAGTCAAGGTGTTCAAGCGCAGCATAAACAGTTTGCTGAGCCTCTTTCACGGTCGGAGCTACGGCGGTTACGCCTAGCACGCGGCCGCCTGCATTTACAATAACACCATCCTTTTCAGCAGTGCCGGCATGGAAGACTGTGGTACCCGCTGCCTCTACAGCATCAAGCCCGCCAATTGCCTGCCCCTTGTCAAAGTCAGCCGGATAGCCCTCCGAAGTTACAACCACGCAGAGCGCGGTTCCATTCTCCCACGCAAGCGTAACACCTTCGAGCTGTTTTGTGGCAGCTGCAAGCAATACCTCTCCCAGGTCCGATTTCAACCGACTCATCAATGGCTGGCACTCAGGATCCCCAAAGCGCACATTGAACTCAAGCGTCTTGGGTCCCTCTTCCGTCAGCATCACGCCGGCATAGAGAGTACCGATAAATTCAGCGCCGCGCTTCTTCAATGCTGCAATGATCGGGCGGGCAATGGTTTCCAGAACCTCACTGGCCACTGCATCGGTAACGCAGGGTGCTGGTGAATATGCACCCATGCCGCCTGTGTTCGGCCCCTTGTCACCATCGAGCAGCGCCTTGTGATCCTGCGAAGAGGCCAGTGGCAAAATCGTATCGCCGGATACGATGAACAGGCAACTCGCCTCCTCTCCGACAAGGCACTCCTCAATCACCACCTGAGAACCTGCTTCGCCAAAACTGTTGCCGGCCAGCATGTCGCGTACCGCATCGATCGCCTCTTTCTCATTCTGCGCCACAATCACGCCCTTGCCCGCGGCAAGACCGGAGGCCTTCACCACAATCGGTGCGCCCCAAGAGCGGATCGTTTCGATCGCCTCTTCAACATCGACATGCACCTCGAAACGTGCTGTAGGCACGCCTGCGTCATACATCAACCGTTTGGAGAATGATTTGCTTCCCTCAAGATTGGCCGCAGCTTTATCCGGCCCGTAAACCGGGAATCCCTCTTCGCGGAGACGGTTGGCCAAACCAAGCACGAGAGGAACCTCCGGACCAACCACGACCAGATCAGGCCTTTCTGAAAGAGCCAGATTAACCAGTCCGTCAACGTCCTCGGCACCAACCGCCACACAGCGCGCCTCGCGCTGAATGCCGGGATTGCCGGGCGCACAAACCACCTCGCTTACACTCGGGCTGCGCTTCAGTTTCCAGCAAAGTGCATGTTCGCGGCCACCACCGCCGACCACCAGTACTTTCATCAACTGCTCCTTAATGCCTGAAGTGGCGAATGCCGGTGAAGATCATCGCCAGGCCGTGCTCATTGGCTGCGGCAATCACCTCGTCATCACGAACCGAGCCGCCCGGCTGGATCACCGCCTTGGCCCCGGCCTCGGCAAGCGCATCAACCCCGTCACGGAACGGGAAGAAGGCATCGGATGCCACAGCAGAGCCCTTGATCGCCTCGCCGCCATGATGTGCCGCAATGCGTGTAGAGTTAACACGGTTCATCTGGCCCGCTCCGACACCAAGGGTGACGCCATCCTTGGCGAAGACGATGGCGTTCGATTTCACATGCTTGGCCACCGACCAGGCGAAGAGCATATCGTTCCATTCATCTTCCGTCGGCGCACGATCGGTAACCACCCTGCAGGCATCGCGGTTGAGGATATGCGCATCGCGCTCCTGCACCAGCAGGCCACCGTTGACACGCTTGAACTCCAGACCACCGGTCACCGGATCGGCACTCGGAGCCAGCAGCAGGCGAAGATTCTTCTTGGCAGCCAGAACTTCACGCGCTTCATCGCAGAAGCCCGGTGCGATCACCACCTCCATAAAGGTCTCGGCGATCAGTTTCGCTGTCTCGCCTTCAAGCGGGCGGTTAAATGCCGCGATGCCGCCAAAAGCGGAGACAGAATCGGCCGCACGGGCACGCTCGTACACTTCAGCCTGCACACCACCCACGGCAACGCCGCACGGATTGGCATGCTTGACGATCACTGCCGCATTATCGGCGAAATCGCGAACGCAACCGTAGGCCGCATCGGCATCTGCGATATTGTTATAAGAGAGCGCCTTGCCCTGCAGCACTTCGCAGTCTGCCAGAGAAAGACCCTCGTCCTCGATATCGGCATAAAAGGCGCCGTCCTGATGCGGATTTTCACCGTAACGCAACTCATCAGCAGTTTTGATAAACTGGCGGGTAAAGATATCCGGAAACTTGCGCTTCGACCCGTCGCTGTTTAGTGCTGAAAAATGGTTGGCAATCGCGCCGTCATAGGCTGCGGTATGAGCAAACGCCTTGGTTGCCAAGGCGCGGCGAATCTCTTCGTTCAGGGAACCGTTATCAATCCCGTCGATGATCATATCATAATCAGAGGGATCAACGACAATGGTGACAAACTTGTGGTTTTTGGCCGAGGCACGAACCATGCATGGGCCGCCGATATCGATATTCTCGATCGCATCCTCGATCGTGCAGCCCTCCTTGGCCACCGCTTCGCGGAAGGGGTAGAGATTCACACAAACGAGATCAATCTGCTCAATGCCATGCTCGGCCATCGATGCCAGGTCGCCTTCATTATCGCGGCGGGCGAGGATGCCGCCGTGCACCTTCGGGTTCAGCGTTTTCACGCGACCGTCCATCATCTCGGGAAAACCGGTGTAGTCAGAGACATCGCGGCACGCGATGCCGGCATCGCGCAGCAGTTTGGCAGTGCCGCCGGTGGAAAGAATCTTTACGCCGCGCTCGGCCAGCGCCCGGGCAAAGCCCTCTACGCCTGTTTTGTCTGAAACGCTGATCAGCGCCTGTTTGATCGATGCCATCTTAAGCCACTCCGAAAGGGAAATAAAAAAGGGAACGAAAGGCTACGCATTGATGGATGCGAAGCAACCATAACCGACCCGCAGGATAAGTTGGCGCTATATGTTGCCAAAGCATGAGGCAAAAACGGGGTGGTAGTATTTAAAACCGGCATGGAGAGAATAATAATCCGCCGGCGTTTGTCTGGGAGTGCATCCGGAAATCCTGCTTATTCGCCTCCGCTTTCACTGTGACAGATCCGGTTCCCCCCATCGCTTCTGGCTCTGTAAGACGCCTCATCGGCTGCAAGAATCATCTGCTCCATCTCCAGCTCATCGCTGCTGCAGACACCAATGCTGCAGCTTACCCGAATCATTTGACCTTTATTTTCGACCGCTAGTGAAGCGATATCGTTAAGAAACCTTTCTGCGATACGCATCGATTGATCCTTGCCGCAATCCATCACCACGATGGCAAACTCTTCGCCACCAAAGCGAATCAGAAGGTCATAAATTCGGCTGTGCTTCTGCAACGCGTGGGCCACTTCAATCAGCACCCGGTCACCCGCTGCACGCCCGTAGCTTTCGTTCACCTCTTTGAAATGGTCCAGATCGAGAATCAGCACACTAACGGTAAACTCTTCGCGACGAGCCATGGCCATTAACCGCTCACCCTCGAGGTAGAGGTGGCGACGATTGTGGATACCGGTCAGGTGGTCGTGGCGGCGACTGTCATCCAGGTGACCCGAGAGCTTCGAGAGCTCCTGCTGCTGATTGCGAACCTCTTTTTCGGTGGCGATCAACACACGAGACAGTCTGCCCACCTCGTCGCTGCGCAGAGGCAGGTTTAGCCGCACTTCCCGGCCAGACCCTATCTGGGATGCGAACGCTTCCATCGCCTTCATGGGATGCAGAATCAGTCGCCTTAAAAGAATCCATAGTGTCAGCAGCACCAGCACGATGACAACAATGCCACCGATAATCGTGACCATGCGGCCGGCTGCTGTCATTTCAATAGCGCTATGCATAGGCAGATCGATGGCAAGGCCACCACGAATGTCGCCAAGCCTGTAGCCCTGGAATCCGTGGCAATTGAGACAAGACCTCTCCACCTCCAATGGCGCCATGTAGCGAAAACGTTCCCCCTGCACCTCGTAAAGTTCCGTTGTTCCGGCCTGAAATGCTTCAAGTGCCCGCTTCTCAAAGGGGTCAGGGATGTTATTCGGGTTGATTGGCTTAAGGCTTGTTAAATGAAAACCGATATCACTTCTGGCCCTGCTCAGTTCAGAGAGCTCGCGGGCCATCAGGGCAGGATTTTTAAGCGTATACACGTTGCCGTCCAAGTCGATGATCTCCGGCTTGATTGCTGCCTTCTCGCCCTCTTTCGGCCCTACTTCATAGAGATAAGGGTTGGTCTGCATCCCCTGACGCTTGAGAACATATACCCCACCATAATTGGCGTTCCAGTGGCGGGTCAGCTGGATCTGACGAAACAGCGCCTTCGACTGCGCAAGCATCAGCGAGACTTCAGCGTCATGTTCAAACCGGTGATAGAAGGCGCCAAATGCCGCCCCGCTGAGGAGGAATATAGCAACCAGAATGAGTACAACCTTGGCATTAAGCGACTGCTTGATCATAACGCTACTATTATATCACATAAACGGCCCCCTTGTGCAGTTCCGGGTTAGCCATGCGCAACGGTTGCACCTGAAATGCAACTTTCCCGATTTGCACCTCTTCCCGCTTTGAATCATGATCGCCACCCTGACAATTCCCTCCCTGGAGAAACCATGATCAAGCTACTACTGACATTGCTATTGCTGATCTGTCTGATACCCGCCTCCGAAGCAGCACAACTGCAAGAGACCAGCTTCAAGAATGGTGTTAAATTGATCGTCGAAGAGGATCACTCAGCACCCGTTGCCATGGTCCAGATCTGGCTGAAAGTGGGTGGGCGCGACGAGTTGCCGGGAAAAACAGGGCTGGCGCATGTCTTCGAGCATATGATGTTCAAAGGCTCGAAAAAACTCGGCCCCGGCGAGTTCAGCAAGCGTATCTCGGCCATGGGCGGTAACGACAATGCCTTTACCTCCACTGATTTCACGGCCTATTTTGAAACCGTACCATCTGAGCGAGTTAACGAAGTGCTGGAAATGGAGGCTGAGCGCTTCGCCAACCTTAAACTGCGTGATGAGGATTTTCAGAAAGAGATTCGGGTGATCATGGAGGAGCGGCGCATGCGTACCGAGGATGATCCCAACAGCCGCATGTTCGAAGAGCTCTCTGCTGCATCCCTGCGTCTGCACCCTTACCGCAATCCGGTCATTGGCTGGATGCAGGATCTCGAGAAACTGACCATCGAGGACGTGAAATCTTTTTACGAAAAACATTACGTTCCGGGCAATGTCATCGTGGTCGTAGTAGGTGATGTTGATTTCGGGCAGATGAAAGAGACCGTAAGCCGCACTTTCGGACGCATGCAGGCGCGGCCGGCACTCGCCCGCTTCAATCCTGTCGAGCCACAACCCTTTGGCCCCAAACGCATCCAGGTGAAACTTCCGGCCCAGCTTCCGATGTTGGCGGTAACCGTGCCAGTTCCGGTCTGGAAGCCGGCTGAAAATGATCGTGAGGCGGCAGCTCTGGCACTGGCCACCCAGATTCTGGCAGGTGGCCGTGCCGCCCGCCTGACGCGAGAAA
The DNA here is from genome assembly GCF_002795825.1 of Mariprofundus ferrinatatus. Lineage (NCBI taxonomy): Bacteria > Pseudomonadati > Pseudomonadota > Candidatius Mariprofundia > Mariprofundales > Mariprofundaceae > Mariprofundus > Mariprofundus ferrinatatus. The sequence continues at coordinate 31,452 of NZ_CP018800.1, read as the reverse complement.
TTGTCGATGAGCAGCGCAAAGCATTCGGCGCCGGAGCTGGTTACGATGCCCACGGCATGGGGCTCGATCTCTGGTATGCCTACGGCATGCTCGGCCCCGACCAAAGCGCCGAAGCATTCGAGAAAAGCCTGTGGGCGCTTCTCGATGAGATGGGGATGAAAGAGGTCGATGAAAAGCGCTTGAATGCGGCCAAACGCAATATCATTGCTGCCAATGTCTTTGCCCAGGACTCGCTCTACCTTCGCGCCAAGGATATTGGCCGCATGGAGGTTGTAGGCATCGGGGCCAGCAATCGTGACCGCTGGATCGAAGCTGTCAGGGAGGTTACTGCTGCCGACATCAAAAACACAGTCGGCCGCTGGCTGAAGCGTGAACGCTCCACCACCGGCATTCTGGTACCGGAGGTGACCCCGTGAAACAGCGCCTGTTTGCAATTATCCTGTTGATGCTTCCCTTCACAGCCCAGGCCGTGCCATCGATTCAGGAAACGCGTCTTGATAACGGCCTGCGTATCCTGCTCATGGAGGCACACAATGTGCCAATGGTGTCGATGAGCCTGGTCGTACCGGCCGGTTCCCGTTTTGATCCTGAGAAGCGGGGAGGCACGGCATCGATGCTCGCCGCGATGCTCGCGGACCACACAGCCAGGCACGAGCATAAGGCATGGGCGGATATGCTCGATGCCGATGCGATGATGCTTGGAAGCGCCGTAGACAATGACGGAATGACCCTGTCGCTTACCGTACTTAAGGATGTGCTTGAGCCCGGCATTGATGCGCTCACTGAAGCGCTGTTGATGCCCGGCTGGAGCGAGAAGCGTTTCACCATACTCAAAGAGGATTCAATTGCCGCAGCCCGCAAAGAACTGGAGGAGCCGGGTATACGCGCCGCCGAAGCGGCTGCCGAACTGATTTTCTCGAATCATCCCTACGGCCATCGCTCCGAAGGCTCGCTTGCATCACTTCAGGCAATCGGACTGTCAGACCTGAAAGCGCTCTACCAGCGTCAGGTTAAGCCTGATGGAGCGGTGCTTGCAGTCAGTGGCGATATCACGATGGATGAGCTCAAGCCACTGATCGCAAAAGCGCTTTCCAACTGGAAGGGAACACCTGAAACAGGACTGTACGATATCGTCCGGCCGGTGAATGTTATCGGCCAGCAAGCCGATGTCGAACTGCCGACCAGCCAGACTCAGCTGCAACTGCTGCGTTTGGGGCCTGAGCGCACAAGCCCGGACTTCTTCCCTGTTTTTGTGCTTAATCACATGCTCGGTGGTGGTGGCTTCGGATCAAAGCTGATGGAGGAGGTGCGCGAGAAGCGCGGGCTGGTTTACGGCGTCTACTCCTACTTCGTGCCACTGGCGACGAATGGCCCTTTTGTCATCAGCCTGCAGACCCGCGGTGATCAGGCAGCTGAAGCGGAGAGGGTGGTTCGCAGCGTACTCTCCACGATGGCTGAGGGGAAAATCAGCGCCAAAGCTCTCAAAGCGACCAAAGAGAACCTGACCGGAAGTTTTGCGCAGCGCATGGACTCCAATCGTGAACGTGTGGCGCTGATTGCCATGATCGGCTTCTATGGCATGCCGCTCGATTATCTCAGCCAATGGACCCGCCGGGTGAAAGAAGTATCGCTGCAAGAGGTAAAAGATCAGGCGGCCATCTACCTTGATCCTGAGCAGTGGAATCGTATACGGATCGGCTCTGACCTGAAGTGAGAATAACTGCAGGAGTCTTGCGCGGGCGCATTCTTAAGGTTCCCGATATCACGGGCCTACGCCCTACGCCATCCAAGGTGCGCCAGGCCATGTTCAATATCCTCGGCCCTGTTGAAGATATGTCCGTTCTCGATCTCTTTTCCGGTTCAGGTGTCATGGCGCTCGAAGCGCTCTCCCGCGGTGCCGCCAATGCTCTCTCCATTGAAAAAAACCGCAGTTTGACGCAGCGGCTATCGGCTATTCGAATGGCCTGGGGCCTTGAATCGCAGTGGCAGATTAAAACGGCCAGCGTTGAAAAAGGGCTGGCCGCGCTGGCCGGCAATAGCTTCGACCTGATCTTTGCCGATCCCCCGTATCAGCAGGGCTTTTGTGAGAACATCCCAACATGGCTGGACAGCTTTGAGATTGGTTGTGCGCAGCTGATCATCGAAGAGTCCTCTCGCATGCAACCGGTCTGGCCCACAGGCTGGCAATGCGCACAGAGCCGCCGTTACGGCGATACGACGCTGCATTTCCTATCCCGCCTTCCCTAATATAGAGATCGCCGTTACCGTTCGCACCCGATCAGGAGGTTCCCGTGACACATATCCGCATTGCTACCCGCCGTTCTCCGCTCGCCCTCTGGCAGGCAGAGCACGTATCTTCCGAGCTGAAAAGACTCGACCCGGATGTCACCACTGAACTGGTTAAGATCGTCACCAAGGGCGATAAAATTCTCGACGTACCGCTGGCACAGGTAGGTGGAAAGGGACTCTTTACCAAAGAGATCGATGAGGCCCTGCTTGACGGGCGCGCCGATATCGCTGTTCACTCAATGAAGGATGTGCCAACCGTGCTGCCCGAGGGAACAAGTATTCGAGCACACCCGAAACGCGAAGATCCACGCGATGCGATCGCCACGATCACCGGCGGCGGCCTCGACACATTGCCGGAGGGGGCGAAGATCGGCACCTCCAGCCTGCGCCGCGTTGCACAGATTCGCGCCAAACATCCGAGTTTCGAATTCACCTCGATCCGCGGCAATATCCAGACCCGCCTCTCCAAACTGGGAGATGAGGTCGATGCAGTTATTCTTGCCGCAGCCGGCATCCGTCGCATGGGCATGGAAGCTCAGATGCATGACTTCATTGATACTGAAGAGCTGTTGCCTGCCGTGGCACAGGGAACGCTCGGCATCCAGACCCGCGATGCCGATGATCTGATCAATGCACTGGTCGACCGGCTCAACGATCCGGAAACCGTTCTGCGTACCAGAGCCGAGCGCGCATTTCTTGCCACACTCGAGGGGGGGTGTCAGGTGCCGATTGCCGCCTACGCCACGCTTCACGGTGACTCACTACATCTGAAGGGGCTGGTAGGTTCCGTTGATGGTTCGGTTGTGATCGTCCGCGAAGCGACCGGTTCATGTGCTGATGCAGCGCAGATCGGCACCGATCTTGCCAACGAAGTACTTGATGCCGGTGCGCGTCCGATTCTTGAAGCGCTCTACGCTGAAGGACACGCTAAGATCTGACGTTTTTCGCCTCGATCCAGCGTGACATAAACTCTGTACTGCGCTGATGGTGATGGCGCAGCATGGCGCCGGTAAAGTTCTTCAGCCGGTGTGCTTGCAGATCTTCTCTAATCCCGGTTATGCGAGAGATCAGTGCTGCGCCGTTCGTCTCCGCATCGAACAACCTCTTCAGAATATCAAACCCATGCTGCCTGGCCGATTGCCACGCGGCCCCGTCCCGGTAGAGCTTCACCGCCGCATCTGCAAATGCATCCGCACTGTCCGCCACAATGCCGCTCCAGGGCAGCTCTCCGTGCATACCCTCCGCTCCAACCGAGGTTGTGACATTCGGCGTACCGTTTAACATCGCATCGGCAAGCTTCGTCTTGATTCCGGCTCCGAAGCGGAGCGGGGCAAGACATACGCGTGCGCTTTGCATCACCTTATGCACATCTTCTGCTCGACCTAGAACCCTGAAGCCGCTTTTAGGATCGTCGAGCGCGGTCGCCTTGGGCGGCGTATAGGCGCCGTAGATATGCAGCTCGGCATCGGGCAGCGCCTTTCGGATACGCGGCCAGATCTCGCTTTTCAGCCAGAGCACCGCATCCCAGTTCGGTGCATGGCGAAAATTGCCTATGGTGATGAAATGGCTGCGATCAGTGAAAGCCGGCGCATCCTCGGCGATCTGGGAAGCATCGAACATGAAAGGGCAGCAGTGCAGCAGCGAAGCATCAATGCCGAACACCTTTTCGAGCAGGTCCATTTCATAACCTGAGACCAGAATCGAAAGATCGGAGCGCAGCAACGAGGCAATTTCACGCATTGCCGTCTCGCTGAAAAGCTCCTCTCTGGATAGCTCGCAGGCGACACCGTGACTCTGTTTGAAGCGGCTATGGCGTGCATTGCGAAGCAGGTGCAGGTCGATCGTCTCAACGATTCGCACGGCTTCAGGACAACACCTCTCCACCCGCCAGCCAAACTGCTCCTCCATCGAGAAGCGATCGAAAAGCACGATGTCCGGGCTCAGTTCGCTAACAATGGTATCGAAACTGCTGTCATTCACCCTGATCTCGACAGCGGCTATGCCGAACTGTTTGATATCCAGCGAATATTCGCTCGCGGCGGCTGTCGCGGCATAGGTGACTCGCCAGCCCTGCTGCACAAAGAGGCGTGAAAGCTCCATCATGCGCAGGCCGGCGCCGGATGAAGCTGGCTCAGGCCACAGGGCACTGATGATCAGCACATGCATCTCTCTCTCCGGCAACATGGGCGGGATATCAACAGCGGCGGCCACTGCGGTCAATAGCCCCAACGCGTTTGCGTTGAATTGCATTGCCATACGGTCAGAATGTCGTGATCTTCTCAGCAGGGAGTATCCATGCCAATCATCACCTATCAGGGTAAAACCTATGAATGCAGCTCCGAGGAATCCTTAGTGGATGGCATGAACCGGCAGGGTGCCAACATATCTTACGGCTGCCGTGGTGGCCTCTGTCAGGCATGTATGGTCAAAGCAGTTAAGGGTACGCCACCTGCTGCCGCACAGGCTGGCATCAAACCCTCCCTGCAGAAGAAAGGTTATTTTCTTGCCTGCCTCTGCAACCCGGAATCCGATATTGAGATAGCCCTGCCGGACAGGAGGGATGAGTTTTCCCCCGCAACCATTACCACCATCGATCACCTGAATCCGAGCGTCTTACGTTTAATGACAACCCGCCCGGATGGATTCAACTACCGGCCGGGTCAATTCGTCAATTTTATCCGCGCTGCAGATGGCCTGTCGCGCAGTTACTCGCTGGCCAGCATTCCGGATGATGACAGGCTCGAATTTCATATCAGGCTGCTGCCAGGCGGAAGAATGAGCGGATGGCTGGCCAGTGAGCTGAAGCCCGGTGATGAATTACTGTTAAGCGATGCGATGGGGGACTGCTGCTATCGCGACAGTTATGGTGACCAGCCGCTTCTTCTGGCCGGTACCGGCACCGGTCTTGCCCCGCTCTACGGCATATTACGCGATGCGCTCAGCAGAGGTCACACGGGTCAAATCCGGTTGCTTCACGGTGGTCTAAGCGGTGGCGATCTCTATCTGGACCATGATCTGCGCGATCTGGCAGCTGCACATGCCAACCTCACCTATATCCCATGTGTCCTGAATGGTGACACGCCTTCAGGTGGTGTGAGTGGTCCGATCAATTCGCATCTTGGCAGGCAGCTTGCGGGCGGCGAAAACTGGATCGCCTTTCTATGCGGTGACTCAGGCATCGTTGAGGCCATGCGCAGCAGCTGCATCAGTAGCGGCCTGGATGAATCAGCCATCCATAGCGATGCATTCGGCTAAATTCACCAACCCATAAAAAAGCCGCCGGCGATAACCATCGCGGCGGCTTTATATTAATTGGACTAACGGTCGATCAATCCCTGTCTTTGCCTGAACCCTCTTGCTGGCTCTTTTTAAGCTCTGCCTGCTTGCGCTCCCAGAAGGAAACCACCTCTTCACGGGTAATCTTTTTATCCAGATCACGGTCAATTCGCATGAAATCATTGCGGACCGGCTCGAGCTTTTCATCCATGCTGATCTGACCGTCCTTGTTCGCATCCCAGCGTTTCATAATATTGGTGATGATGCTCTTTTTAACCTCTGGCGACTTGATATCCATTTCAGATCTGCCTGCATAACGGTGCGCGAACATCTCCTCGCCGCTGATCATGCCGTCGCCATCGATATCGATCTTGTTAAACTGTATCACCGCCACATGTTCATACTCTGCAGGATCAATCACACCGTCACTGTTGGCGTCTTTTACTTTCATTGTGCGGTCAGCAGATGCCTGTGGATCGTAGGCTGGCTCGGCCTGGAGTGGCGAGGCAAGCATCATACATGCTGCAAGTAGTACCAGTTTCTTCATCAAACATTCCCCTCTTCTCGGTAGATAGTCTTCACGCTTCAGAGCCCGCAAAGCCTAACGCATGATGCGTGCTTCACCAACAGCGCTCCTGAAAAGCGGGCCCAAACCCTAGCAGCAATGATTTATTAGTGAATTAATATATAATAAAAAACCTCTAATGTTTTCGGCCTTCTATTACATGGGAAGTAATTGGCCAGGCAGCGGTAGCTGCATTGCACCAATCCCTACAGCTGCATAGAGCAGCAGATAGGAGAGCCATGCCTTACCGCTGAACAGGGTGAGCGCACTGCCAAATGACTCTTTCAGGACAGCCCCGGTAAAATCCACACTGTAGAACTCATCAAGCAGCAGGTGCAGCAGGTAACCGCCGCTGACAAATCCGGCAGCCAGCCAAGCAAATGAGATCTGCCAGGCAAACAGGTGAATGCCTGCTGAGAACGTGGCCATACCGAACAGCAGGGCAGCCGGCAACGAGTGAAACAGCCCGCGATGTTCGGTAGTTGCCGCAAAAAGCGGGCAGAGCAGGAACCTCACCGCCAGTGCCGCTACACCTGCAGCAAAGAGCAGTGGAACAATCAATAACTTGTCGTAGTAGAGAAAAACCACTGCGATCGCAGTAACAAAACTGAGGATCGTAAACAGAAGCTGCGCAGGAATGGAGTGGTCTGAATCGATATCGGGAAGAATGCCGGCATGCAGCCCAAGCAGGAACAGCAGCAGGGCTTCCATATGATCTGTATGAGAGGTCTGCATCACCACGGCTGTAGCTGCCAGAGAGCCTGCCGCCGCGACGGTGAGATGTGTTCTGAAGTTTGCCATACCGCCTCCTGTGCGGGGAAGTCTGGCGTATATAACCATCAGGGCAGTGAGCCGGCTCACCCGAATGTCTCAGGTCTCGAGATGACCCGTCTCTTCCTGCTCGGGCAGGAATGGTTTTAAAAGATCCTCAAACCACCGTTCCAGTTTCTCCATTCCCTCTCGAACATCATCAAAGTCCTTATCCGAAATCACGCCATCTTTATTCCGGTCCATCGCGTCAAAGGTGGCTCGTGCAGATGTCTCCAACCGCTGCATCACCTCTTCAAAGGTAATCTGGCCATCGCCATTGGCATCGAATGCGCTGCTGTTTTCATCAGCCAGTGCGGGCGTGGAAACAAGCAGCAGGGCCAGAAGGGGGGCAGTATAGAATGTTGCTAATCTCATGTGACTCCTCCTGATGCTGATCAGGTCAATGCTGTAGCGATGTGATCTCCTTTGCAGTCGGGATTGCAGCCCCCAATCTCGCAGATATTCCCCTCAGCGCTTCACTGCCAGCGTTACACCATCAGCTATCGGTAGCATGGAGAGATCAACGCGCGCATCCACTTTCAGCTTGCTGTTAAATATTCGGATCGCCTCGGTTGCTGCCGAATGGTCCTGCTCATCAATCACGCTTCCTCCCCACAATACGTTATCGATAACGATCAGGCCGCCCGGTCTGATCAGTTTCAGACAGCGTTCAAAGTAGTGGTCGTAATTTTCCTTGTCTGCATCAATAAAGGCGAAATCAAAACACGCCTCCTCACCCTGGTTCAGCAACGTATCAAGTGTTTCCAGAGCAGGCCTCAGATGCAGATGCACTTTCGCTTCTACACCTGCCATCTCCCAGAAGCGCCGCGCGACAAAACTCCAGCGTTCGGAAACATCACAGGAAACGATCTCGCCATCTTCAGGAAGGGAGAGGGCCATCCATAGCGTGGCATAACCTGTATAGGTGCCCACTTCAATGACCCGCTTGCTGCCGCTCAAACGAAGCAGCAGGGCCATCATCTGGCACTGCTCGGGTGCCGAACGCATGATGGAGAGCTCCTCTTTTTCAGTCGCCTCACGCAGCTGCTGAAGAACCTCTGGTTCGCGCACCCCCATCTCCAGCAGATAACCGTATAGATCCGCGTCAAGGCCTATCGTGCGGTTAGCCATGGCTGGACTCCCTCTGCCTCAGATGCGCTTCCGCCGCATCAAGCTGCTGCTCGCTGAAAACGTGAACTCCATGACGCACCAGTAGTCTTGCGGTCACTCCCAAGCCATCGATTTTCCTGCCTGAGAAACTGCCATCGTTGACTCGTGTGGCACCGCAGGAGGGGCTGCCCTCTTTCAGGATGGCAATCCTGATCCCGTGACGCATGCATTCGGCCAGTGCCCGCTCCGCACCATCGACAAAAGCGTCTGTCACATCATCCCCATGCTGCGTACAAATCATGCCACAGCCGCGCAATACGAAATCGGCATCGCCCAGAACAATCTCGGCCGGAGCTCTGGGCACCGTCAAGCCTCCGGCCACCTCTGGACAGAACGGGACCAAACGTCCATCGCTCTGCCATGCGTCTAGAAGACCGTGCTGCAGGCAGTCGCCACCGTCATAGCGCACCTTTTGGCCTAACAGACAAGCGCTAACGAGGATCTTCTGCATGCTTAACCATGATGAGCTGATCCGTATCATAACCGAGGGCTTTGGCCCGTTTAATAAAGCGATCCATCAAAGCGGGTGAAACTGACGGATTCCGGCTCAGCAGCCAGAGATATGAGCGGTCGGGGCCAGTGACAAAAGAGTGCTGGTAGTGCTCCTGATCCAGATCGAACACCACATACGAGGCATAAAAAGGACCAAAGAAAGAGACCTTAAGATGCCCCTTATTCGCACCATCCACAAAATAGGCTTTTCCTTCGGCCTGCTTCCACGCTTCTCCATCGCTCAGGTAGCCTCTATTGATAACCCTGACACCACCATCCTCTCGCAGCGAATATTCCGCAGTTACCTGCTCCAGGCCGCGTTCAAACGAGTGGTCCAGGCGTGCAATTTCATACCATTTTCCCAAATAACGGGGCAGTTCAAATCCCTGAACAGGCTGTATCCCTTCCGGCAGCCTGGTGCAGCCGACTGCAAAAACGGAGAGGAAAAAGCAGAGGAGCGTACGCTTGAACATAGTCCTAGATTAGACCCATACTGCCAATTCGGAAAGGGCGGTGGAGTGAAGCAGGTATATTCTATCTTCCTTGATCGCCGCTGACTGTATTGTCGCGAGCAACTCTTCTATATTGGAGGGAGGCGACCCGGCCTCTTGCACATATCCCCACATATGCTGCAGGGCATTGAGCAGGTGTCCCGGTTCAGGTGGTTTTCTAAGTGTCGAAATCATCAGACATGCAAGTGCATTCATATTATTTCGGAACTTCCCATGCGCCACTTCAGGGCCCAGCTCCCTATAAAGGTTAGGGTCATGCGCCATCACCGAGTACTTATGGTGAGCCCACAGCTCCTGGCAATTGTCGGGCAACGGTATGCGACCACTGCGGCCATCGCCTGAATATTTGCCTGCCAAAAGCTCAAGCTGGCGTGCCGGGGGATCGATATATTCCCCGGGCCAGGAATCCATATCGGTAGAATCAGGCAATGGTGATTGATGCCTGTAGCCCCTCAGCGCCATCTCGCAGAGCAGCTGTTTATGACGTAAAACCAGTGCATCGACATGGCCAATCCAACGTACTGTTTCGGGATGTTTGGCATAGCCTTTTTTGTTCATGGTAAGGATATTGAAAAGGCCGTGCAGTTCCCTGTGTTCACCGAGCAACTGCTGCCGGGCAAGGTAACCTGGATCAATATCCCATATCCTCATATCTGACAGGGTAGCGTTTACCATTGCCATGTGAAATGATTTTGCCATGCAAAAGAACCTTCGCCACCACATAACATGTCTGGCTTTAACACTTGTGCTGATGCATCCGGCATCGGTATATGCAGATGATCTGCCTGAAACCGCGCTTCCGCTTTGGGAGGTTGGCATCGCAGTTGGCATCGCAAGCCTGCCGCAATATATGGGTAGCGATGAACGCTATCTCTTTGGCGCACCGATTCCCTATGTGATTTACCGCGGCGATCGACTGAAGGTGGATCGCTCCGGCATCAGGCGTGAGCTTTTTGGCATCAACAACCTGAACCTGGATCTCTCGCTCGGATTCGGATTGCCCGTACGCAATTCAAACCGTGCCCGGGCCGGCATGCCTGACCTCAAATTCAGTTTCCAACTGGGTCCGCGGCTGAATTGGAGTATATACAAAGACAACCAAAACAGCTTGAAACTGAGGTTGCCGTGGCGTGGCGTCATCAACACCTCCGGTAACTGGCTGGGCTGGTTATCGGAACCGGACCTTCTGCTGGAGCATCAGGCAAATGACAAATTAAAGGTGACACTTGCTGCCGGCCTCCTTTACGGATCAAAGGGATTTAATGACACTTACTACGGTGTTGCGCCGATCTACACTACAGCCTCGAGGCCTGCCTATACTGCACATGCCGGGCTGCACTCATTGTCGCTGACGACAAGCATCCGCTATCAGTACAGTGATTCACTTTCGTTTTTTTCTGCGCTTCGTTACCGCAATCTGGCAGCAGGTGTGGTCGCCGCCAGTCCGCTGGTAAAAGATAACAATTATATCTCGGCTGCCATTGGCATGGCATGGAGCTTCTGGATGTCAGATGCGAGAGGTGCCGACTAATCCCCCTCTGCATTTTCCTCCCGCATCTGCTTTTTCAGGTTTTCCGGCATGGTCAGGGTCTCCATATCCCACCCTTCCAAACGAAGCACTTCTCCCAGGCATGCTTCCATCACCTCATGGGATTTTCTAACATCTTCTGAAATGCGTTGATGTACCATTTCATCAGTGCCTGACAAATTCAGGCACCTCAGCTGATATTGATGCACCCGTCGCAACTCCCGCATTACCGACGCCACCTGGGCAGGGCAGGCGCACTGGTAGACCATTGCCTGGTCAATGATGCGTAACAGCTGTTCGTCACTGTAATTTCTATCCATTACCGCTCTCCTTCATTCTCAGCAACGCTTGTACTTCATCCATATCAGGCAGCGCAGGGCGAGCACCAAGCTTGCAACAGGTTAGCGCCCCCGCCGCGGAGGCGAACGAGAGCAGATCTCTCCAATCCAGAGCCAGTGTCAGTCCGTAAGCGAAGGCGCCGTGGAAAGCATCGCCCGCACCGGTCGAATCGACTTCCTGCACGCTGAAGGCGGGTGCTTTTCCGTACTCCCCGTCCCTGGTCCAGATCAGCCCATGTTCGCCGAGCGTAATCACCACGCATTCAGATACTGCCGCCAGTTCATCAAGCGCCTGTTCCATATCACTGCTTTCACACCACTGGCGTGCGAACTTCTCAGAGGCGACCAGATAGTCGACCATGCCTGCGAGCTCCAGGGTCCCCCTGTGTAGTGATCCCGCATCGAGTACAGTCGGGATTTCATGCTCAGCAGCCCGGCGGCAGAGGCGAGGCGAAAGCAGCGGTTCGTGGCCATCGAAGAGCATGACCTTTGGCATCTCATTCAATGAGATGGCATCTGCATCAAGCCAGGGCGTATTGCCCTTGAAGTTTACCAGTGAACGCGCCCCATTTGGTTTAGCTATAATCTGGGAGACGGGGGAGGGATATAATCCACGGATAACGAAATCGGTATTTACCCCTTCTGAACCGAACTCTCGCATCTGCATATCACCGAATGGATCGTTGCCTAAGTATCCACAGAATCCGGCTTTGCCGCCCAGACGTGCCGCGCACACCGCCGCATTGGCGGCAGGCCCTCCTCCGGCCAACTGCATGGCATCGGCGAACACTTTTTCATCCGGTCCCGGATGAGTGGCAGTTGCCATCGTGATATCAAAGGAGGCGTGCCCCACACAAAGAAGATCAAGCATGCCGACAGCTTACCCCACAGGATTGCTTTTATGCCACCGTCTGAGCAACCATAAGTAGATAGCAAGGTTGATTAACAGCACAAAAAATCCGACATTCCACTGCATGGTCTGTGTCAGACCTGCCGGATAGATGAGCGGCTCGATGTAGTGGTCGAGAAAGCTTCCGCTATAAGATCGTTCGCCGGCCAGATTTCGCAGCGCTTGTTCCAGAGGCGTAAGCGGGCAGATAGCGCCGGAAAATGTGATCCAGAGGGCCCAGCCGACAGCCGGAAGATGTAGCCATGCCAGCCTTGGCCATTTAAGTGACAATAGGCCGCCCAGCCCCACAAACAGTATAAAAATCAGATGCAACAGGAGAATCGTATCGGCAAATATGCTGTAGATCATACCTGTGCCTTACCTGAGCAGAAAGCCGCAAATCGTGTATTATTCACTGCCCTGATGCTCGACATCAAGCGGCGCAGGAACCGGAATATGTACGCTTACATTCGGAACAGGCCTGACATGAATAGAGCAGGCGGCCAGCATAAATATCAGTGCCATCGCAATATACTTCATAACCACACCCGCGCTGAACAAGAATAACTCACTATAAACACAGGAGGGCTGGATTAACCAGAGCTTATAATCCGGTGCAGATCTCCATCAAAGCAGATCTCCATCAAAACAAAAGGGGAAGCAACTTTCGTTGCTTCCCCTTTCTTGTTGGTACCGAAGACTGGACTCGAACCAGCACGGCTTGCGCCACTACCCCCTCAAGGTAGCGTGTCTACCAATTCCACCACTTCGGCTTTCAGACTCTCTATGAGACCGGAGAGTCTAACTTATTCCGCACCCGGCAGGCCATCCGCCGGTGCAGTTGTATCTTTCAGTTTGGATGGATCAAATCCACCCTGCTGTGGCTGAGTCTCGGCTGGAGCCTCAACCGGAATCTCATCGACAACAGTACGTTCTACTACGGAGCCGGTCTGCTGCTGGGAGAAAAAAGCCAGCGTCAGACTGGTCACCATAAATGCCGCTGCCAGGCCGCCGGTCATCTTGCCCAGGAATGAACCCGAACCACGGCTACCAAACAGGGTCTGAGCACCGCCGCCACCAAAAGAGGCGCCGATATCCGCACCCTGCCCGCGCTGAACAAGGATCACCCCGATCAGCAGCAGTGCGATAAGCACGTGAATAATGATAAGAACTGTTGTCATCTGTTCTTGTTCTCCTTAGCCCGCCACTTTCGCGGCAGCCTGTACAATCTCCATAAACGACTCGGCCTTCAGACTCGCGCCACCTACCAGCGCACCTTCCACGCCAGGGCAAGCCATCAACTCTTCAGCATTTCCCGGGTTTACACTGCCACCGTAAAGTACACGGCAGTCATGCCCCAGTCGCTGCAACTCAGCATGCACGAATGCATGGGTCTCCACCACCTGCTCAGGCGATGCGGTGACACCTGTACCAATTGCCCATACCGGCTCATATGCCACTGTAAGCGGCGCACTCTTCGGTGCTCCCTTCAAAATGGCAAGCTGTTCTGCAAGCACATGGTTGGTTACACCCTTTTCGCGCTGCTCCAGCGTTTCGCCGATGCAGAGAATCGGCTCAAGTCCGTGCAGCCATGCCGCATTCATCTTCGAGCGGATCTGCGCATTGCTCTCGCCGATAATACTACGGCGCTCGGAGTGGCCGAGAATTACATAATGACAACCGGCATCACGCAACATAATCGGACAGATGGAACCGGTGAAAGCACCCTTGTCCTCGTAGTATACATTCTGTGCACCAAGGGCCACACCCATCTCCGCCAGACGCGCCGACATCGAATGCAGCAGTGTAAATGGAGGCATCAGCGCCACCTCAACAACATCCGGTGCAGGATTGCCACCGAAGGCATCCATGAAATCATTGGCCTCCTGTAACAGTCCGTTCATCTTCCAGTTCCCTGCTATCAACTTGCGCTTTTCATTGCTCATCTCAGACCTCCCGGAATTTGAACCAACGGCTCGAAAAAGGACGCGGATTCTATGAAGCCTCCCATATAAGGCAAGGGAAAATCGGAGGGGCTGTGATTGGAGCCGTTATCGGCTACGCTTCGGCCATGTCATCACACCTTGAACAGCAAGCCAAAAAATCGCTCGGCCAGCACTTTCTTCGCGATTTTAGTGCCATTCGCCGCATTGTTTCTGCAATCCCCGAAGGGGCAACTGCGATTGAAATAGGGCCTGGGCCCGGAGCACTCACAGAGTCACTGCTGAAGCGTGTCAGCCACCTCACTGTTATCGAGATGGATAACCGTTTTGCAGCCCAGTGGCAGGGCGAAGCAGAAGAAAATCCTGCTCTCTCTGTCATACACGGTGATGTCATGCAGGAGCTGGATGGAGCCATCGTATCATGTGCTCCACAGTGGATTGCCGGCAACCTGCCTTACAACATCAGCGGGCCGCTGACCGCCAAGCTGGCCGGCTTCAGCCTCTCCGGCGGCATGGTGCTGATGTATCAGCGCGAAGTGGCTGAGCGCATCGCTTCCGAGCCCGGCAGTAAGGTGTACGGAGGTCTCTCCGTACTTGTCCGTCACTATTATGATGTGAGGCGCTTACTGACACTGCCTCCGGGTGCCTTCAGTCCGCCACCCAAGGTACACTCAGCTGTGATCCTGATGACGCCGCACGGCAAAACGCCGCCATGCAGCTACGAATCGCTGCAGAAGGCGGTTCGTCAGGGTTTCGCCCACCGGCGCAAGACGATTGCCAATAATTTCAGGGGAGATCTGTCAGCCGAACAGTTTGAGTCGATCGGAATCGATCCGCGCAAGCGGCCCGAACAGCTCGATTACGATGCCTGGAGCCGGATCACCCTTGCTCTGTCGCGGAGAGACTAGCTCGATACCGGCCAGGAACTGTATTCCATGCCGGTGACACGGTAGAGCGGTGCCACATCCTTCGGTGAGCGCTTGGTCACTTTGAGATCGCGCAGGATTCCATCCTTCAGGCGGTAGATCCAGCCATGCACGGATAGCTCATCACCACGCTCCCATGCATTCTGAACGATGCGCGTATGACAGATATTATCGACCTGGCGCGCCACATTAAGCTCGCAAAGGCGATCCATACGCTCCTGCTCCGGCAACTGCTCCAGATCTTTCTCGAAGAGCATATAGGTGTCGCGAATACTTCGGATCCAGTTATCGACAATACCGTGATGCTGCCCTGCCATCGCTGCGCGAACACCGCCGCAACCGTAGTGGCCAGTAATGACAATATGTTTCACGCCAAGAACATCCACCGCGTACTGCGCTGCAGAGAGGCAGTTCAGATCGGTATGGTGCACCTGATTGGCAACATTTCGGTGCACAAACACCTGTCCGGGCTGCAGGCCGGTAATCTCGTTGGCGGGGACACGGCTGTCGGAGCAACCGATCCAGAAAAAACGGGGATTCTGAAATCCGGCCAGGCGATCAAAAAACCCGGGGTCTTCCTTCAGTGTTTGCGCTGCCCACGCCTTGTTATTTTCAAGCAGTTTTTCAGGACTACACATAATCCCCCTCAGCCAGCAAGCAACGGGTCAAGTTTGCCCTGACTATCGAGCGCATATAACTCATCACAACCACCGACATGCCTTCCATCAATAAATATCTGCGGAATGGTACGGGCTCCACCAGCCCTCTCAAGCATCTCGGCCTGGCGTTTCATATCGCGCTGCACATTGTATTCGGTGAATTCAACACCCTTTTTTTTCAGCAGACTCTTGGCCCGTACGCAGTAGGGGCAGAAGTCGCCCGAGTAGATCTCTATATTTGCCATGGGTAAAATCTATCCTCTGTTTAAAGTCCGCGCCAGCGACAACACCTTGACCTCGCATCCAACTGGCTTAATCGCCCTGGCAGCAAAGTGAAGTGTAGATCCTGTCGTCATAATATCATCGACAACCCAGACCACGGAAGCCTCGCCTCTGCGCGCACGGAAGTCGTCAGACAGGGAAAAAGCCTTACGCAGATTTCTTCTGCGCGCCTGACCAGAGAGTGAGGACTGGCGCGGCTGCTCTCCCACCCTTCGCAGAAGCTGCCAATCCCAACGGCAGCCTGCTCCACCAGCCATCCATCTGCACAGGTCCGCCGCGTGGTGGCTCCCGCTTTTGCGCATCCTCGACAGTGGCATAGGCACCGGCACAAGCAGGTCTTGTTCGCTGATAATCTCCTTCAAACCCGGAATAGCCGACTCAAGTAGCCAGCGTACAGCGCCATCCTGCCCCTGCAGCTTCCAGCCCAGAATCGCATCGCGAACAGGTCCGCGATACGCGAAAAGGCTTCGGCTCTCAATTTGCGCAGGCGGATGATTCAGGCAGTGGCCGCATGGCCCAGGAGCCATCACCTCGGGCAGTTCGGTTCCGCAGCGCATGCAGGTGGATCGTGGCCAGACAGCAATCTTTTCAAAGCAGTCACGGCAACAGCCTGTCGACAGAGAGGGGGTATCCAGCAGTTGCTGGCAAAACAGGCAGGTCGGAGGAAACAGAAGCCTCTGCACCCCGTTAACCATCCTGAAGGCTTTGGTTGACAGGCTCTTCATGCCTACCAGCATGCCGGACATGCCAGATTCGCGCAATTGGTTTTCCGACATCTCCGACAGCCGGCGCCGTCACTTTCTCGCCTCACGGCGCGAAGGCGTCTTGATCCATGTCGGCGGCAACTCGCTGGTTAACTTCGCCAGTAACGACTATCTCGGTTTAAGTTTTCACCCTGCAGTCTGTGACGGGGCGCGCGGGGCACTTGATGAAGCGGTTGGCAGCGGTGCTTCGCGCCTTGTTTCCGGGGACGATCCGATGCTGCACCGGCTGGAGACAAAGCTGGCCGAATGGAAGGGGTACGAGGCGTGCCTGATCGCAGGCTCCGGCATGCTGGCCAATATCGGGCTGCTGCAGGCACTGGCCGATCGCCACACCCATATCTTTGGCGACAGGCTCAATCACGCTTCACTGGTCGATGGTACCCGGCTATCGGGCGCAAAGTCACACCGTTTTTCCCACCTCAATTACACCGCCCTTGCCGCGCTGCTTGAGAGGCATGTCTCTGAAAAACGCATCATTGTGTCCGATGGTGTCTTCAGCATGGACGGCGACAGCGCCAATGCCGCTTCACTTCTGTCGCTGGCTGAAGCGTTTGACACGCTTTTGGTGATTGATGATGCCCACGGCACCGGCACGGTTGGGCCAGAGGGCAGGGGAGTCACGGCAACAGCCGGCATCGCAGGCCATCCTCGGCTGATCGAGGTGGGCACCTTCGGCAAGGCATTCGGAAGTTATGGCGCTTTTATCCTTGGTACCCGGGAGTTGATCGAAGGTTTAAGGCAGCGCCAGCGCACGGTGATCTACTCCACAGCCCTTCCCGTCGCGATGATTGCTGCGGCGGAGAGTGCACTGACCCTGATCCGGAAGGGCGAACTGGTTGAGCAGCTGAACCAAAACCTGGATCTGTTCAAACAGAGAACAGCCGACATCGGTTTCATGGAGTCGGAGAGCCCGATTCAGCCGTTACTCGTCGGAACAGATGAGAAGGCGTTACAGATTGCAAATGCACTTCGGGAAGCAGGATTCTTTGTGCCGGCGATTCGCCCGCCAACGGTTCCCGAGGGAACCGCAAGGCTGCGTTTCACGATTACTGCAGCCCACTCGCCTGAGCAGATTGAGGCGCTTGCCGCCACATTGAGGCGTGTGCTGTGAAGCCCTCTCTGTTTATACACGGCTGGGCGCAGTCGCGACAGATCTGGTTCAACCAGTTTGAGACATTCGCGGCGACTCGGTTTCTAAATCTGCCGGGTCACGGTGGTGCGGCCGATATTCCGGCCGATCGCTGGCTGGACAGCATTGTTGCCCAGCTGCCTGAAGAGCCTGTCCATCTGGTCGGCTGGTCGCTCGGCGGCATGCTGGCCATGCAGGTTGCCGCAGCCTTTCCAGAGCGGGTGGCATCGCTTGCCCTGGTCGCAACGACCCCGCGTTTTCGCGCTGCTGATGGCTGGCCGCATGGCAGCAGCGAGGAGATTTTCGAAGGCTTCAGAGACGCCGTTGCATCCGGTTCGCCGAAAGCCCTCAATCGCTTCTTCATGCTGATGCTGCACGGCGATGACCTGAGCCGAAGCGATTACAACGCGTTGGCCAGAGAATCAGTGGACCGTGAAAACAGGCCTGGTGCAGCAGGTCTGGCTGGCGGCCTTGAATTGCTTGAGCGGCTCGACCTGCGCACGCTTGCCGAAGAAGTCAGCTCTCCAACATTGATCCTGCACGGAGAGGGTGATGCCATTGTTCCTGTTGCAGCTGGAATCTGGCTGGCCGATACGATTACCGGCGCAGAACAGCACATATTCCGGGCATGCGGACATGCGCCGTTCCTGACGCAGCCGGAAGAATTCAACACAACACTTCAAAGATGGTGGCAACAACTGTGAAAAATGCACATATCCATATCGACCGGGTAAAACGCTCCTTCTCCTCGGCCTCCGACAGCTATGATGAGCACGCCGTCCTGCAGCGTGAGATCGGCGACCGCCTGATTGCCCACCTTAACTTCACCAGGATCGAACCGATGCGCATCCTCGATATCGGTTGCGGCACCGGTTATTTCACACGCCTGTTGCGTGGCAAGTTCAAAAAGGCGGAGATCACCGCCTTCGACCTCTCCGAGTCGATGGTGGCCACAACCCGCAAGGGGCATGCGCGCAGGCTTCCCTGGCATGGACGCCACCAGCATGCATCAGGAGACGCGGCAGCATTGCCGTTCAAGACCGGGAGTTTTGACCTGGTCTGCTCGAACCTTGCCATGCAGTGGGTTCCCGAACCTGAAAAGATGCTTGCCGAGATGCGTCGCGTATTGGCACCGGGCGGCCTGATGCTTTTCTCAACCTTCGGACGCCGCACACTCTCAGAGCTCAGACAGGCTCTGGCTGAGATCGATCCGGGCAATGCAGGGCATGTACTGCCATTCCCCGATGTGATGAGCCTTGGCGATGCCATCATGAAGCTGGCCGTCGAAACACCGGTAACCGATGCCGACCTCTTCACGCTCACCTACCCGGACACCATCAGCCTTGTGCGCGAACTCAAGGGGCTGGGCGCCTCCGCCTCCGCCATTCGCGGTCGCAAGAGCGGCCTCTACGGTCGCTCCCTGATCAAAAAGCTCGAAGCACGTTACAGTGAGCGTTACCGCGATGAGAATGGCCGCATCCGCGCCACCTTCGAGGCGCTCTATGCACAGGCGTGGTACAAGGAGGGTGGTTTCGAGCACCGAGACGGCATTATCCCTATCAAGGCGGAAGGGGATCTGAAAATCGATGGCATCTAAAAGGGTATTTATATCTGCCACCGACACCGAGGCCGGCAAAACCTGGGTAACGGCATCGGCCATCCGTGCACTTTTGAAAGAGGGTAATCGTGCTATAGCGCTGAAACCGGTCGCCTGCGGGCTCGATGATCATGGCCGCAACGAGGATATCGACGCGCTGCTTGCCGCCCAGGGTTTAACCGACCCGGACCAGATCAGCCTCTACCGCTACGCACTCCCTGCAGCACCCTCACAGGCTGCGGCTGCCGAAGGAGCCACGATTGATGCCGATAAACTGGTTGAGTGGTGTGAATCGCAATCAGCCGATGTGGATACCTGCCTGATCGAAGGGGTAGGTGGCCTGATGGTCCCGATCACCGACAGCTGGCTTGTCTCAGGCTGGGTCGAGGCGATGCCCGATGCGGAGATATGGCTGGTTGTCGGCTGCAAGCTTGGTGCCATCAACCAGACCCTGCTGACGCTGGAAAAACTGAAACAGATGGGACGAACTCCCTCCCGCATCTTTTTCAACGCCACCAAAGCAGAGCAGAACGACTGGCTCAATCCTACTCTGCGCTCTGTCAAACCATTCCTGAACAAACATTGTGAAGTCCATACCCTGAAATTCACCGAAGAGGTTGCGCTCGGCTCCTAATCTTCTTCGCCAACCACGCCCTTCCAGCCGAAGGCGAGGAGAAGGGCGAGCATCGGAGCGCCGGAGGCGATGCGCCCCTCATCGAGCATATCGAGCGCCTCTTGGCGCGAAACCCATGCAAGGCGGATATCCTCATACTCATGGTCACAACCACCACCATCACCGACCGGACTGTTCTTATCCACCAGCCCGAGAAACAGATCAATGCGCTCGGAGCAACCGCCGGGTGTGGTGTAGTAACGGCCGAGAAACTTTGTTTCATAGGGAATGAAACCTGCCTCCTCCCTGGATTCGCGGATCACCGCCTCCTCTGCGTTCTCCCCCTTATCGATGATGCCGGCCACGATCTCGACCAGCCACGGGTTGTCATTGCGCAGGACCGGGCCGATTCGGAACTGCTCAAGCAGCAGCACCTCGTCCGCATTCGGATCGTAAAGAAGCAGGGCTGCGGCATCGCCGCGCTCCATGTTTTCCCTTGTGACCGTAAGGGAGCCACCGTCAAAACGGTCGTGCTCGACGGTGTGCCTGTCCATGGCAAAAAAGCCCTGATAGACCCTCTCGCTTTTCTTGATGTGGTACTCCATGGCCGACCTCCGAATCCCTGCTTCACGTATCATAGCATGAGTTCCGCCGCGAATAAGTATAATCCCGCTTTTTTAGCTTATTCTTAACTGCTACAGTAAGCCGCATGAAGATACTGGTGGTTGAAGACGAAGAGCGAGTTGCACACTTCATTCAGAAGGGGCTGAAGGAGGAGGGGCACGCCGTCGATGTCTCCTACGACGGTGAAGATGGTGAATTTCTTGCCGAAGTGAACGACTACGACCTGATCATTCTCGATCTGATGCTGCCTAAAAAGAACGGCATTGTTGTCTGCCGCGAACTACGCGCCAGCGGTGTTGCCACACCTGTTTTGATGCTGACCGCCCGTGATTCGGTCGAGGACAAGGTGCGTGGCCTTGATGCAGGCGCCGACGACTACCTGCCAAAACCGTTCGCCTTTGAAGAGCTGCTCGCACGTGTGCGCGCACTGCTGCGCCGCCAGTCCGACAGCAAGTCCCCGATCCTCAAGCTGGCCGATCTGGAACTTGACCCGATCAGCCGCCGCGTCAGCCGCCGTGGCAAAGCAATCCGCCTGACCACCAAGGAGTATGCGCTGCTTGAGTACCTGATGCGCAACCCGGACAAGGTGCTCTCGCGCACCCTGATCGGTGAACATGTATGGGACATGAACTTCGATCCCGAGAGCAACGTCATTGATGTTTATGTCAGCCACCTGCGCGCCAAGATCGATAAGGGTTTTGAGCCGGCTCTGCTGCACACCCTGCGCGGTCAGGGCTACCTGCTCAGCGACGACTCGCCCCCGGTTTAACGGGGGCTTCTCCTGACCCTTAACCCCTTCGCTTTGCTCAACTCGATTCGCTCCAACCTCTTCCGCACCTTTCGAGGCAGGCTTGCGCTTCTCTATATCAGTCTGGAGCTGGGCATTCTCATCTTTGCCGCCGGCGTCCTCTATGCGGCTCTGGCCAACCGGGTTTATTACGAGGTGGACGAGCAGCTTACAAGTCAGGCCACATCCCTCTCCAATGAGCTGGAGAGCTCTCCTTTCTACTTCTGGTCCGGTCACCTGAGCAGCTTTGCCAACCACTATCCGGGTGCAATCCAGCTGATTGGAGCCAACGGGCTGATTCTGTTCCGCTCCGATCGTTCGCTGATAGACAAGGGTGGCAATGATGTCAGCCGCGCACTCGGCCACGCCTTCCGTGCCGGTGCGCCCGCTTTTGCATCCACAGAATCACTGCTTAACAAGGATAATATCCGTGTTATCGCTTTTCCGATTCATCGTGACGGACAGGTCGTCGCCACCCTGATGCTGGGCCACAGCACACGGGATATCCGTTCCGTGTTCAACCTGCTCTATCTTCTCGGCGGCATCCTTGGCGCCATATCAATCGTAATCAGTGCCGGAGCCGGTTACTACATGGCCAAGCGGGCACTGGAACCGATTCAGGAGATTACCACTACAGCGCGCGGCGTTGCTGCCGGCGATCTCTCCCGCCGTCTGAAATCCGAATCGCAGGATAAAGAGATCCGCGTACTGGTGCGGGTGCTGAACAAGATGTTCACCGACCTTGAGGCAAGCTTTCAGGCGCAGAAACGATTTACAGCCGATGCATCGCATGAACTGCGCCTTCCGCTAACGATCCTCAAGGGTGAAATCGAGGTGGCTCTGCGTCACCCCCGAACTGAAGAGGAGTATGAACAGATCCTGCACCAGCAACTGGGTACCATCGACCGTATCCAGCGGATTGTGAACGACCTCTTAACTCTAGCCCGCTCAGATGCCGGTCAACTTGAGCTGACCCAGTCACCGGTTGATCTCTCACTTCTGCTGCAGGAGGTGGGTCAACAGCACCTGATCCTGTTCGACAGCCATAATGTGAATCTCAACATGGATATTGAAGATGATATCGAGGTGATGGGCGAGGCAAGCCAACTGGAGCGCACCATGATGAATCTGCTTTCCAACGCTTTTAAACATGCCCCAGAGCACTCCGCCATCCAGCTTTCTGCCAAAACTGAGAACGGATATGCTGTCATCTCCGTGCGTGATGAAGGTCCGGGTATTGCCGAGGAACAGCAGGACCGCCTGTTTGACCGCTTCTTCCGCGCCGATGATGCACGCTGCCGCAAAGAGGGCGAGGGGGCCGGTCTGGGACTGGCCATCTGCAAGCGTATCGTCGAAGCCCATGCCGGCAAGATCAGGGTGAAGAGTAAGCCTGGCGAGGGAGCAACCTTTATTGTCCGCCTGCCGCTGCGCGGTGCAGACCCCAGCCATCTCAAAAGACTGGATAATATTCTCATCGACCCTGAGTCAGGAAAAGTTTAAGCAGCAAAGCTCCGATCCTTACAAATTGACAAATTTACCCAGTATCAGAAAGATAAGCTTGATCACTTGCCGGGAGGGGCTGTTTGGCTCTGATGAGAGGCGTATTATATGAGACTGGTTTTTATCACTTTGCTTATTTTACTGGCTGGCTGCGAAACAACCCATAAGCTCACGGGTTCAACGATCTACCTGCCTGAGATGGATCCGGATGAACGGTATAATGCAGATGATTATGATAATGGTATGGATGATGCCATGATGTCCGGCTCGTAGCCGCTGGCCCCAGATCAGCGGATGCAGGGTATCTTCACATCGCTCGTTCAGATGTGCTCTGCTCAGGAACTCTCCTGCAATCGATGCCTTTACTCTCCAGCCACAAGAAACGGCCTCACCTGATGTTCTACACGCCTGAGAATTATGAATTCCTCCTCTACGCTCAAGGTGGTTTCTGAGGAGAGTGATAACGCCAGCCCTTTTCTGTTGCGTTCCGAATTGATCACCCATTTTATCTATTCACGCCACCGTTTAGCCCTGAGTGCGGCGGTGCCATAGAGGCATATTTGAAACCAATCCGAATGAATCCAGACAAGCCCCTCTTTGAGACCGGAGTACTCGCTTTTCAATAGTGCCAAACTGGCTTGATTATCTGATGGCTGTCGAATGTTAGTGATAGGGCTTTACGCGTCCCATCCCCTGAAGGTACGGAGGCGCTCCAGGGAAACTTATGAGGCCCAGATCACCCTGCGCCCTTCGATGGTGAATCCATCTTCAACCATACGTTTCAAAGTCGCCGGATAGAGCTTGTGCTCTTCGATCTGGATGCGCGCATGCAGTGAATCCCGGTTATCGTCATCGAGTACCGGGACTATAGATTGTGCCAGTATCGGACCACCATCAAGCACCTCATCTACAAGATGAACGGTACATCCGGAGAGCTTTACACCGTATGCAAGCGCATCCTCAACCGCCCTGGCACCCGTAAAGGCTGGCAGGATGGATGGGTGGATATTGATGATGCGGCCGCGGAAGCGTCGTACGAATGATGAGGAGAGAATGCGCATGTAGCCGGCCAGTACGATCCACTGGCAGCCATGTCTGTCCAGGAGGTCGGCACACTCGGCATCGAACTGTTCGCGGCCGTCATAATCCTTCGGATTCAGGTATATCACATTCGCCACACCAGCAGCGCGGGCAATATCCAGGGCTTTTGCATCGCCACGGTCACAGATCACCAGGCGCACATCGACCGGGCATTCGCCTGCCGCAACAGCATCAAGAATAACCTTGAGGTTGGAGCCACGGCCGGAGGCCATCACCGCGATGGATTTGGAACTCATCTGTACTCGCTTGGATCAGCCGATCAGCGTGACCGGTTCACCACTGCGCTTGTGAACAGAACCGATACGGAAGGTGGTTTCGCCTGCAGCATTAAGAACGGCTTCCGCCTTTCCGGCTTCGCTCTCCGGCAGGATCACGGCAAAACCGATCCCCATATTGAAGGTGCGATAGCGCTCGTCGCGCTCAACATCCGCAAAGCTGAGCAGGTATTCAAATGCAGGCGGTACAGGCCAGCTGCTTACATCAATCGTTACTGCCAGATCTTCACTCAGCAGGCGCTCAAAATTATCGAACATGCCTCCGCCAGTAATGTGGGAAAACCCGTGAATCTCGGTATCGCTCTTCATCAGTGCGTTCACAGCCGGAACATAGAGCCGGGTCGGTGAAAGCACGCCCTCGATTGCCTTACGGCCATCGGAAAGGGTATCGCTGTTGAGGTCGGCATCACCAAGTTCGAGCAGTTTGCGTACCATGGAGAAACCGTTGGAGTGCGGACCATTGGAGGCCACGCCAACAATCACATCGCCAGCGGAAATCTTGCTGCCGTCAACCATCTTCGGTCGATCCACCACACCGACACAGAAGCCGCCGATATCGTAATGGCCCGGCGCATACATGCCCGGCATCTCTGCAGTTTCTCCGCCTACCAGGGCACATTCGCAAGTACGGCATGCATCGGCAATGCCTTCCACCACTCCGGCCAGTGTTTCACCGGCCAGTTTTCCGGTTGCCAGGTAATCGAGGAAAAAGAGTGGGTCTGCTCCAAGTGCAGCCAGATCGTTTACACACATGGCCACGGCATCAATACCAGCCACATGCGGAAGATCATACTCCTGCAGCAGCAGCAGCTTGGTGCCAACACCGTCGGTACCCGATACCAGTACCGGCTCCTGCATACCCTTGAAATCAGGCTTAAACAGGCCGCCGAAACCACCCAGTCCGGATAGAACCTCCGGACGCATGGTGCTGTTTACAGCCTGCTTGATCCGGCCGACGAAGGCATTTCCAGCATCGATATCCACACCGCAATCGGCGTAGCTCAGTTTACTCTTTTCTGTGGCACTCACGTTACTTTCCTTAAACGTCCAGATTTTTCACTTTCAGCGCATTGTCCTGGATAAAGCGGCGACGCGGTTCAACTGCATCTCCCATCAGGGTGGAGAAAGTTTCATCGGCATTGACGACATCCTCAAGCGTTACCCGCTTGAATACGCGGTTCTGCGGATCCATGGTTGTCTCCCACAGCTGCTCTGGATCCATTTCACCCAATCCTTTGTAGCGCTGGATGTTCATCCCCTTGCGACCATCACTCTCAATCGCACTCGCCAATTCATCAAAGTGGTTAATCGGCCAACTCTTGTCACCATGGGTAAGGTGAGCGCCCTCATCCACCAGATTCTGCATCGACTCACATAGCTTCTGCGCCTCGGCAAATTCGGCAGTGCCGACCAGATCCTTATCAAGCCGGGAGATCATCACGCGGCCGTGGTCACGTCTCTGGAACTGAACCCAATAGCTTCCATCCTCGGCATCTTCCATAATCTTCCATGAAAGCGTCTCGTCAACACGCGAGGCCTGTCTGAAGGCGTAATCGAGTGCATCCATACGCTCTTCCAGCTGATCCTTGTGGCGCATCATCTTGACTGTCGTCTTGCCACTTTCGATCAGGAATTTGAGTACCTTGATATCGATACGCTGGGAGAGCCTGTTCTGAAGCCGCTGCAGGCGGTTGATACTGCGAACGGCAGTCTGCAGACGATCACCATTCATCGCTTTGGCTTTCTTATAACTGAAGTACTCTTTCCCTTCACTGCCATGCTCGAGCAGGAATTCGAACAGCTCATCATCGTTGGCGATATAGCGTGCCTTCTTGCCGCGTGTTACGCGATAGAGCGGTGGCTGTGCAATATAGAGGTGGCCGCGCTCGATCACTTCAGGCATCTGGCGATAGAAGAAGGTAAGCAGCAAGGTAAGAATATGCGCACCATCCACATCCGCATCGGTCATAATCACGATCTTGTGGTAACGTAGTTTGGCGATATCGAAATCTTCCTTCCCGATTCCGGTGCCAAGTGCAGTGATCATGGTGCCGATCTCCTGACTCGAGAGCATCTTATCGAATCGTGCCTTCTCCACATTCAGGATTTTACCCTTGAGTGGCAGGATCGCCTGCGCCTTACGGTCACGTCCCTGCTTCGCTGAACCACCCGCGGAATCACCCTCCACCAGG
Organism: Mariprofundus ferrinatatus; assembly: GCF_002795825.1. NCBI lineage: Bacteria > Pseudomonadati > Pseudomonadota > Candidatius Mariprofundia > Mariprofundales > Mariprofundaceae > Mariprofundus > Mariprofundus ferrinatatus. The sequence continues at coordinate 5,191 of NZ_CP018800.1, read as the reverse complement.
TAGAGTTCGGAAAGAGCAGGATCTTTCTCCTGACAGTCGGCCAGCTTGCCCGGCAATGAGGAGATGTCGAGTGCACCCTTGCGGCGTGTCAGGTCGCGTGCTTTGCGTGCTGCTTCTCTCGCCGTTGCTGCTTCGGAGACCTTGCCGACAATGCGCTTGGCCTCTTTCGGATTCTCCTCGAACCATTCGGCCAGTTTCTCATTCACGACACTTTCCACAATCGGTCGCACTTCAGATGAGACCAGTTTCTCCTTGGTTTGCGATGAGAATTTCGGGTCGGGAACCTTGACAGAGAGCACTGCAGTCAGCCCCTCACGGCAATCTTCGCCGGTCAGGCTCACCTTCAGTTTTTTCATCAGGCCATTGGCGGTAGCATAGTTATTAACAGTACGGGTTAGTGCGCCGCGAAGACCTGCCAGGTGCGTACCGCCATCTTTCTGTGGAATATTATTGGTGAAACAGAAGACGTGCTCCTGATAGGAGTCGGTCCACTGCATGGAGAGCTCTACAGTAACATCATCTCTTTCTGCACTCATGGCTACGCACTGGCCATGCAGCGGCGTGCGGGTTCGATTCAGATGCTCCACAAATGCGGAGATGCCGCCTTCATAAGCAAAAACCACCTTCTTGTTGTCACTGCGTTCATCATGGACTTCGATATGCACACCGCTGTTGAGAAAAGAAAGTTCACGCAGGCGGGTGGAGAGAATATCAAATGACATGTTTCGGTGGGAGAATATCTCCAGACTCGGTAGGAAACGTACCTCCGTACCAGTTCCCTTGGCCGTTCCGATCTCCTTGAGCGGCTCCTCAGGAACTCCGAGGTGATACTTCTGGTAGTACACCTTGCCGTTGCGTCGAATGACCAGCTCAAGCGTTTCGGAAAGCGCATTCACCACCGATACGCCCACACCATGCAGACCGCCGGACACCTTATATGAGTTACTGTCGAATTTTCCGCCTGCATGCAGCACGGTCATAATCACTTCGGCAGCCGAACGCTGCTCCTCTTCATGCATATCAACCGGAATTCCGCGACCGTTATCGCGAACGGTTACCGAATCATCGGAGTGGATAATGACTTCAATCTTGTCGCAGTGGCCGGCGAGTGCCTCATCGATGGCGTTATCCACCACCTCGAAGACCATATGATGCAGGCCTGTTCCATCGTCAGTATCACCGATATACATGCCAGGACGTTTGCGTACCGCATCAAGCCCTCGCAGTACCTTAATACTATCCGCACCATACTCCTCCGGATGCTCCGCGCTCATGCTGCTTCCTCCATTACCACTGTTGTATCCTCTTGCATCGAAACCTTCGAGCCGGTTGCACTGTCACATAAACCCTGCGTATCCAGAAGTTGAATTCTGATATTGAGATCAGATGCGATCTCTACACCCTCGGGTGCCGTCATCAGAATCTGTGCTGGACAATTTTGCAGACGATTAAACAGTCGCTGCTGCCGAGTACGATCCAGAGCCTCCAGACAGTCATCGAGTAACAGAACCGGAATCAGCCTGCGGTAGCGGCTCCAGATCGCGCATTCTGCCATCTTTATGGCAATGGCCGCCAGTTTTTGCTGTCCGCGTGACCCGGCACTGCGGATTTCTCGCTGCTGAAAGTGAATATTCACCACATCACAGTGGGGACCATAACGCAACCCAACCCGTAAATCTTCACTGCGTTTCTCCTGTAAACGCAACAGCCAGTTCTGCTGATTGTATTCAGGCATGGTCATTGAGATCATCAAAGGGTGCTCAGTAAGCCCTACCTCTTCAATAAGCAGCTGGTTCAACTCTGTAATCATCTTCTCTCTGGCCTGCACAATCGGCATTCCGTAGTGGACAATCTGCTGCTCCCACACTTCCAGCTCATCCGATGAGACCCTCCGTCTTAACAGGCGGCCACGCTGCATCACGGCCCTGAGATAACGCTCATAATAGGTCGCTATATTCTGAAAACAGGTGATGATCAGTCCATCCAGCCAGCGCCTGCGCTCTCCCGATGCACCATCAATGATTTTTCTGCCCTGTGGGGCTTCAACCAGAACAGGAAAGCTCTCACTGACATCCTTGCGCCGCTGAACATCACGCCCCTGCAGGCGTAGCGTGGTTTTTCCCTTGCGGCCGGCAACCGAAAGGTTCATCGGTCCATAGCGCTGCCACTGCCCATGGATAAAGAAGCGGTCTGAATCCCGCTTCACCAGAAAAGGGTCACGGGCCTGGCGAAATGAGCGGCCAAAGGCCATCAGGTATACGGCTTCAAGAAGGGTGGTTTTTCCGCTTCCGTTAGCGCCGACAATTAGATTCATGCCGGACTCACACTGCCAGACGACTTCATCGTGACAGCGCAGATGCCTGACCTTGACCTCGCGAATATATAGAGGGGTTGCAGACAACTCTTGTCTAGATCCTCATCGGCATGATGACATAACGTGATCCGTCATCGTCATCTCCACGTACCAGAACAGGCGATAGCTCATCCTTAAGCTCGATACGGACAGCTGCCGAACGAATTGCACCGAGCGTATCCCTCAGATAGCGACCATTAAAACCGATTGCTACCTCCTGACCGTTGTAGTCAGTTGCAATATGTTCTTCAGCCTCTTCCTGTTCCGTGTTGTGCGCCGAAATATCGATTCCATTCTCTTTAAAGGTGAGCCGGACGTCGTGGGTAAATTCGTTCGCCACAATCATGCTGCGGCGCAGAACCTGATCAAACTCTCCTCTGGTAACAACTGCCTGAGAAGGGTTTCCGCTGGGGATAACATCCTGATATACGGGAAAACGGGCATCGATAAGTTTAGAAGTAAGGATATTGGAGTCGGCGACCATGCGGATCTGACGTTCTCCGAGAAACAGTTCAACCTGACCCTGACACTCGTCACAAAGCTTCCTGATCTCCATCACCGCCTTTCTCGGTACAATACATTTTACAGCATCGGTTGCCTGTTGCAGACGCACCTCCGAGAGAGCCAGCCTGTGGCCGTCCGTGGTAACAAGTCTGAGCATATGCTGATCATCGACCTCGAACAGAGTGCCGGTGAGGTATTTACGTGTCTCATCGGTGGACATGGCAAAAGCAGTAGCCGCCACCATATCGGCGAGGGTTGAACTGGAGAGCGTGATCGAGCTTCCCCCCTGTTCCTCTGTCAGGGCCGGATATTCGCCTGCTGCAAGTGACGCGAGACGGAATCGGGATCGGCCACTGCGAATCAGAACAAATGTATCCCCTGCTTCAAGCGTGACATCCTGATCAGGATCCAACTCTTTAATGATATCGAATAGCTTCTTCGCAGATACGGTAATCGAACCTGGCTTGGTGACAGTGGCGGGGGCCTGACTGCGAATACCGACTTCAAGGTCGGTCGCTGTAATGTGCAGGGTATCGTTGTCTGCCTGCAAAAGAATATTGGCAAGAATCGGGATGGTATGGCGCTTTTCTACAATACTCTGACAACGCTGCACTGCCTGCAACAAAGATGCTCTGGACAATGTAATGTTCATATCTACTACCTGATCCCCTTTAATTTATAAAAACTCATCATCATCATAGGTGTTGTGAGTAACGTGAGTAACCCTAGAAAAACCTTTGTTCACGTTCTTTTCGACTCTCTCTGAACTGTTTGCGAGTTCAGGAAAGCCTGTGTACAGGATGTGAATAATTGATCATGGACAGTCGAATGGTACCGGTCAATCACTTTATACTCAAATCATCCACAGGCTGTGCGGGGATGCATTCACACCTTTCAAAACTCATTAAAACATCTCATTTTTACTGTTTAAGGAGTCTCATGATCCTACCCATCTCTTCATCAAAATCTTCATCTTCCTGCCGCATTTTATCAACCTTTCTTACTGCGTAGAGGATGGTGGTATGGTCCTTGTTGAAACTTGCCCCGATTTCAGGAAGTGAGCGGGTGGTCAACTCCTTGCAGGCGTACATGGCAATCTGACGAGGAAAGGCCACGGTACGACTTCGCTTGGTAGAGGACATCTCCCTTACATTAATATTGAAGTAGGAGGCAACCTTCTTCTGGATATCCTCAATGGAGATAGCACGCACCTCTTCATGCAGAAGGTCTCGCAGTACATGGCGCGCAAAGGCAATATCGATCATGCGACCGGTCAAAGTGGCATGCGCTGTCAATCGCGTCAGTGCACCCTCAAGTTCTCGTACGTTATTGGTAATTCGTGATGCAAGAAGATGAGCCACATCCTTGTCAAGCTGAATACCTGCCAACTCTGCTTTACTTGAGAGAATAGCCAGTCGGGTTTCCAGATCGGGTGGTTGAATATCCGCAACCAGCCCCCAGTTGAAACGGGAACGCAGTCGCTCCATCAGATTGGTCAGATCACGAGGGCTGCGATCAGAGGTTAGAATAATCTGTTTCTTTACCTCGTAGAGGGCATTGAAGGTATGAAAAAACTCCTCCTGCGTACGATCCTTTCCGGCAATAAACTGAATATCGTCGATGATCAACACATCCACCTGGCGATACTGGTTGCGGAATGCATCGGTAGAGCCGTTACGAATCGCCTGAATCAGCTCGTTGGTAAAACGTTCACCGGTGCGGTAGGCGATGCGGGTGTGATCCTTCTGAAGAAGTTCATTGGCGACTGCATTTATCAGATGGGTTTTGCCTAGTCCCACACCACCGTAGAGATAGAGAGGGTTATATATTTCTCCCGGTTTATCTGCGACGGCCCGGCTGGCGGCATGGCAGAATTCGTTACCTGAACCAACCACAAAGTTTTCAAACGTAAAACGGGGGTCGATATATCCATCGACATTGGATTGTGTACCACTCTCTTTCAGCTCTGACTGCGCAGTTTCATTTTCCGGAGGAGGATTTGCATCCACTTCATAGAGAACAACACATTCATCCCCCACCAATGATTTCGCGAGCTCACCAATTCTTTTTCCATAGCTGGCCTTCAGGCCATCAAGGAAAAATCGATTGGGAACTTTAATGGTAAGCCCATGGCCATCACACAGTGCGGTTAACGGACGAACCCATGCATCAAAACGTGATGCCGGTACTTCGTCCATCAGCGCATCCTTGATTTGGTTCCAGTATGAATCATCATGGGTTATCGTCATCGTCTGAATAGTACATGCTTACCCAGCTTCATCCAGTCCATTGATTGATGTGCGATGATTCCTTGACAGCAAGATGGTGGGATTT